>JAYOBL010000015.1:0-29643 GCA_038104835.1 Gammaproteobacteria bacterium | reverse complement strand
CGCTTCCCGCTCCCGAGTCAGCGTTCGCTCCGGCTTCCAGTTAAGCGCCTCGTCTTCTTCGTCGGAAGCGGCGGCCGCAGGCAGCGAAGGCTTATTGATCTCTTCCACCAAGCGCAGAAAGAGCTGGCCGGCGCAGATCGCATAGAAAGCCTGCTCCTCTTCATGATCCGATTCGCCGAAGTGAATGATTACTTCGTCTTCAGTGCACGAGCTCACTACGCCGTTATAAAGCTCGCTGACCTGCCCCGCGAAGAAATAGTACTTATTGCGCAGGTTGATAAAGAGATCTTCGGGCAGCGTAGACCCCAAGTAGGTAAAGTTAGACATCTTCAAACACAGCACCGCAACCTCTTGACGGCCGGGCTCGGTGTAGCGCTCGGGCTCGAACTCGGGGAGCTGATGGGAGAAGCGGTCGAGGAAGGTGTTCTGCACCAGGAACTCGGCGGTTTGATTGTACTCACGTATCGCACGAGCTATCTCATCATCGCCCTCGGGTTCGAAACTGGCCTCGACCACGCCATTGCGAATATTCGCGAGCGCCTGTGCCAGCAGGTTTACCGGGAAGCTAACCAGATAATTGAAATAGGTTGTGGTGAGCGCGAAGGCGACGAGCACGAGCAGAATAGCGAGCCCGAGAACCATCAACAAATTGTTGATGATGGCAACCTCGACCGAGCTCAGGTCCAGCACCAGGCGAATAGACCCTGCGGTTGCTCCGCGAAGGCTAATAGGCTCACTGTATTCTGCCTGCTCGCGGCTCAGTGAAAAAGGCAGAGGAATGAAAGCGCGTGGCTCAGGCAGAGTCTGGCTCGCGAAGGCAATGACTTCACTATCCGTATTAATGACCGCGAGCTCGGCGAAAGAAGTGCCGCGGATAAGCTCGTCCAAGACCACATTCATACTGATGCGGTCGTTGGCGAGCACGAACTCTGTCATTTGCAGTGCAGTTTGGGCCGCCACTGTCTGCCCCAGTTGATCGGCCTGCTGGCGCAGCAGGTTCTGCGTGTTGTAATTGCTGATTAGCCAGAACGCGCACATTGCGAGAGTAAGTAGCAGACACACCGCCAGAGTAAAGCGCGAACCGACCTTTTCCCCCTGTCCGCGATCATCTAGTAGCTCGTCATTTTCTAAGGAATCGTTGTCGCTCACGTGGGTGTCTCTTTTGGCTTATGTCGGCGCGCCGTCATCATTTGCGGAGGCAGTCAGCTGCCGGGCCGCGGTGCAGTTAGCGGTGTCTACTGTGTCGGCCGCGGATGTAAGTTCTCAACGGTGTTGAGCGCCGTCAACTGTGTACAGGGCTCTTTGCCTGAGTGCGACTGATCGAGTCATTGCGCTCAGTGTGCTCTCAAGCGCCGAGTGCTGTGATTCGAATGCCTGAGGGCTTTCTCAAGGCAGAGCATGCGGGCCTCTAAACTCAGGCGTAGGGGGTTTTCGAGGTATTGCCAGGCTCTTCGCGGACTAGTCTTGGAACGAGATAGCCGGGCAGCTCGGCGCGCAGCTGTGCGATGAGCGACTGCGCGCGAGCCAGCGCCACATCGAAGTGCGCCGTGCCGGCTACAGCATCGGGCAGGTGTAAGTAATAAGGGAGCACGCCTTGCTGAAACAGGGCTTCGCTGAGCGTTTGGAGCGTCTGCCGACTGTCGTTAACTTTGCTCAAAATCACCGATTGGTTCAATAAAGTGGCTTTAACTTGACTTAATGCGTCGAACGCAAACGCGCTATCAGAGCTAAGCTCCTGAGCGTGATTACAGTGCGAGACGACGATGATCTTGAGCCGTGACCGGCCCAAGCGCTCACAGAGTTCAGCATCAATGCGCTGAGGCAGCACCACCGTCATGCGGGTGTGGAGGCGCAGCGTGTTGACGTGATCGATCGCCTCGGTCTGATCGAGCAGCCAACCCAGCTGCTTATTCGACAGCGCGAGAGGATCGCCGCCGCTCAGTATTACCTCGCGAATACGGGTGTCGGCAGCCACGTGCGCGAAGGCAGCTTGCCAGTCATCGCGGCTTGGCGCGTTGCCGGCGTAGTCAAAATGGCGCCGGAAACAATAGCGGCAGTGCACGGCGCAGTGGGGTGCGGCGGTCAGCAGAACCCGGCTTGTGTACTTATGCAGCAGGCCCGGGACGGGATTGAACTGCGCTTCCTGCAGGGGATCGTGAATATAGCCTGCAACCTGGGTCTCTTCGTCCCGATGCGGCCAGAACTGACGCAGAACGGGGTCTTGCGGATCGCCCTTGTGGATGCGAGAGACAAACCAGCGCGGAATCTTGAGCGGAAATTGATGCGCGGCGTGGGCGCTGGGCGCGAGCTCGGCTTCGGTAAGCTCTATTAACGCAAGCAGCTCTTGGGGATCGGTGACGAGATCGGATAACATCTGCTGCCACACCGGCACATCGGACTGGATTATTGATAAACTAGGCGCTGGCATTAGGATTCTCGACAACCTTTAAGCACTAAAGCATAGCAGGTAAGCGACATTTAAGTCGTGTCGACGCTCAGCAAACAGGATCGCACTGCGGCTCAACAGCGGCACAGACAGAGGCAAGTAACATGGCGACATTTTCTACAAACGAGTTCAAGGGTGGCCTCAAGGTCTTAATCGATGGCGAGCCCTGTTCTATTCTCGAGAACGAGGTCGTCAAGCCGGGTAAAGGCCAGGCGTTCAACCGCGTGAAACTGCGCAATCTTAAGAACGGCCGCGTATGGGAGCGAACCTATAAGTCAGGTGAGTCGGTTGAAGCGGCAGACGTGCTTGAGACCGATATGCAGTATCTCTACACCGACGGTGAGTTTTGGCATTTCATGAAAACCGACGACAGTTTCGAGCAGCTTGCCGCCGACGAAGCCGCCATTAGCGACGCGAAAATCTGGCTGCAGGAAGAAGATATCTACACGGTGATTTTATGGAACGAAGCGCCCATATCGGTAACGCCGCAAAATTTTGTCGAGCTTGAAGTCGTAGAGACCGATCCGGGGCTCAAGGGCGACACCGCGCAAGGTGGAACCAAGCCTGCAACGCTCAGCTCGGGCGCTGTGGTTAAGGTGCCTCTTTTCGTCAACATTGGCGATGTGCTGCGCGTAGACACTCGCACTTCCGAATACCAAAACCGCGTAACTAAATAGGCCGCGCGGAATAAAAGGGGCGCGCTTGCTGCGCCCCGCTGCGGCGTACGCTTAAGAGTCTACGACAACCATGCAGACAGAATGGCGACCCACCGCAAGCCTCACCACCCTGCACAAGCGTGCAGCGCTGCTGGCACAGCTACGGGCATTTTTTGCCGCGCGCGCTGTGCTAGAAGTCGATACCCCCGCGCTAATGCCGACCACGGCAACCGATCTCTATATTGATTCTTTCTGCCTGAACCCCGCAGCGGCTTCAAGTGAGGGACTGGAATCTGGCGATCAATCGCAGCTATATCTCCAGACCTCACCCGAGTTTCCCCTTAAGCGTCTGCTTGCGGCGGGCAGCGGCGCGATCTATCAGCTGGGAAAAGTGTTTCGCAACGAGCAGGCGAGCCCTCAGCACAGCCGTGAATTTACGATGCTGGAATGGTATCGCCCGGGCTTCACGCTAGAGCAGCTTATGGACGAGGTGGAGCTTTTAGTTAACGAGGTGCTTACCTATTTCTCGCCCGAGTGCAAAATTGCCCCTGCGCAAATTCCGCGCCTGAGCTACCGTGACCTTTTTTCTCAGCATCTGAGCATCGATCCACACCGAGCGAGCGACGAGGCGATTACCCGTGCGGTGGACGCGCACATCGATCTTGAAGCTGCAAATTTGAGTCGTACCGATAAGCTGCAGCTCTTGCTCAGCCACTGTATTGAGCCGCTTCTGCCGCCCGCCTGTTTTATTACCGATTATCCTGCGGCGCAGGCGGCGCTCGCGCAAGTAGAGCCAGATGCGCAGGGCGATCTCGTCGCGCGGCGCTTCGAGCTATTTGTGAACGGCATGGAGCTAGCGAACGGCTATTACGAGCTGACCGACGCCCAAGAGCAGCGGCGGCGGTTTGATGCGGACAACGACAAACGAAGTGCGCAGGGAAAAGAGACTTTGCCCATAGACGAAGCTCTGCTGGCTGCTCTCGAACATGGCTTGCCGGATTGCGCAGGCGTTGCGCTGGGAGTGGACCGTCTGCTGATGGTCGCGATAGGCGCAGAACGTATCGAGCAGGTGCTGAGTTTTTCGCAGCGCTTAGTTTAACTTCCTGTGCTTAACTCCTTGCTCTTAGCTCGCTAGGCTGGTGGCCTGCTTGTTAGGCATTCTTAGCTTCATCATGAAGCCGTTCTAGATAGCGTGCGCGTAATTTCTGCGTGATGGGGCCGGGCTTGCCGTCGGCAATCTGCTGATTGTCTATGCTAACGACCGGGTGCACGATTGTTGTCGCGCTACTAATGAAGGCCTCGTCGGCCGCAAACGCTTCCTCTAGCGTGAAAAGACGCTGGTCGAGACTAATGCTCTCTTCTGCGCACAGCTCGAGCACAGTCCTGCGTCGACTCCCCGGCAGAATCTCATTGGTCAACGGTCGAGTGATGATCACTCCGTTCTTCACGATATACGCGCTAGACGAGACGCCTTCGGTTATATAGCCGTCCTCTACCATCCAGCCTTCCTTGCCCCCGCGCTCGATAGCGTCCTGCTTTGCGAGCACTTGGCCGAGCAGATTCACCGATTTAATATCGCGCCGTTTCCAGCGTAAGTCGGGCGTGGACCTGACGGCGATGCCTTCTCGGGCTTCGGGGGCGTCGAGGAACGCGGCTTCTTTCGCGTATGCCATCAAAGTGGGTGACGAGTCTTTGGGGAAGCCGAACTCTCTATCGGCAATGCCGCGAGTGATCTGCACATAGACCATGCCTTCACTGATCTCATTGCGGCTTATCAGGCTGCCCAGTGTTGCAAGGAGTTCACGGGGCTCGCAGGGCCAGGCGATTCGCAGCTCGCCGAGGCTGCGTTCTAGGCGCTGTAGGAAATAGTCTTTGTCCACCATGGCTCCACCCACAACGGGCACTACTTCATACACGCCGTCGCCAAAAATAAAGCCGCGGTCGAAAACCGAAATCACTGCCTCTTCTTTGGGATGAAACTGGCCGTTGACGAATACGATCTCGCTCATTCAATGCTCTCCGCTGGGTAATCAAAAGCGCAGTGTGCAGACCCCATCAACAATTTACTTGGATCCGCTTTGCACAATGAAAATTTACTTAAACTCTTTGGCAAAGCTCGCCAAGCGATCGCCGTCCAAACGCTGCACGGTCCAGCCGTCCATCGGCAGGGCGCCAATCGAACGATAAAAATCGATTGCTGGCTGGTTCCAGTCGAGCACTGACCATTCGACTCGGGTGCAGTTCATGTCAACGGCTTTGCGCGCCAGATAAGCTAGCAGTAGCTTGCCGAATCCCTGACCGCGGTGTTTTGGCTGCACATAGAGGTCTTCGAGATAAATTCCCGGACGCCCGGTAAATGTCGAAAAGTTATGGAAGAACAGCGCATAGCCTACGGGGACTCCCGTAAGCTCGGCGATAATGACCTGGGCATAGGGGGTTGGGCCAAACAGCGTTTCGCGCAGGGTGTCTTCCGTGGCGACCACTTCGTGGGCGAGCTTTTCATATTCCGCCAGCTCGATAATGAAACCGAGAATGCTTGGCACGTCGTCGATGGTTGCGCTTCGGAGGGTAAAGTCGTTGAGATGGGTTGTTAACTGCATAGCTTATCGTGTTTCCAAGGCTGCTGGGATTGAGCGCCACGAGCGCCCCCGTAAGCTACCATTTTCATAGCGGCTTGGTCAGCCTCGGCTGGCTTATATGCCAAAAGCCTTCTCCTCTCCCGCCTCGCAGCCCACTGGCACGCTGTTACTACCCGCCGCTCACTGCTATACTTCGGCGCCTCGAAATGGCCTCGATCTCGTAAAGATCGTTCGGCTAATCAGTACTTTATAAGACTCATGATAAGGAAACGCTATGTCGCAGGAAAAGCCAACCATCATCTACACCGAGACCGACGAAGCACCCGCGCTCGCGACGTACTCATTCCTGCCGATTGTCAGCGCCTTCACCAAGGCCGCGGGAGTTGAAGTCGAGATTCGCGATATCTCCCTCGCCGGTCGCATCATCGCCAACTTTTCAGACTATCTCAGTGCCGATCAGCAGCAGTCTGATGCGCTGGCCGAGCTGGGCGAACTAACACAGGACCCCTACGCCAATATCATCAAGCTGCCGAACATCTCGGCGTCTCTGCCACAGATTCAGGCGACTATCGCCGAGCTGCAGGCGAAGGGCTACGCGCTGCCGGATTATCCTGAAGAGCCGGCCAACGACAAAGAGAAAGACATCAAGGCGCGCTACGACCGCGTGAAAGGCAGTGCGGTAAACCCCGTACTGCGTGAGGGCAATTCCGACCGCCGCGCGCCGGCTTCGGTAAAAGCCTACGCTCGCAAGAACCCCCATTCCATGGGCGCCTGGGCAAGCGACAGCAAATCTCACGTTGCCTCTATGAGCGATGGTGATTTCTACAGCTCCGAACAAGCAGCTACCCTTGCCGCTGCCACCAGCGTCACAATCGTCCACAAAGATTCAGCAGGTAACGAGACGACTCTTAAGGACGGTATCGCACTGCAGGCCGGCGAGATCATAGATGCTTCGGTTATGAGCAAGACTGCGCTGCGCACCTTCCTCGCCGAGCAGATCGACGATGCACGCGCTAAGGACGTGCTGTTCTCGCTGCACATGAAGGCCACGATGATGAAGGTGTCTGATCCCATCATCTTTGGTCACGCCGTGTCGGTGTTCTACGCAGACGCGCTAGAAAAGCACGCGGCTACACTCGAGAAGCTTGGTGTTGATCTCAACAACGGCATCGGCGACGTCTATGCCAAAATCAAGTCACTGCCCGCTGCAGAGCGCGAAGCGATCGAAGCCGATCTGCAAGCCTGTTACGCGGCGCGCCCGGAAATGGCGATGGTCGATTCGGATCGCGGCATCACCAATCTTCACGTGCCTAGCGACATCATTATCGACGCTTCCATGCCGGCCGCCCTGCGCAGCTCGGGTCAGATGTGGGGCCCGGATGGCAATCTAAAAGACATGAAGGCGGTGATCCCCGATCGCTGCTACGCCGGCGTTTACCAAGAGGTTATCGATTTCTGTAAAGCCAATGGTGCGCTCGACCCTGCGACCATGGGTACCGTGCCAAACGTTGGCCTGATGGCTCAGAAAGCCGAAGAGTATGGCTCGCACGACAAGACCTTCGAAATACCCGCAGCCGGTACCGTGTCGGTTGTCGATGCGGCGGGCAATACTCTGCTAAGCCACAGCGTAGAGCAGGGCGACATTTGGCGCATGTGCCAAGTGAAAGACGCGCCCATTCAAGACTGGGTGAAGCTCGCCGTGAGCCGCGCGCGACTCTCTGCAACGCCGGCCGTGTTCTGGCTGAACGAAGAGCGAGCGCACGACCGCGAGCTGATCAAGAAGGTTGAGAAGTATCTGCCGGATCACGACACGGCGGGCCTTGAGCTTCACACTATGGCGCCCAACGCGGCGACTCGCTTCTCCCTAGAGCGTATTCAAAAAGGTGAGGATACGATCTCTGTTACGGGTAACGTGCTGCGTGACTACCTGACCGATCTCTTCCCAATTCTGGAATTGGGAACTAGCGCAAAGATGCTATCAATCGTGCCTCTTATGGCAGGCGGCGGGCTATTCGAAACCGGTGCCGGCGGCTCAGCGCCCAAGCACGTTCAGCAGTTTGAAAAAGAAAATCACCTGCGTTGGGACTCACTGGGCGAGTTCCTCGCGCTAGCGGCATCGCTAGAGCATCTCGCACAGGTTACCGACAATGCCCGCGCACAGGTTTTGGCCGATGCGCTGGACGCCGCAACCGGTGAGTTCCTCGACACTAACAAGTCGCCTTCGCGCCGCGTTGGCGAGCTCGACAATCGCGGCAGCCATTTCTATCTCGCACTGTACTGGGCCAAAGCCTTGGCAGCGCAGGACAAAGATGCGGCGCTGAAAGCACAGTTCGCCGGCGTTGCAGAAGCGATGGCTAGCGGCGAAGCCACTATCGTAGAAGAGCTAAACTCGGTGCAGGGGCCTGCAATGGACGTTGGCGGCTACTACAAGCCCGACGCGGCAAAGGCTGCCGTTGCAATGCGTCCGAGTGCGACGCTCAATGCGATTATCGACGGGATCTAGTTTGGCACAGCACACTGCGCGCTATCTATCTGACCACTGCGATAAATCTTTGTCGCAGTGGCCTTTTGGCGCTTGAAGAGCAATTTTTTTGCCTTCTCTTTCTATAGTCCGCGCTGTGTTTTGTGTTTCTGATTTCTATTGAGTGGTTTTCTAGTGGCTGGCCATTCGCAATCTGATTGCTCAGTAAGACGAGCCGCTCAAGACGTCGCCGCGATTTACTCGCACTCTCGCGTTAAGGTGGTCGCCACAGGCGAGCAAGAGCCTCCAGCTCTATTTAAAATCCTCCGCGCTGTGCCTTTCCTTAAGCTGTAACTCCTCGGGTCCCCAAGTTTTGTTTACCCGCTTGCCACGTTGCACCGCGTCGCGTGCGTCTATGGACTTTGCCCAGCGCACGGCGTGGGTATAGTCGTCGACCGATAGGAATTTGGACGCGGAGTAGAGGTCGTCTATCAATAGCACGCCATACCAAGCGAACACCGCCATGTCGGCTATTGTGTACTCGTCACCGCAGAGATAGGCGTTGTTTTCTAATCGTTGATTCAGCACGTCGAGCTGGCGCTTCACTTCCATAGTGAAACGATCGATCGGGTATTGGTATTTCTCCGGTGCGTAGGCATAAAAATGACCGAAGCCTCCACCCAGATACGGCGCGCTGCCCATCTGCCACATTAGCCACGACTGGCACTCAGTGCGCCCGGCAAGATCTGCCGGTATAAACGCCCCGTATTTCTCCGCCAGATACAGGAGTATCGCGCCGGACTCGAAGACTCGTAGTCCCGTCTCCACATCGAATAGCGCAGGGATTTTGGAATTTGGATTGAGCTCTATAAAGCCGCTGCCAAACTGATCGCCCTGTGTAATATTAATCAGGAACGCGTCATATTCGGCGCCAAGTCCTGCAGCGAGCAGCTCCTCAAGCAGAATAGTGACCTTCACGCCGTTAGGAGTGCCCAAAGAATAAAGCTGCAGAGGATGCTGTCCGCGCGGCAACTCTTTGTCATGAGTAGCGCCGGCAATAGGGCGGTTGATGTTGGCAAAGCGGCCGCCGCTTTCGCTGTCCCAGGTCCAGACTTCGGGTGGGGTGTAGGTTGGCATCATCGCGTCCTCTGAAACTCTTGTATAAAGGGGAGATAAAGGGGTCAGGCCCCTTTATCTCTCCACTTTTGCTTCACACGCTGAAATAGAGGTCTGACCCCTTAATTCCCGCGCACATAGCGCTTAACGCCACCGACGGGACCAACTTCGGCTCCGAAGATATTGCCGTGACTGTCGGCCACTACACCTTCAGCGGTGCAGGTGCCGCGGCAGTCGGGGTCGGGATCGGGGATGAAGAACTCGACATTGCCGGTTATGGCGCTGCCAATGCGAATGCCGCGCAGCCAGTCGCCGTGGGCGGGGTTAACCGAGCCAGACTCGGAGTCTGCCGCGTACAGTACGTCGTGCTTGTCGATGTAGATACCGCTGTTGCGGCTGAACTGATGCCACACGTCGAGCAGATTGCCTTCTTGGTCGAAGATCTGAATGCGATCGTTGCCACGGTCGGCGATGAAAAGACGGCCCTTGGAGTCCATCGCCATGCCGTGGGGCTGGCGGAACTGTCCGGGCTCGGTGCCCCACTCGCCGAATGAGAAGAGATGGTTACCCTCAGCGTCGAATTTGTGGACGCGGTTAGGCGTGCCTTCTGCGCTGGAGTGGCCCTCGCCTACGAAGATCGAACCGTCGGGCGCAACGTGAACATCGTTTGGCGTGTAGAAAAAGTCTTCGTCTTTACCGCCGCCCTTTCGGCCCAGCGCCATCAGGTGGACGCCCGTTGGGCTGAACTTGTGGACTTGGTGTCCGTAGGCTTCGCCGTCGTAGCCCTCGATCGTGTCCGTGCCGCGTGCATCTGCAACCCACACATTGCCTTCGTGGTCCACGTGAATGCCGTGGGGCCAAGTGATATAGCCGGCGCCAAAGCTGCGAACCATGTTGCCTTCTTTATCGAACAGCATAATGAGGTTGGTGTCGGGGTTGTTTACGCAGGCGTTGATGTTGCCGCCACAGCGTTCGGCAATCCAAACGCTCTCGCCGTCGATGTCGATGTCGACAGTGCTACTAGAGCCCCAGGCGCGTCCAGCGGGCATTTTGAAATAGCCGGCCTGAGTTGCGTAGGGATTAGGCAGGTCATTAACAGGCTCCATGTCGGCCTGCGCGAAGGCTAAACCTGCGAGCGCGAAGGGCGCCGCCGCAAGGGCTGCCAGAAATTTGCTTGTTGTCATTATTATCTCTCCTTGAACTAGATCGTAGATTGCATCGTGAAAAGGGAACCTGAGAATAGCGCACTATTCGGATTAGGTCAGGTCGCAATGGATAGGGTTTCGCAGCAGACCGAGCTGATTCGGGTGCCGAGAGGTGTTCACTGTGAAACGCAAATCCCAAACCGGTGGAAAAAGGGGTCTGACCCCTTAAAAGGAGCCGCGCGGTGCCTATTGCGAGACGCGAATCCCGAACGGGTCGATCTCGATGAACACCTCGCCGGCCTCGCTTATGTCTACCGGCGCTGCGTCGGCGCTGTCGTGATAGGCATAAACGAGAACCTGCAGGGCCTCGCTCCTCCGCGACGGTAAGCTCAGGGTGTCTGAGTCGAAGCCCTGGGGGATAAACAGATTGACGACATCAAGGCCCTCGGCCGCGCGGCGGGTGAAATTGCGCTTGTTGGAATACCACTGACGCTTGGTGGCTGGCATCTGCTCTACTAAGGCGGGCTCGTAAACGAACACGACGTCGATCTCGGTGATGAGAATGGCGTTGGGATCTAGCCGAGACTGCACCCGAACAGAGTGAACCCCGCTCTGCTCCGATTCCTCGGCGAATGTCACGCTGGTCCCACCGGCAAGGCTCAACGCTGCGATGAACAGCAGCCCCATATGCGCTCTGCGAAAAGACCCTGCGGTGCTGCGGGCGACTGCTTGAATACTCATTGCTGCGAATTCTCTGCTCAAGGATCTTTCTGTACAAGCCTTCACGATTAAAGAAATTTGGAGAATTTAATGTGTTTTAGTGTTCTTTATCTACTAATAGACTCCAAAATCGCTAATTAGCCTAAGCCACCTAAGCCACCTATTCCACCTTCGCCAGCCCGAGCCTCGGGCATCACTCGTCCGTGGCGACCTCGCCCGCGGACTCGGATTTCGGCGTGCCATCGCCATTCATGCCCATACTTTCGTAACGGCGCCAACCCGCGAGAATTCCGATCAGGCCGTGATTGCCCTCGTGGCAGGCATACTCATAGACCGGGTCTTCCGAGCGTCGCAGGGGCAGGCGTGCAGACCAAGACTCGTCCCAGCTCAGCGGGTCGGTCACCGTGAAGTCGTATTCTAATGTGTCGGCGTCAACATAGCGGAAGCGCTCGGTGATCACCGCCTGATCGGACATGCCGCGCAGATTATAGCTGTGGTAGAAGTTTTTAGTGTTCACCACGAGCTCGTCATTGTCCCAGTAGCCCACCGACTCACCTTCCCACTTTGGCTGCAGCCCGCTGTGTTCGGCGTCGAGTTTGATGATGCGAGCGCTGTGTACCATTTCGTTGAGGATCATGACGTGGTCGGCGGTCTGCACTAACTGCATATTGTTGTTGTACGAGCCAGGGATCATGGGCGGGCCACCGACAAAGCCAGTGAGGCAGCGGTCAACAGTCGTGCGGCCCTCGGGGCCTGCGCTGTTAAACACCATCTCGCGGTATTCGGCGCGTCGCGCCTTGCCCGCCGCATTGAGTTCGGGAATGCGTCCATTGGGTGGGTCATAAATAAGCGAGGTGCGACGGCTCTCTATCGTCTCGCTGCCGCGTTCGTACCAGAATTCGTTGTAAGAAATGACCCCAGGCGGGTAGCCCGCTCCGCCTACGCTGTCGACAATGAGGTCGCGGTTTTGGCGCCGATTCTCGAACGCTTCCCATTCCTCGGCTTCTTTTGGAGTGAGCACTTCCTTATCCGCTAACTCAGGCGGCCTATTGAGCGGCGTGATAGTGCGAAAGGTGAAGAAGCCTTGGAAGTCGGGGTGGCCGTGCGCAGTTCGAGGAATCTCAGCCCCCTGCGCGAAGGCGGCCGCCGAGGCTGTAAGTGCCATCGCCGACACGCTTGCCAGTAAGGCTACGGCACCGAGTCTGGCTGCTACAAACTGAGTCTTACCGCGGGGCGTAGAACCTGAGTCTGAGAGCGGCCTGCAGAGAGGCTGTCGACCTGACAGTGCACAGCTGGCGCTGTTTTCCCTGCGAGATGAAGTGCTACTAGATGCCGTGCGTTTGATAGCTGAGCTAAACATAGTGACCCTCGAAAGCATTGTGTTTTTATTGGCTTGCGTCGAGCGTATAGCGTCTTCGAAAGTACGCCTGCCACGGCGACTTTTCAAGCCCTAGCGAGCGGCTGCAAATTGAATTGGCCACGGGGCTGGTTTATTCTCGAACGCCTGTATTGGCGCCTAGCCACTCTTGATTCAGGACACCGCATGAGCACCGCAAACACCCCATCAGTAGGCCAAAACACCGAGTCGACTCTGCGCCTTGCGCAGGTGATTGGCAGCTTCAAGCTACCGGTCGCCCTTACGCTCGGCATTGTTTTGCTGTCATTCGTGCCACGCATTGCGGGAACGCCGCTGCTGCAGTGGTCGTTTTGGGGAGCGGCCGCGGCGCTCGCCCTGTGGCAGGGCTTCATGCTGCTGCATCTTGCGCGGCGTCCGGCGCTGAAGGATTTTTCCTCGGCAGTGTATTCCCAGCACTACGTGCAGGCGATGGTGCAGTTCAGCGTGTATCTGTACTGGGGCTATTACTGGCGACCGGTCTACGACCACCTCTGGCTGCTAGCGGGGCAGGTCCTGTTCGCCTACACCTTCGGCATGCTGCTCGCTTGGTCGCGGCGCCGCAGCTACCGCCTCGGCTTTGGGCCGATTCCCATTATCTTCAGCACCAATCTGTTTCTCTGGTTCCACGACGAGTGGTTCTACATGCAGTTCGTGATGATCGCTGTGGGTTTTTTGGGTAAAGAGTTCGTCCGTTGGCAGCGAGATGGCCGCAGCGTGCACATCTTCAATCCGTCGGCGTTTAGCCTCGGCTTCTTCTCGATGATTTTGATTTTCACCGGCACCACCGACCTCACGTGGGCGCCCGAGATCTCTTCGACACTGACCCTCGCGCCGGGGATCTATACCTACCTGTTCGCCGTCGGGCTCGTGGTGATGTATTTCTTCAAAATCACTTTAGTCTCAGGCGCGGCAGCGATGACCCTGTTCGGCTTCAGCGCGCTGTATGCAGCGGTTGCCGGTGTGCCTTATTTCTTAGACTCAGAAATTCCCGCCGCCGTTTTCCTCGGACTGCATTTATTAATCACTGATCCCTCAACGTCGCCGCGCACACCGTTGGGTAAAACGCTATTTGGCATTTTGTATGGCATTGGCGTCTTCGCGCTGTACACGATACTGGGCTACTTCGGCGAGCCGACTCTGTACGACAAACTGCTGTGCGTGCCGCTTCTTAACCTGAGCGTGATCGCTATCGATAGGCTTGTGCGTCGATTCAATTCGGAGTCGCTGCTTAATCTTTGGAATCCGGCTTGGTTGGGCGGCCGCGGCAATCTTGCGCACATGGCGGTTTGGATTGGCGTGTTTAGCCTTATGTCCTTGCTCGGCCGCACCGATGCCCAGCACCCCGGCGACAGCGTGCCGTTTTGGGAAGAGTCATGCGCTGCGGATCTGCCCAACGCCTGCAAGCGATTAATCAGTGTCGAGTCAACCTATTGCGGCGACAGCGCGGCCTGGGCGTGCAATGAGCTCGGCGCGCACTACCGGGAGGGGCGCATCGTGAAAAGCGATCCCGATCTTGCCTTCGCGTATTTTGCCCGTGCCTGTGAGCTCAAACTACAGGCCGGCTGCGCCAATCTATTGGACGAACAGCTAGCGCTGCGTGCCAATCCATTAGAGTTGGATCTCAGACTGATGCTGCGCCAAGGGGGGAAAAACCTCATGGACGCATCCGTCCTCGAGCTTTATGACCGCGCTTGTCGACACGACTGGGCCTTCGCCTGCGCGCGCAGAGGCGGCGCAAGCGCTGGCGGCGACTAGTTATTAGACAAGCTAGCGCAAGCGACCCAACTCCCTCCCACATACAGCGGATTTCAGTAATTGGCTAAGCCCAAAAAAACCACTCAACCCGACGCCGCAAGCGCCGAGCAGCAGAATCTAGACTACGAGGCGCCGGGTCGAACCGCGGGCGTTATCGCAATGCTCAGCCTTATCGCGTTTACCGCTGTCTTTATGTCGATGCAGGGCGCAAAGCAGAGGGCTGCGGATGAACTGCGCGCGGTCGAAGCGCAAAAAGTTGCGGTGGCGCTCCCGCAGTTTGTGAAAATCCCAGCCGGTGAATTCGCCATGGGCAGCGATCCCTTGCAGGACCGTATGGCCTATGAGAACGAACGCTGGTCGTCACGGCAGCGTCAGGGCAGGGTAGAGCTGCCTGACTACTTTATCTCGCAGCACGAAGTGACCAATGCTCAGTTTGCCGCCTTCCTCGCGGCGACAAACGAGACGCTACTTGCTCAGTTCAACGAGCGCCTTGAGCAGTTAAATAACGAGCAGGCCGACTCCCTTCCGGTAACCGGTATCACTCTTCCACAGATGCTGGCCTATGCCCGCTGGCTCGACAGTCAGCTGCGCGGCCTCACCCTTGACGAGGAGCTGGATGAAGAGCTGCGCTCGCTCCTAAGCAAGGGTGCCCGAGTTACTCTGCCTAATGAAGCCGAGTGGGAAAAAGCGGCAAGGGGTACAGACGGTCGTATTTTCCCCTGGGGCAACGAGCCGAGCCAGAGCTATGCGAATTTTGGCACGAGCGGTCTGGTACAGGTAGGTTCGGTAGTGTGTGATACCTGCAGCTATGGGCTAAGCGACATGGCGGGCAACGCCTGGGAGCTTACACGCAGCACCTTGCAGGACTATCCCTTTGAACCTTCGCGTGCTGCCGAGTCCGTCGTTAGCCAAGAACCGCTGTGGGTGATGCGCGGAGGTTCCTACGCCGACGGCATTAACAACGTGCGCAGCGCGGTACGCGGCGCCGTTGACCCTAGTGTGCGCAACGCATCGATTGGTTTTCGTGTCGTAGTGTCGACCCTTTAATCAGAACCCGCCGCGTTGACGTGACAGCCACGGTTAACGCACAGGCGAGACGTCCCGCGACTATCGCAGCAAGTTGAAGAACTCGATGAACTTCTGCATGTTCCCCGCGTCCTGCGAAATTAGCAGCGAATGATCGCCGCCTTCTATTTCAACATACACATGCTGCATTCCCCGCTGCGCCATGGCTTCTACCCATTGTCGGGTAACGAACACCGGCACGAGATCGTCCTGGTCGCCCTGCAGAACGAAAATAGGAAGGTGAGCGATGGCGTCGAGGATCTCATCCCGCGGCGCAGAGATCGCCGGCGCGGGCGCGGCGACGCCAAGTCCGGCAAATAGGTCTGGGTGCTTCGCGGCGAGATGGTAGGTGCCACCACCGCCCATGGAATGCCCCCATAGGAAAATTTTCTCGCTGTCGATTCGCAGCTCCTCGCGGGTCAGCGCAATAACGTTCATGACGTCTTGCTCGCTGTAAATGCCGTCCTGCGGATCCTCTGCCGGGCGTGATCCGTACCAACCCTCGCGAATATAGCCAAGGGGCGTCACGACCGCGTAACCGTGTTCTTCGGCGAGATCTAAGAAACCGTGATAGCCCATGAGCCAATCGTAGCTGCGACCAAGGCCGTGCAGCGAAACCAGCAGAGGCAGGGGGGTGTTGCCGTCGTAATTGGAAGGCACGAACAGCGCATAGGGAATTGTCTCCCCCGTAGCCTCGAAAACATAGCTGCGATGCTGCACTCGGGCATCGTCGATATGGCTCTCGTCGTCACTGGCTTTGCGATCCGCCGCTGCACCCGCGGCTGCGAAAATAAAAAATCCTGCGAGTGCGCCTCGTAGCAACGCGCTGAAGTTAATCGAAGATCTAATCACGGTGGTCTCCTTTTCCTGATAACTCTAATTGACGATGGAGTCAAAAGTATTGTCTTCAGCCATAAGGCGGATGAGGCTTATGGCATCGGTGTCTAGCTGACGGTAGGCGGCCTTAAGATGTTCGGCGACATCAACCGCGCCGTGCTCCGCTGGCATCTCCCGCACATAGCGGAAACGAACAAAGAGAAATCCCGGTTCCGGCTCTTCGATCGTCGCGCCGCTAGCCGCAAAGATTTGCGGTTTGTCGGCCTGCGTTTGTGTCAGCACGCGAGCCTCATGCTCGAGCGTTACGTCTTCATAGAAGCACATCTCGCCAGCGGTAATTTCTCTTACGAAACCGGTTTCGGTCTGCGGATGCGCAAAGCATTCGATGCCCTCCACAAAGCGCTGCGGACAGCGTGCGCGCAAGACTAGTCCCTGCCATAGCTGCGCCCGCGTGATGACGCTGACGCCCGGATTATTAGGATCGTTAACTTGAACTATATGCTCGAATTCTAAGTGCTGCGCTGTCAATTTTTTGCCTTTGAGAAATGGTAAATGCTTACAACTTTAGGACATGCATACCCAGCGGTTGCTTTAAGTTTTTTGCCTAGATTAATCGCTAAGCGTAATGCCCCAGCTTTCTACTGTTTCTATCATCTCATGCGCAGTCCAGTCGAACTTCAGCGGTGTTAGCGTGGCGTAGCCATTTTGATAAGCATAGGTATCACTTGCTGGGTCTTCAGCGCGCTGCGGCGCATAGCTGCTCTCGTAGGTGCCCATGTCGCCGATGCGGTTACTCAGCGTGTAGGGTGTGCTGGCAATATAAGCCTCGCCCATGGGGCGTACGGCAACCCCTTTGAATTCGCCGCCCGGGACATTGAGCGAGAGCACAACGCCCGCCGGCGCGCTGCCGTCCCTATAACGTGTAACGAGCTGCTTGGTGAGCGCAACGGTAACCCCGGTGTCCACGTTCGAAGTGTCCTGGGACACCGCGATGGCGGGAACTCCCTGCATGACCGCCTCCATTGCTGCGCCCACCGTGCCAGAAAGATGCGAGACATCGCCCACATTAGCGCCTCGGTTGATACCCGAAACCACTAGGTCGAAGGGGGCGTCTTTACCTAAGTGCAACAGACCGAAACGCACGGCATCCGCAGGCCGCCCGTCTACGG
Organism: Gammaproteobacteria bacterium; assembly: GCA_038104835.1. Taxonomy (GTDB): domain Bacteria; phylum Pseudomonadota; class Gammaproteobacteria; order Pseudomonadales; family Pseudohongiellaceae; genus UBA9145. Next base: position 12,298 of record JAYOBL010000015.1, on the reverse strand, counting down.
AGTAGCCGTAGAAATCGCCGTCTACCGAGACCTCGCGCACCGTGCGCGGACCGCCGTCGGTAGACTGACTGCTGCCCGACTTGTTGGTGTCAGGGGCTGCGACGACAACCTCTACGTCAGGCAGCGTGGCGAGCCCTTCGCTGAGCGCATGGATTAGTGGAGAATCTATGCCATCGTCATTCGAGACGAGTATGCGATAGGGCTCAGCCGCCGCGGCGAAAACGGGCATCAGGCATAGGAGCGCAGTCACCAGTCTCCGGCCAAGCGCTAGACTCCCATTCGGCCAGCGGGCGATTGAACGCGGCAGCCGCGCGGAGCTTAGCCGCTCAGACTTAGGCAAGAAGCCAAGGCTGCAGAGTCCAGAGAGGCTGCTTAGACGGCGAGGATAACAAAGGCAAGAGAGAAGGCGGATAAGCGAAAAGCTGGACATTAGCGTGTTCCTGAGGTGATCTTGCAATACACGGTGCAGTGCATCGGTTCGATTGATTGCTTGAGCTTGTGAGAGGCATTGGGCGCCACGGACGCTAAGCAGCAATATAGACCAACAGCGAGTATGATGACCAGCCGAGGGAGTTGACGAACTATCAAACTGCCTAATAAAGCCAAGAATGCCAAGAGAAACACGCACGCAATTCACTCGTCGAAGTGACGATGCGTGACCCACTCCAAGAGCCAGATCCGTTGCAACAAAAGCGAGACAGCCTAGCTATGTTCAAACACCCCGTCCCCAAAATCCCATCACTCTTAGCTTTTGCGCTTGCGAGTCTTTTCAGTTTCTCCTCCTTTGCTGTTCAGGGTCAAACGGGCGAGCCGCCGAGCAGCCCCGTAAGCAATGCATCGAATTACGCAGTGAACAATTCATTGAACAGTCCACTGAGCAATCCACTAAACTACGCAGTCGCTTGGCGTCAGACCGCCGCCGAATATCGAGCGCTTTACTATCAAGGATTCGCGCTTGCGCGGCTGCGAGTCGAGCAAGCTCTCGCCGCCCGCGAGAGTTCTGCGAGCCGCAAGTTCGCCGTGATTACCGACGTCGACGAGACCGTACTGCTTTCGGGCGTGTACTGGGGGCAGCTGATCGCCGACGGTAGCGATTTCTTCGACGATGCCAGCTGGGATGCTTGGGTGCCGCGTAATGAGTTTGTTGCAAGCCCCGGCGCATTAGACTTCGTGCGATTCTGCGAGGCGAATGGCGTTGACGTTTTCTTTGTTACCAACCGCGATCAGGGGGAGCAGACCTTCGACCTAGCGCTAGGCAATCTGCGCGCCGCGGGGTTCGCCTCAGCCGACGCGAGCCATTTGCGCGTCCTGCGGGAAACGTCTAACAAAGAGGCCGTGCAGGCGCAGATTCGCGAGGACTACCAGGTTATTGTCTCACTCGGTGACAACCTTAACGACTTCGCGCGCCGCTATTACCAAAGCGATGTCGATGCCCGCATGGCCCTTATGCACGAGGATGCCGCGAAGTTCGGGCGCGACTATATCGTGTTCCCTAACCCTACCGACGGCCACTGGATACGCGCGATATTCGGCGAGTCAGAGCCGCAGCCCAGTGAAGCTAATCGCAAAACTCTACTCGACGCCGCGACGGGCAACTAGGCCGAGTTTTCTTAACGAATTCTGGACTGGCTTAGGACTCACTTAGACTTGGCGAGCCTTGCATCCGCCGGATTTACCGCGTGACACATCGCTTAACAGGGCTCTCGAAAGACCTCTTGCAAGGCCTCTCGTCAGGGCTCTCGAAAGGCCGCTCGACAGGCCGCGAGCGCCCACCTAGAATGCTACCTGTCCTGCGCACTCCCCTAGCCGGCGAGCGTGCGCCCCCAAATAATCAATAGAATCCTTTACATCACCGAGAGACCGCTTCATGAACCCCGATATTCTGTTTACCCCTTTTACTAGCCCGAAACTTACCCTCAAGAACCGCGTAGCTATGGCGCCCATGACGCGCCAGTTCTCTCCCGACGGGATTCCCGACGACAATGTGCTGCAGTACTACAAGCGCCGCGCCGAGCACGACGTAGGGCTCATCATTACCGAAGGCACTACCGTGAATCACAAGGCGGCGTCGAACGAAGTACGTATCCCCGGCTTTCACGGTAAGGCGTTGGACGGCTGGCATAAGATCGTCGAGGCAGTGCACGCCGAGGGTGGCAAGATCGCCCCTCAGCTGTGGCATCAGGGTGGCATGCGTCGTCCAGGAGAAGGACCGTATCCAGAGTTCCCTTCAGCGACTCCTTCGGGTCTCGTTGGCCCGGGTAAGAAGGTATTCGAAGAGCTGAGCGGCGCCGAGGTTGACGAGCTAATCCAGGCCTTCACGCAAGCGGCGAAAGACACCGTAGATCTGGGCTTCGACACGCTCGAGTTACATGGCGCTCACGGCTACTTGATCGACAATTTTTTCTGGGAAGGAACTAACCAACGCGAAGACCAGTTCGGCGGTTCGCTAGTGAAGCGCACGCGCTTCGCGACCGACATCGTGCAGAGCATCCGCGCTGAAATTGGCGATGACTTTCCTATTATCCTGCGATTCTCACAGTGGAAGCAGCAGGACTTCACCGCGCAGTTGGCGCCTTCCATCGAAGAGCTGGAGCAGTTTGTAAAAGCGCTGTCAGATGCCGGCGTGGATATTTTCCACTGCAGCACGCGCCGCTTTTGGGAGCCTGAATTCGAAGGCTCTGACCTTAACCTCGCAGGCTGGGTGAAGAAGCTCACTGGCAAACCAACTATTAGCGTAGGCAGCGTTGGGCTTACCGAAGAATTCATCGCAACCTACCGCGGTGGCGAAGCACAGGTTGCGGGCATCGACGATCTCATCACGCGTATGGAGGCCGACGAGTTCGATCTCATCGCAGTGGGTCGTGCGCTGATCGCAAACCCTGACTGGGTAACAAAGGTTCAGGCCGGTAAATTCGACGAACTGGTGACCTACAATCAAGAGATGCTCGCGCAGCTAGTTTAAGCAGCAACTCCAGCGAAGCGCCGGGGCTCAATCAGCTCAGCGCTAGCAGGCCGGCAAGCGGGTGAGTCAACTGAGTTTAAGCTAAGAGCTTAGTGGCAGGGCTCAATGACAGAGCCTAAAGATAGAGCTTAAACAAAGAGCCCAAAGATAAAGCCCAAAGTTAGACCGTGAAAATAGACAGTCAAGATAGACCGTAGAGAAAGACCGTCAAAAAAGCCCGAAGAGAAAGACCGTGAAGAAAGACCGCAGACAAAGAGCTTAGACAAAGACTTTAGAGAGAAAAAAGGACGAAGCTATGTCTAGAATTGTGAGCCCGCGCCTTCTGCTAACCGCGCTGCTGGCCGCCTTTGCTATCGCCGCCTACGCTCTTTTCTCTTCGCCTGCGGTCGACTCTGAGGCTGTCCTGCCTACCGATGCTGCGGCGATTGCCCGTGGCGAGTATCTTGTCGCGGCGGGGGGCTGCATCAGCTGCCATCTTGCCGAGACTGAGCCACACCGCAGCGCCGAAACTCTCAGTGGCGGTCATGCTTTGGTCAGCGATTTCGGTACGTTTTACGCACCCAACATCACGCCCGACCCCGCCACCGGCATCAGCGGCTGGACGGCGCAAGACTTCTTGCGTGCGCTGCAACATGGGCGTGCGCCTACTGGCGATTCCTATTTCCCTGCCTTTCCCTATCGCTCCTACGCGGGCCTTAACGACGAAGACGTGCTCTCCATTGGTGCCTACCTGATGAGTTTAGAGCCCGTGGCTAATGAGACGCCGCCGCACGCAACGCCCTGGTGGCTGAATAGCATGGCAATGCCTTTTTGGAATCTGCTGGCTAATTGGAGCGAAGGCTCGCTTCCGAGCGTTGAGGCTGAGCCCGCTGCAGATCAAGAGCTCATAGAGCGCGGCGCCTACCTTGCACGCCACCTTGGACATTGCGGTGAGTGTCATACTCCGCGTAGCGCCTTGGGCGTGTCGCAGCTCTCGCAGGAATACGCGGGGGCGAGTCTTAGCAATGAGAAGGGTGAGCAAGTGACGATCGAGGCCATAGATCAGGCGGCTCTTGCCGACTGGACCCGCGAAAGCTTCGATTTATTCTTGCTACTGGGCCTAAAGGCCGACGGCGATTTCGTCGGCGGAGATATGAGCGAGGTGATCGATCACAACACCGCAAGGCTCACCGACGCAGATCGGCTCGCCTTAGCGGCATTTTTTACCCGCTAGTCGTTATCGACGCGGAAGCTATCGTGGCAGTCGCCGCAGGATCCACCTAGCGCGCGGAAAGCGCCAAGCGTCGCACCGCGCTCACCCGTTGCAGCCTGATCGGCAAAGGCATTGGCGTTATTCATCAGCGCCATGGCCTTGTTCTCGAACTCAGCTTTGTCTTCCCAAATTACGTCTAGCGCTTCGGTCTCAACGTCGAAGCCGCGGGTATCGTGCATGAAGACATCGGGAATGCTTGGCGCCAATGCCGCGATGCGGCGGCCATTCTTTTCCGCCAGCTCCGCATCGAAGGGCGCACCGCGCGCCATGCCAACTAGAGGCGTGATGTAAAACCCTAGCAGCTTGAACACCGACTGCCGCGTTTCAGCGGCCGCTGCCGCCTGCTGTTCGGGAGTAGGGCCGTCCTGTGCGCTAACGCTTGTTAGCAGGCCGGTGCTTAGTAATGCTGAGGTGAGGCCAATCGTCGCGAGCTTTTTAATCATACTGTTCTCCTAGAATGGTTTGTGAGCAACATCGACTGCTTCGAAGAGCTGACTTTCGCAGCTGTAACCGCTGCGTTTATTTTGCTCAGCGAGTCTCTCGCAAACACCCTGCCGTCGCAAGGTTCTAGGTCTTCACTTAGCTACTTCTTTCCAAACGAAAAACCGAGTGGCGATGAAGAACGCAACAAGAAGCCAAGTGCAAAGCCCGACAAGGGTAGGAACGATATCGATGAGCGCCGCGCCGTTATTGGCGATCTCCCGCATGGCGGTGGTCGCGAAGCTAAGCGGTAGCAGCTGCGCGATGGGCTGTAGGAACGCGGGCATCGACTCAATGGGATAGAAGATCCCTGACAGGAAAGCCTGCGGGAAAATCACCAGGTTGCCCAGCGCCATAATCGATTGCTGCGTCTTGGCCAAACTGCCAAGGAAAAAGCCGAGGCACAGGAAGAGGAAAGTATTCACAAGCACGACAAAGAAGAACGCTAAGACACTCCCCACAATCGTTACGCCACCCATATAGGTCGCAAGGCTTAGTAGCACGGCAAGCTGTACGAGAATCAGCACGGTGCGTGCCAGAACGATCGCAGTAATGAAGTCGCGCGGTTTTATGGGGGTAACAAACAGACGCTTGAGAATGCCCTTGCGGCGATATTCGACAATGTTGAAACCGCTGCCTGCAATTGCCAGCTGCATCAGTGTGAATGCCAGCAGTCCAGGCAGTAAGAATGAAAGATAGTTCTGTGAGCGTGCTTTCACGTCTTCCACGGCAAGGGAGAAGAGGGGCTCGGTGCCGCGAAATTCGCGCTCTATCTGAATCAGCTTCTGCTCGAGCGCCGGCATAATCAGACCCAGCTGTCGTACCTGTGCCGCGTCTACAACCAGCGTGAGCTCCGCGCCGCTTTCGGCGTCCTCAAAGTTAGCAGGCAGAATGAGTAGCACAGAATGCTCGCCCTGCAGTAGCGCGCTGCGCATCTGCGCCTCTTCGCCGCTGCTCACACTGAAGAGTGGATCGCTGCTGAGCGCGAGGGAAAATTGAGCGGCGACATCGCTGCCCGAGTTGTCGGCAACGGCTAAGCGGATTCGACTCGGCTCGCTGTTATTGGCAAGCGCGAACACGGTGATGAGTATGGCGGGGAAGACAAGGCTGAAGAACAAGGACTGCTTATCACGCAGGAAAAGAGTCAGAAATACGCGGCTTAAGGTGAGCTGAGGTTTAGTAAACACTGTTGTTTCTCCCTTAGTCGCGTAGGCCGTGGCCGGTTAATGCGAGAAACACATCTTCCATGTCGCCATGCAGCGGTGCTTGCTTTGGGTTCGGCGCATAGCGCTGAATTAGCGCTTCAGGAGTGTCCTCAGCCACAACTTGTCCGCTATCCATAATTGCAATGCGTCCGCACAGTGTCTCAGCCTCTTCCATATTGTGTGTCGTCAACACGATGGTCATACCTGACGCATTGAGCTCGCGCACAAGGTCCCAAAGTTTATGCTTAGCCTGCGGGTCAAGGCCGGTGGTGGGTTCGTCAAGAAAGAGGATTTTCGGGTCGTTTATTAGAGCGCAGGCAATGGAGAAACGCTGCTTCTGACCTCCGGACAAACTGTCTGGCTTGGCGTCTGCTTTCTCACGCAGATTCACTCGGTCGAGCAGTGCTAAAGGGTCAATACGATGCTCATACAGCGCCGCAAAAAGCCGCAGCAGTTCAACTAGCGTCACGCTGTCGAAATACTCATTGGCCTGCAGCTGAACGCCTATATGTTTTTTCACTTCATAGGGGTTGGCCTGCACGTCGATGCCGGCCACAAGCGCTGAGCCCGAATCGATATCGCTCAGCCCTACAAGCATGTCTAGAGTGCTAGTTTAGCCCGCGCCGGTGGGGCCGAGTATTCCAAAGATTTCCCCCTCTACTACACGGATGAACACATTGTTGACAGCGAGGAAGCTCTCATCGGGATTGCTGGGCAGCGGGTAGTGCTTACAGAGTGAATGCACATCAATTACGGCCATCGGGCTCTCCCTTTCGCAATGCCTAGCGTTGTATTGCAGGCTAGTGGCTTACTGCGCCTACGGCAAGGGCTTATGGCCAATATAAGTCCGCCCCGAGGCACGGCATGCGCGGCCTCGAGGCAGTGGCGGACAAGTGAGGTTTCCGCCTAAAGTCGCAAGCCCTAAGGATGGCTGGGCTAACGCGTAGGGTTCAGCGCGTGTTAGAGATAGTCGTAGTGAACTCTGTCTCGACGTGGCTTGAGTGGCGCTAGGAAGAAATAGAACACCCAGGCAAACCAAGACAGACAGACCATGGCGATGAGCCAGGCGATCTTCTCGAAGCCGGTGGTGACCTCGGACGTCGCGATAATCCAGAATGGCGCGATCCAGATGAAAAAGATAATGAGCGCGCCGAATACCGAAAAGGCCACCGAAAGAACGGGGATGGCGATGATAAGACCGACCAGCGTAAGGCCCAGTAGGCCAAGTGTTAAAAGAAACTTCACAGGTTTTCTCCTTTTTGCTGCTTACTAAGATCAATGCGAAGATCGTGCCAAAATAATTAGCTCAGCATTTACAGGTAGTTACGTGAATACCAGGCTGACGTTTGGTGAGAATGGCTAGCCGAGTGGCTAATTTGACGAACGGAATCACCGCCTGCTGCCATGAGTCGCGCTCAGAAGCTCGGCAACGGAGCAGCGAGGATGAGATCGCAATAAGCCTAAGCCGCTAATTTTTGTGACAAAAAGTTATGAATTCCCAATCGAGTTTCGGGCTTACGCTGTGGTAAGTTCTCTCTCTTTCACCCTTAGGGTTTTCTCATGCAAGCTTCGCTTTTCCCCCGCTACTGCCGACCTTCACCTGCCGCGCGACTCTCGGCCAGAAGACCCCTCTCCCGTGCCATCGGTCTTAGCGTAGCTCTGCTCTTGAGCTATGCGCCGTATGTTGCCGCCCAAGAGACTCAGGCGGGGGAGAAAGAATCCTCGACGGTTGTCTATCAGGCAGACTACTTCGATCAGTATCAGCCGTTCTCGGTTAACGACATGCTCGTGCGTATTCCGGGCATCGATGTTGCACGCGGTGGCGGTGGAGAGAGTCGCCGCGGCCTAGGTGCTGGCGGCGATCAAATTTTAATTAACGGGAGGCGTATTGCCGGCAAAGGCAATGAAGGCAACGCGCAGCTGTCGCGAATCGCTGCTACCGAAGTCGAATACATCGAGATCATTCGCGGCACTTCAGGCGACCTTGATGTGCGCGGCGGCAGTCAGGTCATCAATGTTGTCTTGAAGCAGGCGGAGGCGAGCGTGTCCTATGCCTACGAGATCAATGCAGACCACTACCACGACGGCAAAGTTCAGCCTGGTTCGAAGTTATCTGCTACCGGCCAGAACGGTGCGCTAAATTTTTTCCTAAGCGCCGAGCTCGAGCCTCGATGGGAATTTCGTGACGGCTTCGAGAGGGGTCTTAACGTTGATGGATCGGTGGACAATACCGTTGATCGGGATCAGGGCAGGGATGCGTGGCCAACGACCCTGCAAGCGAACTTCGGCTATGAATTTAGTCGCCAAGATACTGCCAACTTAAATCTGCTCTGGAACGACAACGAATACGACGCCTATGCTGACCGGACTCTTACCGACTTCTCGGGCGATGCACCGAGGGTCACCTACGAGCGAGACGAAGTACCCACCGACGAGGGCTCGTGGGAAATTGGCGGCGATTACATGCATGTTTTCGACGGGGGTAATCGCTGGAAGACACTGTTCATTGTTAACGACAGCGACAATAATTCTGTGCGCAGCCGTCTACAAATTGACGGTGAGAGTCGCGAACGAGATCTTTACTTATCAAATTTAGAACGCACACGCGAGCGCATTGTGCGCTCGTCGTTTATCGCCAATCTAAGTAGTGTCCAGTCCGTTGAAGCAGGCGTAGAGCGCGCGCAAACGATTCTCGATACCTCTCTGCAGTTAGGTCTTGCTGGAGACAGCAACGACGGCGAGCGCTTTGGCGGACTCGAAGCAATCACCGACTCCACCGGCACGGTGGAGGAAATGCGCTACGAGTATTTCGCTATCCATAACTGGCAGCTGAACGACAGGATGAGCCTCGAAAGCACGATGCTGTTTGAAGACAGCACGATCTCTCAAACGGGCTCAGCAAATCGAAGCCGCGACTTCACGTTTTTCCGTCCGCGCTTTGATTATCGATTCGACATCACGAACTCCATGCAGTTCAGGGCTACCGCAGAAAAGAATGTTGCCCAACTCAGTTTTCGTGATTTTACCGCCGGCGTAGACGGGAGTGATGACGAACAGAACGCGTTCGAAGGCAACGCGAACCTCAGACAACAACAATGGTGGCAATATGAGGCCAACCTAGAATATCGCCTACCCGAAGACGCAGGTGTAGTGAGCGGTAATATCTTCTACCAAGACCTTGAAGACCTTATCGACAATGTCGACGTTTCTACGGACGATAATATTCTTTCAGCACGCGGCAATATCGGTACCGGCGAGCGCTACGGTATTCGCCTGAACAGCAGTTTGCGTTTGAACTTTATTAATCAGCCACAGATGTTACTAACCGCTGCGTTAACTATGGAAGAGTCGACGCTCACGGATCCGTTCCTGCAGCGCGAGCGTGAGCGTTCGATTCGGGGTGGTGGTAGCTCCTACCGCTTTGGATTCCGTCATGACGTGCCTGAATTTATGAATATGAATTATGGCATTAACTATCGCCGCGAGTTCTACAATGAATTCCGCGTCTACGATATCGATAAAATTGAAGCCTACCCTAAGGTCGGTTCCTACTTTGGTTGGGTCGAAGTTCAAAGTCAGCGCGGAGTTGTCTATCGCTTCGAGGCACGCGATGCGCGCGACCGCTGCCGCGTAAGAACACGCTACACCGGTGGCACGATCGCTACGGGTGTTATCGAAGAGATCGAAGACTCCTGCTCGGATGCCGGTCCAGTTTTCGCAATCAAGATCCGCGGAACCTTCTAGCTTCTAGCTACTGTTTTACACACTGCCGGTGTTGAAGAGAACGCGTCAGAACGGCAGGCAAAAAAAGAGCCTCTTAAGAGGCTCTTTTTCATTCTAGTGCGCCCCTACCAAATACGCACTCGGTCCTCAGGTGCTAAATAAAGCGCGTCCTCGGGCTGAACATCAAAAGCTTTGTACCACTCGTCGAAGTTGCGGACCACGCCGTTAACACGGAATTCAGACGGCGAGTGGGGATCGGAGGTGAGGCGCTGAATCAGAGCGTCTTCACGATACTTGCGTTGCCAAACCTGCGCCCATGACAGGAAGAAGCGCTGATCGCCGGTAAGACCGTCTATCACCGGCGCTTCTTCACCGCCGAGAGCACGCTTATAGGCGCGGTAGGCGAGGGATAGTCCGCCAACGTCGCCGATGTTTTCACCTAGGGTAAAGTTGCCATCCACGAAGTAGCCTGGCACAGGCTCGAATTCGTCATACTGAGCGGCGAGCGCGCTGGTGAGTTCTTCGAAGTTGGCGCGGTCTGCGTCAGTCCACCAGTTGCGCTGCACGCCTTGGTAGTCTGACTTCGAACCTTGGTCGTCGAATCCGTGGCCCATTTCGTGGCCAATTACCGCGCCAATACCGCCGTAGTTCACGGCCATATCTGCCGCGGGATCAAAGAACGGAGGCTGCAGGATTCCCGCCGGGAACACGATTTCGTTGAACGACGAGTTGTAATAGGCATTTACCGTTTGCGGCGTCATGCCCCACTCTTCACGATTCGTAGGCTGGCCAAGGCGGCTAATCTCATCGAGATAGTTGAACTCGCGGACGCTGCGAGCATTGGCGAATAAATCATCGCGACTAATCTCGATGGCCGACAGGTCTTTCCATTCGTCAGGGTAGGCAATCTTTGGGCGGAAGGATTCGAGCTTCAGGCGCGCTTCGACCTTCGTTTCTTCACCCATCCAGTCGAGGCTATTGATGCTGTCGTTCAGCGCGGCGCGCAGATTTTCCACCAGATCCTGCATCTGCTGCTTAGCTGACTCGGGGAAGTGCTTTTGCACATAGATCTGGCCAACGGCCTCACCTAGGCCGTTGAGTGCACCTACTCGGGCGACGCCGCGCTCCCAGCGCTCACGCTGTTCTGGCACGCCGCGCAAAACAGTTGAGTAGAAGTGAAAATTCTCATCGTCTATTTCCTGAGACAACAGCCCTGCGAGATTCGAAATATGCTGATAGCTCATATAGCTCACCCAGTCTGCAACCGGGATGCTGTCGAGCAGCGCAATAACCGGAGCCATAGCACTCGGGTAACTTACGTTAAGGTCGGTCACCGTTTCGATCCCCGCCGCGCGCCAGTAGGCGTCCCAGTCGAGTCCTGGGTACTGCGCGACAAAATCTTCATAGCTCATTGGATTAAAAGTGAGGTCGCGGTTGCGGCGATCGGCGCGCGGCCACAGGTTTTCGGCGATCGCGGTTTCCAGCGCCAACACGGCATTCGCTTTGTCGGCGGTATTGTCGATGCCGGCAAAACCTAGCATGCGCTCAATATGCGCGACATATTCAGCTCGCACGGTTTGGTACTGCTCGGTATCTAACAAATAGTAGTCGCGATCAGGCAGGCCGATGCCGCCGATGCTAAGCACCAACTGATGGCGATCGGGGTCGCGGCGGTCGGCGCCCACGTACCAGCCAAAAGGACTCGCCGTCGCATCGAGCTGCGCGCGTCCAAGCGCTTCAACTAGCGCCTCTTTGGAGTCTATCTGAGCGAGCCGTGCGAGGCTCTCACGCAGAGGCGCAATCCCACGCGCGTCCAGCGCTTCGGTATCCATGTAGCTCAAGTAATAGTCGCTGATCTTTTGCTCTATCGAGCCTGCCGCCGGTTCTGCGTTGGTGAGCTCGTCAATGATCTCATTTACGCGCTGATCCGAGCGATCGCCCAACACTGAAAAAGATCCATAGTTACTGCGGTCCGCGGGTAGCTCGAATTCGTCTAGCCACTTGCCGTTGGCGAAGCGGAAGAAATCGTCTCCGGGTTTCGTCGCGGGGTCCTGTTGGCTCAGGTCTATACCGAAATCACCCAGCTCAGCTTTGGCCGCCAGGGTCTCGACAGGCATTGGCTCGGCAGCGCCCTGCGTAGGGGGTGCTTGTTCGCTGCAGGCGGTAAGGCTCGCCAGAACAAGCGCCGGCAGCAGTTTCATGGTTGTACTTATTGCTGTGCTCATAGACTTCTCCAAATCGTGTGCGGCCAAAGCTCGCCTTTTAGAGCAAGTATAGCTAAAAACTGCGTCCGAGAGGGCCTTAGCTGAACAGCGTCAAACTCTGCTCAGGACAGAGCAGCTCGGAGAGGCATTTAGCAACAAAAAAGGCGAAGCAGATTTCTCCGCTTCGCCTTTTTAAGGCCCTAGATAAAGGGCTTAACGTTCAGGTCTTAGAAAGACCAGAGAGCTCGTGCGTACACTCGTTTGCCGCGACCTTCGAAGACAGAAGCATCGTAGTTTAGGCTACTTAACTCACGATACGGCAGGGTTTTGTTGAATGCGTCGAGTAGGCCGACCGTGAAGGTTGTGCTACCCAAGCGGTTGTTGTCCCAGTTTTTCGTATAAGTGTACTGAGCATCCCATGTAAAGTAGCTATCGATTTCCCTGTCCAGTAAGGGGCGGACAAAATCGTTTG
>JAYOBL010000014.1:740-37345 GCA_038104835.1 Gammaproteobacteria bacterium | reverse complement strand
CATTTTAAGGGTCCCGTATAGGCAATAACTTCGATTTCAACGAGTGCGCCCGGCAACATTAATTCGCTTCTGACGGTTGATCGCGCTGGATAATGATCGCCAAAGAATTCAGTCCAACCCGCATTGAATCCACTGAAATCCGCATTAGCCGTTAACCAAACGCTCGCTTTGAAGACCCGACTACGATCGACGCCAGCTTCGGCGAGTACTGCGCAGACGTTAGCTAAACACTGCAGCGTTTGTTCTCTTGTGTCCGCAGTGGGGTCCAATGAGCCATTGGCGTTAAACGCAAGTTGACCAGAAGTGTAGAGCAGATCGCCAGCGCGATAGCCTGGCGAAAGAGGCACGGTGACTCCGCTGGGAAGTGTTGGTGGTTTACCGAGTGGATAGAATGATGGGCCGGTCGGCGATGATGCAGCCATTTTTTGCTCCTCGTCTTATAATTTTCGATTTCGAAAATAGTCGAAAGATCGAGAAAGAGCAAGGGATGGGGAGAGTGGTGGCGCTGAGGCGCTGGGGTAAAGGTCCGAAAGCGTTTTATCAAAAAGCTAAAAAGCATTATCTTTAGTAAGAATTAAGCAGACCAACGAGCCGACGTTTCGCAGTATATTCCACTCATTCCGTAGTATTAGGCGGCATTCTGCAAAATCAGATTATTATGAAGTCAAAGATAAGGCATCTTGCGATTGTAAAACTCCACCTATTCGCTCAATACTCGGCGACGAGAGTCTTCTCTCTCGAGAGCGAGATAGTTTAAGCAATAGTTTTGAATTGACGTAACCTAGCGCTCGGTAAAAGCCTTGAGATACGTGTGACGAGGACTTACCGAGTTGTGCGGATGCCTTGCTTCTTAAATTTACGCCTAATTTAACAAGAGCACCTAGAGCCTCTGTTATCAATCAGACCTTATGTGCCTCAGGGGAGGTTCGTCTGTATCGGTGAGGTTTCGCGCCATTTTTAGAATCCACCGCTCCTCCGGGTGCTAGCTCATTCCATGACTAAGACCTAGCGGCCATCGAGCATGATGACGAATAGAATAGGGTAGGCTACGTAGCTATTGAGGGTTAAAACCTTTGGACTCAACAAGTCCGTACCCACTGCGACCGCTTGATGGGTCTTACCTTTGAAACATCGTTTTGTCATCAAAGCTGCGCGCGGCGTTTGCGCATTAGCTGCAGAATGCCGGCTATCTCGCGCATCTGTGCATTGCTGCTGACGAGCTCTGCCATTTCGCTTTGCAACAGCTCAAGCTCGGCCGATGAACCACTAATCACCGCGCTGTCGGCGGCAAGCGCGCGGCCGCCAAACATAAAGTTGCTAACGTTCGCAGCAGAGTCCTCGATAAGGAACTTGGGTGTACACACACGCTCCGAAATATTAGAGCCGGTGCGCGTTTCTTTTCGGCACACGATGTCGAAGCGGTCGGTGCTGTTTATCGAATTGAACAGCTCGTAGAGCTGATCTTCAGCCTCGATAATGTAGGTATTTAATTCATGGCGACTCAGATCCTCAATTCGAATCACTTCACCCTCTTCCGCTGCGTTAGCGGCGCCTTGAAGTCCAGCGCAGATGAGCGCGACTACGCCTATGAAAAAGGCTGGAACACGCGAGTTGCGACGACGGACAATACGATTTTCTCGAGCTTCATTAAGGCTATTCATTGTGGGTTGCACTCCATGTTGCTGTCCCAAAACTTGCGGACATATTGATTCTGTCTAGGCGATTTTTGCCGTTTAGCGTTCAGATTGCGGATCGAAGGCTGCGCCGCACAGCGGCAGGTTTTACTTAGTGGCCATTAAAAGGTAGCGCCTGTGATTCGATTTATCCAGTGCTTTGGGCTGTTGCAATGCGGACATCTATAGCATCGGTACTAAAAAAGCCTGGCGAGAAAGTTAGCCGGACCTTATTGATGCACAGCATGGCACTGAACATGATATTGATTGCGTGCCATTTGTTCAGAGACGCTGCCACAAAAAGCGTATAGAGAATAATGATCACGCATTCTCCTGACACTATTCCAGTCAGCCGATCCAACGGTAAGCTGAGTTCGGCTAACTTGTGAAGGCCAATCAATCGGGATTAGCCAATCAGCGCAGGCTAATCAATGAACGACTAATCAAACCTAAGCAGTCAAATGCAGACATCAATCCGTCGTATCGGCAGCCTCAGCGCCCATGCTCCAACCCTAACTCACCGCATTTATCTTCCACTCATCTAGTGATAGACAAGACGGCGTAAAAGCGCAAGACTTTGGCCAGAAATAGTTCTCAAAACAGACACGAAAAAAAGGGCAAACTAAGAAAGAATTTGGCATGGGGTCTGACGGACAAACCCCTAAATATTGTAATATATGCTATCAATAGAGCAGCGCTCTCGCCCAGTGTGAGTCTCGAGCACGCAACTAGCCGTTCGACTTTGGAGATTACGATGTTAAACCAAGCACCGAGTAGACACTCAAAGCGGCTTTCGCTGCTAACAGCCTCGCTGCTAGGCCTTATAGGGCTTCAGCCCGTGAGCGCTCAAACCACCACGTTTATCGACAACGTGCTGGCAATATCCTATGTCGAGGTCGGCGCGACCGCTTACACATTGGAGTTTGGTCTCACAGTGACCGGCGACAACTACGATTTCGGCCTTTTAGCTGCCGCCGAGACTCCTGTTACCACTGTCGAAGGCGCACCGACCTTCGACGGCAGCGTGCTGCGAGTGCCGGAGGTTGCGGTTGGCGATACTGACTACTCTCTCAATCTTGCCCTGCTGTCCGACAATCCGGTGGTTTTCCGCCTACAGAGCTTTGCCGAGCTAGCCGATCCCGCGCCTACTAGCCTGCAGCAGGCGAAGACTCTGTTTGGTGAATCGATAGAGACGCAGATCGTCCAGGCTAGGTGCATTGGTTGTCACATTGCAGGCCACCCCTCAGGCCTTGGGTTCACGCAAAGCTCTTCAGCGTCCGAAAACGCAAATTTTGATGCGTTTTCAAACTACATAAACGGCATGCAGTCGCGCCGTAGTCGCATGCTGTCCATGGTTCAGGGAATTGGTCATGGCGGTGGTGCGCAGCTGAGCCAGAGTAGCACGGACTTTGCCAAACTCAGTGAGTTCCTTCAGCTTCTTGTAGATCACGCCGCTCAGGAGTAGGTCAATGCGATTCCTCATTCTCACTACGATCGCCTTCGCATTGATGTCGTGCGAAGCGGTGCCGGCTTATCAGCGCGGCGACCTAGCGCGCCAAGAGATGGCGTTTGACGCAGACCCATTAGAATCACGACTCAATCAGCATATTTATTTCAGCAAAGAGGCCTCCACCGGCGGCAACGGTGTGGCGGCTGGCGGCTGCGGGTGTAACTAAGGTGCCAGCACACGGGCCGTTAGAGGTGTCACCAGAAATGTCATCGGAAGCGCCGTCGGCTATATCTTCAGAAGAGCCATCGAAAAAGCCATCAGAAGCGCTATTAGAGATGCCACCAGAGACGCTGTCAAAATCCTCGCTAGAACAATCACAAAAAGCGCGGAGAGAAACGCCGATAAGCGTGCAAGCCAAGGCAGTCGAGTCACTTTATGAAAAAGAGCAGGACTCACAGAGCACAAAAACAAACGAAGCACTGCAAGCTCTAAATAATAAAACTAATCCCGCGCGCGCAAAAACTAAAACGCGCTCCAAAGCGCTAATGACTCTCACCGGCTCTGCGCTCGCGCTACCCGGCGTGTTTGGCGCCGCGCCAGGCCTCGCCGACACTCCGCCGGCAGCAAGTGTGCTGTCCTACCGAGTCTCAAGCTATCAGGAAGACGATCTCGCGCAAGACGCCTTGCTAATCGGCAGCCCGGAGCGCTACGACATCGATATTCATCAGCTGCGGTTCTCGGCGCCGGTAGGCGAGCGCACGAGTGTGGCGTTGGAGTCGTCCTACGAAAGCATGAGCGGTGCGTCGCCCTGGTACACCTTAGAAAGCGTGAATGGCGACACGCAGGTGGCAATGAGCGGCGCGACGATCTACGAAAAACGCCGTGACATCACCGCGTCGGTGCGGCGCTACTACGACACCGCAAATCTCGGTTTGAGCCTTACCGTGTCGGACGAGAACGACTACAGATCGAACAGTATTGCGGTGGACGGCAGCTACACGCTGGCGAATAACTCAACTACGATCAGCGCAGGCATCGCGCATTCGGATGACGAGATTACACCAACAGACGCGCTATTGTTTAATCGGGTCGAGCGCGAACAGCGCAATAACACGTCGGCGTTTTTATCGTTCACGCAGATCATCAATCAGTTTTCTATTGTGCAAACCGGCATGAGCAGCGCGCGGGCGGGGGGCTTTCTTAGCGATCCCTACAAGCTCGCCGACCGCCGTCCGCAGGAGCGGAATCAGTTTACGTGGACTACGTCATGGCGGCGCTATTTCCGCGATCAGCGTGCGGCGTTCCATGCCAACTATCGGCTATACGACGACGACTTTGGTGTGCGCTCACACACCCTAGACTTTGCGGTGCACAAAGCAGTTTCTCGGCGTTTGACTCTGGTGCCTAGCCTGCGGATGTACCGTCAAACCGCCGCAGACTTTTTTACGCCGGCTACAGACTTCGCCTTTGTCGAGGACTTAAACTCGAGTGACTATCGGCTTAGCGACTATGACGCGTTAAGTGCAGGGCTTAAAGTTAACCTGCAGCTGGGTGACTACACTCTCGTGTTCAGCGGCGAGCGGTATACCACCTCGGGCTCGCAGAGCCCTGCGATTGTCGAATTCACGCGTCTTTCGGCGGGTGTAGACTTCAGTTTTTAGTCCCGTCGGAACCTTCATGCCAACTGCTACCGACGCCGAGCTTAGCCTCTTCGAAATCGAATTCTCTGCTATGGGCACGCGTTGCTCGCTAAGCCTCTATGCAGCCACGCAGGAAGTCGCTCGCACGATGGCCGAGCCGGTGATCGCCGATGTCACGCGCTTGGAAGCTAAGTACTCAAGGTACAAGGAAGACAGTTTTCTCTCGGCGATCAATCGCACCGCCGAGCAGGGTGGCAGCATCGAGGTAGACTCCGAAACCGCGGCGCTATTGGACTACGCCCATGCCTGCTACGAAGAGAGCGATGGGCTATTTGATATCACCTCTGGCCTGCTGCGCCGCGCCTGGAACTTTCAACCCGAAGGACAAACCCAGCTCCCCGACGTGGGTAAGCTTGCTGAGCTTCTGACGCGAGTGGGGTGGGAAAAAATTCAATGGAAGCAGCCGAGGCTTAGCTTTCTGCAAAAGGGAATGGAGCTCGACTTCGGCGGCATCGTAAAAGAGTATGCAGTCGATCGTGTCTGCGGTCTTCTGCAAACTAGCGGCGCTCATCACGCCTTGGTGAACCTGGGCGGCGATGTTGGCGTGAGCGGTGCCAAGCCCGACGGCAGCGCGTGGCGCGTGGCCATAAGCGATCCTGAACAGCCCGACTCGCCCCTGCATACCGTGGAGCTTAGCGCGGGTGCTCTCGCTAGCAGCGGCAGCTACGCCCGCGCGCTCGAGATTAATGGCCAAACTTACTCTCATCTGCTTAATCCGAAAACCGGCTACCCGTTCACGGGCCTGCAGGCAGCATCGGTCGTCGCAGACCAGTGCACAGTGGCCGGCAGCCTGGCTACGATCGCCCTGCTGAAACAGGAGCACGGCCGGCACTTTCTCGAACAAACTGGCCTGTGGTTCTTCTTAAAAGGGGTCTGACCCCTTCTTCACAGGCAGCGATGGTCGTCGCGGACCAGTACACAGCTGCCGGAAGCATGACTACAATCGCCCTGCTAAAACGGCCATGCCTATGGCAGTTCCTCGAACACACCGGCCTGTGGTACTTTCCCCTATGAAAAGGGATCTGATCCCTTTAAACCCTATTGGAGAATTTCCCATGCGTTTTGTTCACAACCTGTTTAAGCCGTCGCTGCTCGCCAGCGCTTTGCTGCTGATTTGTCAGCCGCTGCTGCTGCAAACCGCTGCCGCCCAGCCCGACTGGGACGCGATTGAAGAAGAGACCCTGCGCCATTTCCGTGCGCTGCTGCAGTTCGACACGAGCGATCCCCCTGGCCGCGAATTGCCGGCGGCTGAATACCTGCGCGATGTTCTTGAAGCCGAGGGCTTCGACGTGGAGATGCTCGCTAATAACCCCGAGCGCCCTAACGTGATTACCCGGCTTAAGGGCAACGGCAGCAAAGAGCCACTGCTGATTATGGCGCACACGGACGTGGTGAACGTAGATCCTGAGAAGTGGACCTTCCCACCCTTTAGCGCAACTATCGATGGCGGCTATGTTTACGGGCGTGGCGCGGTCGATGACAAAGACAATCTCGCCGCAGCGCTAATGGTGATGCTCGAGCTTAAACGGCAAAACATTCAACTCGACCGCGATGTGATCTTCCTCGCCGAATCGGGCGAGGAGGGCGCAACGGAGTTTGGTATCGAATTTATGGTGAACGAGCATTTCGACAAGATAGAGTCGGAGTTCTGTCTCGCCGAAGGCGGCTCGGTTGCGCGAGTTAATCGCGAGGTGCAGTACGCGGGAATTCAAAGCGTTGAGAAAATCCCTTACCGTATTGATCTCACCGCGCGCGGAGTGGCCGGACACGGCTCGGTGCCGCTGCAAACTAACTCGGTTGTGCGTCTTGCCAAGGCCATGGCGGCAATCGCCGATTGGGTCTCTCCTATTCGTTTAAACGAAACCACGGCTGCCTATTTTGAGCGCTTAGCGGGTATTTCGCCGCCTGACGCCGCAGCCCGCTATCTTGCCGTGCTTGATCCCGCTACGCAGGCCGAAGCCGATGCCTATTTCCGCGAGTTCGAGCCGCGCCATGCGTCTATGCTGCGCTCGTCGCTGTCGCCCAATATTATCGACGCCGGCTACCGCATTAACGTGATTCCTTCCGAGTCCAAAGGCAGCGTCGATTTCCGCGCACTGCCTGACGAGGACATCGAAGCGTTTCTAGACGAAGTACGCAAAGTGGTGAACGATCCTGCGGTGGAAGTCGCGCTGGGTCCGCGCAATACCCGACCCCGTGGCGAAGCGCGGCTTAACACGCCGGCTTTCTCAGCTATCGAAGCGGGCATCAACAAGCACTACGGTGTGGTGACGCTGCCAACCATGAGCACAGGCGCGACCGATATGGCGTACCTGCGCAACAAGGGTATTGAGTGCTACGGCATTGGCCCTGCAATCGACCGTGAAGATGCGGCGCTTGGGTTTGGCGCCCATAGCGACCAAGAGCGTATTCTGATCTCGGAGCTTAACCGTTTCGTGAAGTTCAATTGGGATATCGTGCTACAGATCGCCGGCGAGTAAAACCGGCGTTGTTTTAGCTCGCGGCGGCTGCGTTGGCGCGCAGGTGAGCGGGGTTGATCGTGCCGACGATCGCCGCGCTCACGCCCGCCAGACCCAGCGCGGCGCGCAGCGCATCACCCGCGCTCGTGGTCGTGCCTAGCGCATCGTGCCCGCTGTTTAGCGCTTTCTTTATTAGCACGCCTTTACCGCTTTTCGCCGCGGCTTCGATAACCGGTGCATCTTCGGTGTACGACGGATTGTAAGTCGCCATCACCACGTCCAAAAGCTCCACCGCTCGCAGACCACCCGCGACCGTCTTGGTCGACATACCAATGGCCTTAATTAGCCCCGCGTCGCGTAGGGAAATAAGGGTGGGTAAACAGTCCGTTTGTTCCAGAATCTTAAGGTCTTCGCCGTCGGAGTGAATCAGGACGATGTCTAGGACGTCGGTTTTCATATCGCGCAGGCTGCGCTCCACGCTGCGGCGGGTGTGTTCGGCGCCGAAGTCGAAGAATGACTTGCCGGTAGTAAATTCTTCGCCCACTTTGGTACATACAACCCAGTCGTCGCGATTACGCAGCAGCCTGCCAATACGCTGTTCGCTGCTGCCGTAAGCGGGCGCGGTGTCTAACAGATTTATGCCTAGCTCCTGAGCTTCGGCTAGCAGCTGCTCGACCTCGCGATCGCTGGGCAGGGCGAAGCTGCTGGGATATTTCACTTCCTGATTGCGGCCAAACTTCACGGTGCCTAGGCCGAGGCAAGACACGTCGATTCCGGTACTGCCGAGTGCTCTTTTCGCTACTGTCATAGGGGCATTCCTACTGCGTGATTGGGCTCACTCGCGGTCCCAGTGAGCTTGAGCGAGTGTGGCCGGTGGCATGTGTTGAGTCAGCGTCTGCAGGGCAGGGCCATCGTCTGCTAAGGCTAACACCCTGTGCTGCTCTAAGTCGGCTAATACACCGTCTGCCAAGGCCGGAGTGAGTGTGAGTTTGGTGGGCCAAGCTACGAGGCAGTTGGCTTCGCTAACAAACAGTGCGCCGTCGGGACGCTTGCCGTCGGCCATGGCGGCTTCGGCGCGATCAATGGGCAAGCAGCCCCACTCGGTGTCAGCGAGTTCGACCCAGGGGAACAGGGACTGCAGCAATTGCTGCCCGCGGCTTATTAATTCGGCGTCCGCCACACCGACACCGTTTTCGGCGATCTCACCCCCCAAATACCAAAGAGTGCGGCCATCGCTGCTGGGATGAGTGGTGACGGTGAGCTTTGGCGTGAGGCTAAAGTCGTCGCCAATGCAGTGCGCGAACAAATTTCCGAGCTTGGCCGATTTAAGCCATAGCATTTTTAAGGCTCGCAGCTGCGCTCGCGGGCGTTTGAGTCCTGCACGGCTTATCAATTCGGCGTTGCCCTTGCCGGCGCTGAAGACAAAGCGCTGTGCGCTGATCTCTAGCGGCGCACCGGCTGGGTCAATGCAGCGCAGCGTGGTTACCGCAGTATCCTCTTTATTACTGGTACCGCTGCGCTCGAAGACTAGGCTCGATGCGTCAATCTTGAATACGGCATTTGCGTGCCGAGAGTGAAGGGTGCGCAGCAACGAGGGCGTGTCGACCGCAAAATCTGGCAGCGCGTAGAGCGAGCCGCCGATTGTTGCGTCGGCGAAGAACGCAGGATAGTCCTGTTTGGCTACCGGCTCGACTCGACCCTGCAGGCTCTTGCTGCCGAAGAAGGCCTTAATTTTTGAGCGCACGCTGTTGCCAGACCACATGTAGTAGCGCTCGCTGAGTACCGGGCAGTCGCTGAGGTCTATCTCGCCGCTGCCCGCAAAACAGGCACGCCAGCGTGCGGGTAGCTCGGCGATAGTATTGGCTGCGTCGGTCACCGAGCCGCCCAGGGCGTATTTAAGCCCGCCGTGGATAATGCCCTGGGAGGCGAGGCTCTGCTCGCCGCCAAGTTCATTGGCCTCTAAAAGCACCGCGCTGTAGCCGCTGTCGCGCAGGCGGTTAAGCAGCCAAAGTCCAGCAATCCCGCCGCCAAGAATAACAATGTCAGTAGAGCAAGATGCGGTCATGGCGGGCCTATGCTGGGGGTCCAAATTTGACACGCTTCGGGCAGAGGCGGGCCAAGCGGCAAAGCTGAGAATTGATACACACTGCCTACAAAATAATGTGGCGCAAGGTAGATAGCGGCACGCTTTATTCTGTACGATGCGGGCTCTGAGTATATCGACCGTTTTGCCGATTTCACAACCAGACGCTGTCGCACTGCGCAGTGATCACACTTAGTCTGCCGCCTAGAGCTGACCCGCATGTTACGACTCCTCTACTCACTGCTCGTTTCACTACTTTCGCCAGCGGCCTTCGCTCGACTCGCAGTGCGCTCGATAAAGGCGCCCGCCTATCGGCGACGCTGGCGCGAGAGGCTAGCGCTGCAGCGCCTGCCCGAGCAGCGCGATCTCGCCGCGCCGCTGATTTGGATTCATGCGGTGTCGGTGGGCGAAACGGTTGCGGCAACGCCGCTAGTGAAGCAGCTGAGGCACGACTACCCCACCCATCAGATTCTTATTACCTCGACCACGCCAACCGGCTCCGCGCGGGTATTAGAGCTGTTCGGCGACACGGTGTTTCACGCCTATTTACCCTACGACACCGCGGGCGCGATGCGCCGGTTTGTGCGCAAGTTTCAGCCGAGCCTGCTGATTCTGATGGAAACCGAACTGTGGCCGAACTTGATCCATGCCTGCTCGCGCCGGGAAGTGCCGGTCGTGCTCGCCAATGCCCGGCTCTCGGCGCGCTCGGCTCGGGGTTACAAACGCTTCGCGGGTCTCACGCGGCCGATGCTGAGGGAGTTGGAACTGGTTGCCGCGCAGTCCGAAGAGGACGCGCAGCGCTTCATAGATGCAGGTGCCAAGGCTGCCGATGTGCGCGTAACGGGCAGCCTAAAGTTTATTGTCGAGGTCGACTACAGCGCGCCGCTCGCAGCGGGTGTCTTCGATGTGATAAATGACTCCGAGCGGCTCGTGGTCATTGCTGCGAGCACCCGCGCTGGCGAAGAAGAGAAGGTGCTAACAGCCTTCGAGCGTGTGCTTAGCGCTCATCCGTCTGCGCTGTTGCTGCTAGTGCCCCGTCATCCCGAGCGCTTCAATGAGGTTGCCAGGCTGGTGCAGGCTCGCGGTTTGAGTCTGGGCCGGCGCAGCGAGAATGATTCGCTGACTGCGGAGATGCAGGTGTATTTGGGCGACTCGATGGGCGAGATGATGAGCTACTACAGGCTAGCGAGCATCGCTTTCGTCGGCGGCAGCCTTGTGGATACGGGCTGCCAGAATGTACTCGAACCGGCCGCCTTTGGCATTCCCGTTGTCACTGGGCCGTCGCAGTACAACTTTGCCAGCATCTGTCGGCAGCTAGAAGCCGAGTCGGCTCTGCATACCGTGCCGGATGAGCAGGGATTGGCAGATTACCTAATCGACCTAATACCAGACTGGCCGCGACAGGCCGAGATGGGCCGCCGCGGGAAAGCGCTAGTAGAACGGAATAGGCAGTCCCTGCCCGCGCTGCTCAGCCTAATAGAGCCTATCCTTGCCCCACAGGCTGACGCGTAAGATTCTCCGCGCCGTCGGCCGTCACCCGAATATTGTCCTCTATGCGAATACCGCCAACGGGTATTAGCGCGTCGATAAGCTGCCAGTCAAAAGCGCTTGCCGCCGCGCCGCTGCGCAGCGGATCGAGCAGCATAGGAATAAAGTACAGCCCAGGTTCGATAGTAAACACCATGTTCTCCGTTAGCGTGCGCGTGCAGCGCAAGGCAGGAGAGTGCGCGGGGGGCTCGATGCGGCCGCCACTAGCCTGAGCCTGATGACCGCCAACGTCGTGCACCTGCACGCCCAACAGATGGCCGACACCGTGGGGCATGAACTTCTGTACGAGCTCGCGTTCGATGAGCTCCTGCGCGCTGAGACTAGAAAGTCCGTGTTCGACAAGCAGCGCGGCAACGCCGGCAAGTGCCTGAGCGTGGAGCTGCGGGTAGTCGATGCCAGGCTTCACGCTTGCCACGATGTCTAGCTCAAGCTGTGTCATGCCCTCTATGAGCGATGCCATCACCGGATGGCAGCTAGTCGACGCGGTTGTGCGTGTGATGTCGGAGCCATAGCCGTTCACGCGACTGCCGGCATCGATAAGTAGCAGCTGAGAATTTGCAGGCGCCTGCCGCGCTTTGTGCTGGTAGTGCAGGATCGCCGCGTTAGCGTTTAGGCCAACGATGTTGGTGTAGGGGGTTTCGTACTCGAGCAGGCCGCAGGCGCCCAGAAACGCCGAATGGATATCGAATTCGCTGCCGCCGCTTAAAAAGCTGTCTACTGCAGCAGCATGGCCTGCGAGACCCTGCCGGTTTGCAATACGCAGCTGCTCGAGCTCGTATTCTGATTTTTCGGCCCGCGCAAAATCCAGCGGGGCGAGAAGGTCGGTCTCGTTAAAGCTAGCTAGGCCAATACTCTTAGCCCATTGCGCTTCGGGTCCGATGTAGTCGGTCTTCGCGGTATCGAGGTGCTGGCCTATCTGATCCGTAGAGTGCAGCGTGATAACCTCGAATTCTTCGTCTATGGCGTCTACAAGCGCGGGGTCTATCTGCAGGCTTTGGTCGTACCAAAAATCCTGCGGCACCACCTGCAGATAGCGGGGCTTACGACCCTCGCGTATCAACACAAACTGGTCGGGGCGATTGACCGGCAACCAGTGAAGGAAGTGGCCGAAGCTCTGAAAATTTATGCCGCGATCGTCACCAAAATAGTGATGCTCGCTGCCGCTGTGGATGAGCAGATCGCGGTCATCGCGCAGGAGTTTTCCACTACGCGTGTTTAGGGCGCGAACGTGTTCGATATAGGCTGTGCTACTGTCAGTCATAATTGGTGATTCCTCGGCGCGGGCCGGCAGTGCGTGGATTCAATTACGCTTAGTATACTGCTAGTCTGCGTTAACTTCTCAGCTTGCTTGGAGCCTGCCATGCTTTACCCGTTGTTCGCTATGACCCTGCTCATTTTCGTGATTATGCTGATCACGGTAAGGACGCGCTTTGCCGCTGTGAAATCAGGCGCGATGTCTGGCAGCTACTTCAAAACTATGTCCGGGGCAGAGCCGCCAGCGGCGGTGGCGAAAACGTCGCGGCAGTTTAGTAATCTGTTCGAGACTCCAACGCTGTTCTATGCCGCCGGCGTAATTTATCTCGCGCTCGATCTGCAATTAGCGCTTACCGTCACGCTAGCGTGGCTTTATGTAGCCCTGCGCCTTGTTCACGCGGTGATACATATTGGCTACAACAATGTGATGCATCGTCTCATGGCCTTCGCAGCGTCACTGCTGTGTGTGGGTGGCATATGGGTCTGCCTGCTTGTTGAGGCCGGCTAAAGGAGCTTAAAGGCCTCAGACCCCTTTTTCGCCTTTTTCGAAAAGAGACCCGACCCTTCTACCCCAGATTCATTTCAAGGAGACACCGATGTCCGATACCCCTGCCTACATGCTCGCCAATCTTGTTATTCGCGACGCCGAGGAATACCGCAAATACGAGAAAGGCTTTTTCCCGATTCTGAAGCGCTTTGGCGGCGAGTTTCTGACCTTCGACGACAAGCCTTTGATGCTAGAAGGCACGACGCCGCCCGAGGGCCGACTGATTCTGCTCAAGTTCCCCTCGGCGGAGGTAGCACAGGCCTGGTATGACGACCCCGACTATCAGGCGCTGTCTGAACACCGTCGCGCCGGCACCGAACTCAAGCAGCTAACACTGGTGCACGGACTGCCGCCGCGGGGCTAAAAGGCTCGGGCTATGGCTAAAAGGGGTCAGATCCCTTTTAGCCCCACCTGCGCAGCTAAGCTGTTGCCGAGAAATTCGCGCACGCGATCTCGTTTCCTATACTACCTATGTAGTAGTAGCTAAGTAGCATGGAGCGATTGGCGTATGAGTGAAAAGCAACAGGGAAATACGCTGCTGCGGAGCTGGGGGCCTACGGAATTGCCGCCCGGCTCTGCAGGGCATCAATCTACGAAGCCTGGGCGTGGTGTTCTAGAGCAGAGTAGGCTGAACGAAAAGCCGGAAGAATCGGTAAAAAATCCCTGCGGCCAGGGAAAGTGCGCGCCGCGCTGTCGTCCCAATACAACGTTCTTCGTTGAAGTAAACGCGGCCTGTTGCAAGGTGTCGCTCTTTGATGCCGTCTGCCGCGACTACTTCCGTGCACGTCTGTTTGAAGCTCTCGTGCGGCATGGCGCTGCGCTGCATGCTTACTCGCTGTTGACCGACAGCACATTGCTTCTCATCAGCGCAAAGTCGCGCTGGTCACTCGAGCGCCTTCTTTCGGAAACCCAGCGCGCCTACCTTAGTTATTTTAATCGCCGCTTCGATCGTCAGCAGCATGGCCGGCGCAGCCATTCTGCGCTGTGCAAGCTAAGCGGTGATCGACTCGTACGCACTTGCCACCGCTATATCGAGCGTGCGCCGCTGCAAAGTAGAGAAAGCAGCAAGCTCGGCGATTATCCTTGGTCCAGCTATTCGGCGAACGGTTTTGGGCAGGGGGCTCGCAGGGTGAGCGAGCAGAACGATCGTATAGAGCAAAGGCTGCAGCGTCATCAAGCCTTCACGGATTATCTGCCCCCGGAGAGGCCACTCGCTGCCTACCGTGATTTCGTCTCGCTGCCCATGGATCCGGTTGCAGAGCGAGCGCTTGCGAACGAGCTAAGGAGTCGGAGGTGGCTGGAAGAATCTGCGGTGTATTTGGGAGGGGTCTAAAAGGGTCTGACCCCTTTAAGCAAGCTACTCGGTAAACGGTTTTAGCCAGAAGGCTGGCAGCGTGAGCGAGTAAAAATTCCGGGCGGTGCAAGGGCTGCAGGGCTAAAAAGGGGTCCGACCCCTTTTAGACCCGCTCTATCCCTACTCGTAGTTTTCGAGGCTCGGGCAAGAGCAGAACAGATTGCGATCGCCGTAGACGTTGTCGATGCGGTTTACCGCCGGCCAATATTTATTCGGCATGTGATCGCCGTTTACCCCGGGGTACGCGCCTTGTTGCTTGCTGTAACTGCGCTGCCAGGTGTCATCCATGACGTCGGCGAGCGTGTGGGGTGCGTGTTTGAGAGGGTTGTCCTCGGCATCGAGTTCGCCGGATTCTACCTGAGCGATCTCGCGGCGGATTTCAATCATCGCGTCCACAAAACGGTCGAGTTCTTGTTTGGACTCGCTCTCGGTAGGCTCGATCATCAGGGTGCCGGCAACCGGGAAAGACATCGTAGGTGCGTGGAAACCGAAATCCATGAGGCGCTTGGCAACGTCTTCCTCGCTAATACCCGAGGCGGCTTTAAGTGGACGCAGGTCGATGATGCACTCGTGGGCGACTCGGCCGCTGCGACCGGTGTACAGCACCGGATAGTGGCCTTCCAAACGCTTCGCGATGTAGTTGGCGCCCAAGATCGCAACCTGAGTCGCTTTCGCAAGGCCCTCAGCACCCATCATGGCTATATACATCCATGAGATCGGAAGAATGCTGGAGCTTCCCCATGGCGCAGCGGAGACGGCGCCGTTGTTGGTATCTGGCCCGTCCAGTTTGATGAGCGAGTGGTTAGAGACGTGGGGTGCAAGATGGGCGCCCACGCCGATCGGGCCCATGCCTGGGCCGCCGCCGCCATGGGGGATGCAGAAGGTCTTGTGCAGATTCATGTGCGAAACATCCGCACCAATTTCCGCGGGCTTGGCAACGCCCACCTGCGCGTTCAGGTTGGCGCCGTCCATGTACACCTGACCGCCGTTGTCGTGCACGATCTGACAGGCCTTTTTGACGCCTTCCTCATACACGCCGTGAGTCGACGGATAGGTGATCATCAACGCAGCGAGCGTGTCGCTATGGGCTTCGGCCTTGGCTTGCAGGTCCGCGATATCGATATTGCCATCGTCGTCGCAGCCTACCAAGACAACTTTCATGCCGATCATCTGCGCGCTAGCGGGGTTGGTGCCGTGGGCCGAGGTTGGGATCAAGCAAATTGTTCGCTGAGTGTCGCCGCGGCTTAGGTGGTATTTGCGAATCGCCAGAAGTCCTGCGTACTCGCCCTGAGCGCCAGAATTTGGCTGCATGCTCACCGCGTCGAAGCCGGTGACTGCCTCGAGCATCGTCTCTAACTGTGTGATCATCTCGATGTATCCGCTCATCTGTGCCACCGGCGTGAACGGGTGAGGCTTGGCGAACGCGGGCCAGCTGATAGGCATCATCTCGGCGGCGGCGTTGAGCTTCATGGTGCAGGAGCCCAGGGGAATCATCGAATGCGTTAGCGAGATGTCTTTGTCTTCCAAGCGCTTGAGATAGCGCATCATCTCGGTTTCGCTGTGGTAGAGATTGAAATTGGGGTGGGTCAGATAGCTGCTTTGGCGCTGCAGCGAGTCTGGAATACTTAGTTCGAGCTTGCCAGCCACGATAGCCGCATCAATAGCCCCGACCGAAAGCTCTTCTTTGGCCATATCGCCCACGAATACCTGCCAGAGCGTGTCGACGTCGGCTGCCGTGGTGCATTCGTCGAAGCTCACACCGATCTCGCCGTCGCTTTCGAGGCGATCAAGGCGCAAATTGATGCCAGCGGCGTCGGCTCTGGCGACTATGCCGCTCGCCTGCTCGCCACTCACTGCCACAGTAACAGTGTCGAATACGTAAGTATTTACTACCTCTATTCGCTCTGATTTCAGGCCCTGTGAGAAAATCTGTGCGAGGCGATTGACGCGCTGAGCAATGCCCCGCAGCCCTTCAGGGCCGTGGTACATGGCGTACATCGCAGAAATATTAGCTAGCAACACCTGCGCCGTGCAGATGTTGCTGTTGGCCTTCTCGCGGCGAATATGCTGTTCACGCGTCTGCAGGGCCATGCGGAAGGCCTGTCTGCCTCGCTTATCCACCGACACGCCGATGATGCGCCCAGGTACCGCTCGTTTGTAGTCGTCCTTTGTTGCGAAATAGGCAGCATGGGGTCCGCCGTAGCCCATGGGGACGCCAAAGCGCTGCGTAGTTCCAACCACAACATCGGCGCCCATCTCCCCCGGTGGGGTCAGCAGGGTAAGGCTCAGGATATCCGCCGCCGCAATAGCGATGGCGCTGTGCTCGTGTAGGGTCGCAATGAAGCCGCTAAGGTCGCGCAGCTCGCCGTTCATAGCGGGGTATTGGAATAGGCCGCCGAACAGTGTTGCTGGATCGATGCTCGCTCCGATCTCACTGGGTTCGGCAACGATTAGCTCGAAACCGAAGCACTCGGCGCGGGTCTTGATCACGTCGATCGTCTGCGGGAAGCACTGAGCATCGACAAAGAAGGCGTTCGCCTTGCGATTCTTGCTGACACGCTTGGCGAGCGCCATGGCCTCCGCTGCCGCCGTCGCTTCGTCTAACAATGAAGCATTGGCCAGATCCATGCCCGTGAGGTCGAGCACCATCTGTTGATAGTTGAGAAGGCTCTCGAGCCGGCCTTGGGAAATTTCTGGCTGATAGGGCGTGTAGGCCGTATACCAGCTGGGGTTCTCTAGCACGTTGCGAAGAATAACGTTCGGCGTATGCGTGTCGTAGTAGCCCAAACCGATGAACGACTTGCGCAGCTCGTTTTTATCCGCAAGGCTGCGCAGCGCCGCCAAAGCCTGAGGCTCTGTCATTGCAGTGCCAAGCGCCATGGGCTCCTGCAGGGCGATGGCCGCAGGCACAGTCTCGTCGACCAAACCCTCTAAAGAGTCTAGGTTCAGCGTACTGAGCATCTGCTGTATCTGCTCAGCGTCGGGGCCGATGTGGCGGTCGATAAACTCGCCGTTGTTTTCGAGAGTGTCTAGCGGTGTAAGAAGATCGTGCGGGGCCGAAGCGGCGGGAGTCTGCATTGCCATCCTTATTGCTCGTTTTCGCAGTGCTCTGTATAAGCCTCTGCATCGAGGAGTTCGTCGAGTTCAGCCGTGTCCTCTAAGCGGACTTTGAAGAACCAGCCGCCGTCGTAGGGTACCGAGTTAACGGTCTCTGGGGCGTCGAGCAGTTCTTCGTTAATGGCAATGACTTCGCCGGATACCGGGCTGTATACGTCGGACGCCGCTTTAACAGATTCGACTACAGCAACCTCGTCTTTGGCATGAACCGTGGCGCCAACCTCGGGCAGATCGACAAAGACGATATCGCCCAGCGCGTCCTGCGCATGGTCGCTAATGCCGACGGTGGCAGTGCCATCTTCATCAAGGCGCACCCATTCGTGTGACGTGGCGAATTTGCAATTATCCGGTGTAGTGCTCACTTTTGCGCTCCTCGAGACGGCGCTATCGACGCGCCTTTTGATATTTGCGGGCATTTTACCGGAAACCGATGGGGAAGGTCGCGTAAAAACTGCCTCAAGAAGTCAGTATTTTGACAAAGCCTTGGCGAAGGTCTCGTTCTAAGCAGTAGCTTGTTAACCGAGAGCGTGGCTGCGTGTGGCGAGGGGCGACGAGCGCGGGCTGCGAAACCGGCAGTGCCAATCTCTAATTCGCCGTCAGCCGCGATAGTGCAGCTGTGCATTCAAGAACAGTCATCTACGCAACGGGCTGGCTTATCAAATTCGCAGTTTAGGAGGAGCTGTCTACTCGAAGACTTTCTTACCCATGCGCACGAAATTGGGTTTCACCTGCCGCACCGGCGTAGCCGTGCCGCGCAGATCGACCTCGCAGCTGGCGGTTAGAGCAGGGACGCGTGCCAGCGCAATAGAATGCTTGAGGGTGGGTGAGAACGTGCCGCTGGTGATCACGCCGTCTGCGAGCGCATTGCCCTCGGCATCTTTGCAAAGAACGCTAAGCCCTTCGCGCAGCACGCCGCGCTGCTCCAGCACGAGGCCGGTGAGAACAGGCAGACGACCCGCTTCGAGCTCGGCGCGCTGCGCGATCAGCGCCGCACGGCCCACGAAGTCTCTATCATTCGGCTCCCAGGCGATGGAGAAGCCCATATTGGCAGACAGCGGCGAAACGGTATCGTCCATGTCGTGCCCATAGAGATTCATGCCGGCTTCTAAGCGTAGGGTATCGCGCGCGCCCAGTCCTATCGGCTTAACCCCGCCTGCGAGTAGTGCGTCCCACAGCTGCGGCGCTTCGGTGGCGGGCAGGATTATCTCCAGTCCCTTTTCCCCAGTGTAGCCTGTGCGCGCAACGAACCAATCGTCCAGCTCAACGCCGCGGAAATTACCCAGCGCCTGAATGGCCGCCGTCTCTGCTGCCGCATTGCGGCCGCAGTTCTCCAGCACCGCGCACACGCGTTCAATTGACTCCGGACCATGGACCGCCAGAATTCCGAGCTGGGGCTTTTCCTGCACGGCGACAGCATAGCCGCTGGTTTGCAGAGCCATCCAGCGCAGGTCTTTCGTGCGCGTGGCGCAGTTAACTACCAAGCGATAGCCGTCCTGTAGCCGATAGACGATGAGGTCGTCGATCACACCGCCGTCTTCATTGAGCATGCCGCTGTAAAGCGCGCGGCCGACTTCATCGAGGCGCGTCACGTCGTTAGCTAGCAAATGACGCAGGTACTCCTGAGCATCGCTTCCAGTTACGTCCACAACGGTCATATGCGACACATCAAAAACGCCTGCGGCAGTGCGTACCTGATTGTGCTCCTCGATCTGTGAGCCGTAGTTGATCGGCATCTCCCAACCGGAGAAATCGACGATCTTTGCGCCGGCGTCGACATGCTGTTGATAAAGAGAAGTACGATTGCCCATGGTGATACTCACAGTGAAAAATGGAATTTGAATTCGGCCCTAATTATCCCTTTTACCGAAACTCTTGTCGCCTGCTATGGCAGCCAGGCGTAGGTGAATTTCGCGAACAGACTGCGACCGATCGGCTCGAGGGTGTCGTAGCGATCATCTTGGAAACTGGCATCCGAATAGCCTACGAAGAAACGAGTCGCGGCAGTGAAACGATAGCTGTAAAGCAGCTGAGCGGTGAGGTCTGCGCTTTGGCTCTGCACGTCACGCAGATACAGCGAGCGGTCGCGTTCGCGGTCGTTGTACTGCAGCGTGAAGCGCAGAAAACTTTTGGCGTCAAACTGGTAGGTCGCTCTTAAGTCGCTCAAGTTTGCAGTGAACAGGCGCCCGCCATCGACATTAAACTGTTGATGAGTGTGGCTAAGGTTGAGCTGCAGATGCCGGCCAAGCTGTAGCCTAATAAAGGGGCTCAGACGATTCGACTGCCCAAGCCGAGTGTTGGCGAAGTCGACGATGTCTTCAATCCGCAGCGTGGCGCCTAGGCCCAGGCTGGGAAGCGGCGAGAAACCCGCCGAGACCTGATTAAACTGTTCGTCGAAGTAAGCGCCATTCCAATAGGTCTTACTGCCGCCAAAAAGCGCGTTGAGATAGGACTGCGCGGGGCCATTCATGTTTACGAAAAACTCAAGCTCCTCTTCTATTTCCTTACCCGACTGATCCTCCGTTCGGTCATAGTCGATGGCGATACGAAACCGGCTTAGCAGGCTGTTTCCATCTGCGCGCCAAGTGCGTCCTAAGGTGGTGATAATTTTCTTGTAGTCTGTGCGGTTAACAAAACCTAAGTCGGCGCGAAAGTCCTCGCCGATATCGTCATACGACACGCGCCAATCCCACTCGGCGTCAACGTGTCGATATTCTACCCGCAGGCTATCGCCAGTTTGCAGTGCATCGCGATTGAAACTCTGTTGAACCTGCTGCGGATTCTTGGTTCGCGAGTACACGCCTTGCACCGTAATTGTGTCGGCATTGGTGGGTCGCAGAACGGTGTCTAAACTGATCACGCTATTGCTGTAGCCGAGCTGGTCGGCGCGGCGATCAGTGACTACAAGCCCTACTGCCGAGTTCTCAAATAGATCCATGCGGTAGCGACCAATATTAATGTCGCTCTCGACGGCGCCGTCGATCAGGTCAGGATCGACGAGGCGCACCGTGGAGGAACCGAGCGCACCTGGAACTATAAAGCCAGTGGTTTGGTCGTTAGCCGTGAGCACGCCGTAGGTGTGGCGCCCGCTTTTGCCAGTGAGCTTAAGGCCATAGTCGGGGTCGGCGATGTTGCGCGTGTAGACCAAATTTTGAAAGGTATCGAAGTAGTCTGCGCCATCGAGGAAGAACGTGCGACGTTCAGGGAAAAACAGACTGAAGGTATTGTTGATCGCGAGCTGCGGGGAGTCCGCTTCAACCTGAGAAAAATCGGGGTTTAGTGTGGCATTGAGATAGACGTCTTGCGTCACACCCCAGCGCACATTCACGCCCGCATCGGGATCCGCGCCCGGCTTCTCCCAAGCTCCAAGCTCACGCCCACGAGTGTGAACGCTCGATGCGGTCAGGCTAGGAATAATTTCCAGATTCCTGCTCGACTCGAGGTTGGCGAGCCCCTCGAGTTTGCGCAGCTGGCAAAGATAGCAGGACACGTCGCGGTCTAGCGGATTGTTCGCGATGCGATTCTCGCGGTCGCGGGGAAACTGCCGGACAAAATCAACGCCCCAGGTTTGCGTGGTATCGCTGGGCGAAAAGCGTAGTTGTTTAAGCGGAATCGCCATCTCCGTTTCATAGCCATCAAGCGTGATGCGCCCCGCGCTCTCCCAAATGGCATTCCAAGAATCATCGCCGCGGCGATTGATGTCGTCGTAGATTGCGTCAGCCTGAACACCCAGCGGGTTAACCCAGAATTCATAGGCGCGGCGCTCGTCGTTAAAGGTGTCGAGCACGATGCCAATGCGATCATCGTCCCACAGTAGATCGCGGTCGCTGTAGAACGCGCGAATCTGTGAGATGTCCGGATCTTGCGCGATAAAGGCGACGTAGAGTGTGTCGCCGTCTTCCATGATCAGGGCTTCGGCGCGTATGGCGGTGGGCACGTTTTCGGCGGGGTCGGTCTCAATGTTGATAAGGACACGTGTCGCCTGCGCCCATTCCTCAATTGTGACCTCGCCATCGATCTGCGGCACGCTGTTTATGCGCGGAATCTCATAAGCGGGCAGGGTGTTTGACCGATTAGAGGGCCGATCATCGGCGGCGTTTGGCTCAGCAGCCGCAGAGTCAGCAGCTGCAAAGGAAGAATAGACAACAAGTCCTGACAGCATCCATGCCCAAAGACCTGTAGGAAGCACATTGCCGTATTCGCTGCGCCCCCGATGTCGGGCTACGCTGCTCAAGCGACAGATATTAGGAAGCGAAGACCAAGCGCTACTTGCTGCCGCGCGGAGAAGCAGTGGAAGACGGGAAAACAAAGCAATCAAAATGGATCTCAGGCAAAAGCGGGCATCTTAACATCAGAGTGGCAGTAGGGCGCGCGGTAGTCTTGGTCTATGGCTATTCGCCTTTTGACTTTTTTATTTGCCATGCGCTATCCGCAATGCGTCACTCGTCACTCGCGAGCAGCTAGCAGCTAGGGCAGGGCCTGCGCCGCGTCGAGGACCGCTTCGAAAGCAGGGCGATCACGATAGTCACGTTCGGCGAACTTGCCCCGAATGACACCATCGGCATCGATCAGCAATATTCCGGGATAGGGTATGCCGTAGGCTCTGTGGCCGGGCTCATAGTCTAGGTTCCTTACCCCAAAGGCATTGACCACCCGCACATCTTTGTCGCTCAGCATTTTGAAACTAATACCCTCGTCTAACTCAACCTCTTTTAGTAGCTCAGTTGAATCGTAGGTAATCGTCGCCACGCCAAACCCTAGCGCTTTGAACTGCTCTGCAAAATCGGTCAGCTGCACGAGCTGAGATTTGCAGTAGGGTCACCAGTCGAAGGAGCGACTTAGCAAAAACAGCAGCCCACGTTCGCCCTTGAGACTGTCGAAGTTCTGCTCCTGGCCATTCTGATCGAGGGAAGACAGCTCGGGAATCCCTGCGCCTATGGGGAAGTTAGGTGCCCAGTCGAACTCGCGGTCGTCGCTTTCCGCGTTTTGCGCGAAGCTTCCTGTGCTCATTACAGCCAGTACGACAGCGGTTATTACTGCTTGGAAGCTTTGGCGAAGCCGCCGGCTAGACCAGCTCATGGGCAGGCATAGAATAATGCTCATAGGACTACCACCTCGATTCTTG
This sequence comes from Gammaproteobacteria bacterium, assembly GCA_038104835.1. Classification (GTDB taxonomy): domain Bacteria; phylum Pseudomonadota; class Gammaproteobacteria; order Pseudomonadales; family Pseudohongiellaceae; genus UBA9145. The sequence goes on along the minus strand of JAYOBL010000014.1, from coordinate 15,038 downwards.
GCCATAGCTTGCGGCCCATTTCGGAACAATAAGAAGCCGACGCGTCGGCCGCTGTTGGCGCCGTTTACTCTAAACTGCTAAAGAAGCGATCGCCACGGAATAAATAGCTCTTCTCGCTGTCGTTGGAGAACACGACCGAACTCGAACGCCCGACGATTTCGCCTCGTGGGATGAAGCTGTAGGCGCGGCTATCGGCGCTGTTATCTCTGTTGTCACCCAGAACGAAGTAGCGGCCTTCCGGCACCACAACCGGGCCGTAGCTGCGTCGACTGCGACTCACATAGCTGTCGGTGAGCTGCGCCAGGTGCGTCGCTTCGGGAAGCGCCTCTGCAATGATGATTGCGCCTTCACTACGTTCGACAATTTCGTGGCTCACAGCTTGGCCGTTGATGCTCAGGCTATTGTTTTGCATTAGCACCGTATCTCCGGGCAGCCCGACAATTCGCTTAATGAGTCGCTTGCCCGCCCGAGAGGAGTCGATGATGACAATGTCGCCTCTTGCAGGTTCGTCGAGCTCGGCCAAATTAATCTCTGTAAAGGGCACTTTAACGTCGTACGCTAGTTTATTGACCCAAACCTTATCGCCATCCATAAGCGTGGGCAGCATTGAGGCGCCGGAGATGCTGCTGAGATCGGCTATCGCGCTCTTGAAGAATAGTATGCTGGCCAGCACCAGCAAGAAGCGGCGGTTTTCGCGCCAGGCCAAAGTCAGGCCTTCGCCAATGCGATTGGCCCAGCTATCTTCACCCGCTGCCAGCAAAGGGCGCCCGGCCGCATTTAGCAGCCTCTGCTCCTGGGCGTTGCCGCTTGTGTGCTGGCCGCTCGTGTCCTTTGAATTGTCTGTTTTCGGCTGCTGCTCATCCATGGTGCGCTTCACTTTTCAAAGACTTTCGCTAACGAGAGTAGAGCACAGCGCGGCGGCGCGCAAGAAATCGCCAATCATCGTAAATGCGGTAAAAAGCGTAAAAAAATTGACGCAGCAATATGGCAGAGTATGCTGTATATAAAACCAGTTAATTCGCGCGCAGCGGATCTGCCGCCTAATTGATTAGAATAGCCGAGAACGTCATGGCTCAAACCTCATCTTCAAGTTCAGGCTCAGGCTCAGGCTCATATACAGGCCTTGGCGAAGACTTAAGCCAAGCCATAGCGGGTTTTCATCCTGCGAGTCGTGCTTGGTTTGAGGGTAAGTTTGGCGCACCAACACCGGCGCAGGCAGAAGCTTGGGCGCATATCAGCGCAGGCCGGCATACGCTCATCGCCGCGCCCACCGGCAGCGGCAAGACTCTCGCGGCGTTCTATGCCGCAATCGATGCGCTACTCAAGCGCGGGCAGGCGCAGCAGCTGGGCGAAGGCGTGCAGATTATCTATGTCTCGCCGCTTAAAGCGCTGAGCAACGATATTCGCAAGAACTTAGAAGAGCCGCTAGACGGCATAGCCGAGCAGTTGCACCTGCAGGGGCAGACGCCGGTCGATATTCGCATCGCCGTGCGCAGCGGCGATACTCCGCCCAGCGAACGCGCGCGTATGGCAAAAAAACCGCCACACATTTTGGTTACCACACCCGAATCGCTCTACCTTCTTCTAACCAGCGCAAGCGGGCGCGCGATGCTTGCCACCGCTCGCAGTTTAATTGTTGACGAAATCCATGCGCTGCTGGGTGACAAACGGGGATCGCACCTCGCGCTGTCTATGGAAAGGCTCGACCATTTGATCATGAGCCGCGGCGGGGAACAGCTGCAGAGGATAGGTCTGTCAGCTACGCAGAAACCCATCGAACTGGTGGCGCGCTATCTTGTTGGCTCCAGCGCAAACGAAAAGCCGAACAAGGCAACAAGCAATGGCAACCTCAGTAAAGAAGATACTGAGTTGCCCTGCGAAATCGTCGATTCTGGATTCCGCCGCGAATTAGACCTGCGCATAGAGGTGCCGAGCTCGCCGCTGTCGGCACTCATGAGCAACGAAGTGTGGGATGAGCTTTACACGCGGCTAGTCGACTTAATAAACAGTCACGAAACGACTTTAGTTTTTGTTAACACGCGGCGTCTTTCTGAGCGCCTCGCGCTCGCGTTAGCGGAGCGTCTTGGTGATGACGTCGTGTGCTCCCATCACGGCAGCATGAGCAAAGACCATCGCCACAGTGCCGAGCAGCGCTTGAAGGCCGGCAAACTCAAGGTCTTGGTGGCCACGGCCTCAATGGAGTTGGGAATCGATGTGGGTTCGGTCGACCTTGTGGTGCAATTCTCCTCACCTAAAAGCATTGCCACTTACCTACAGCGCGTGGGTCGCAGCGGTCACTCCATTCACGGCACGCCTAAGGGTATTTTGTTCCCGCTCACTCGCGACGATCTTATCGAGGCGGCGGCAATGCTGCGCAGTATTCGCCAGGGTGAGCTCGACGCCATTGTGATGCCGGAAAAGCCGCTGGATATTCTCGCGCAGCAGATCGTCGCCGAGGTGTCTGCGCAGGTGCACGACACGGGCCGCGCGCCCGCAGCGACAAGTGCTGAGGAGAAAGAGCTAGAGGCGGAGTCGGAAATCGCGGAGCCCTTGCAGCGCTACACCGCGCCTATCTCCACACCGCAACTCTCTACCTCGTCACTCGCCACAACGCCGCTCTCTACTGCGCTGCCGCCTGAGCGATGTGAATCCGATGCGCAAGGCGGCGCAAATCCGCTGGCAGAGTCGGCCCTCCAAAACGGCAATGAGTCAGGAGAGCCGACTACCGAGCCCACGGTTTTTCAGCCCTTAGACCAAGCTCTTGCGGCCATGCGCGCGCGCAATGGCAATTCAATAAGCAAAGATGCACTAACAAACGCTTTAGCGGTCACGCCTGCACCTGCTGAAGTGCGCGAACAGAGTCTCGCGCAGGCACGTGCCAACCTCGGCATTAAAGCGAAACCCAAGCGCCAAAAGTATCCAAGGCGTACTCGCCAGCCCGCATATTCGGGGCAATCACAAGATCAGGACAAGCTAGACGAGCAAAAAGGGTTTGCAGGGAGCTCGGTGTCTGACGCAGGCGTCCCAGAAGTCTCATCCACACCCGACCCAGTGCAGCTGGCGCAGAATTTGGCCGCTAAAGTCCTAGGCGTAGAAAAAAGCATGAGTGAAAGCTCAGCGGCTGAATTGATCCAGATTGAAAATAACACTGCCGAAGACTCCAAAGTCCAAGCGGCATTCCCACTCGAAGAGCCGGCAATCACACCGGACACTGAGGCTGCCAGTCTCACAACCCAGGCGCAGCTAGACGAAGACGAGGCGCTAGACAGCTGGTGTATCGATGAGCTTTACCAGCTAGTGACTCGCGCTTATCCCTACCGCGATCTTACGCTTGAGGAATTCGAGCAGACCCTGCAAATGGTCGCCGAAGGTTATACAAGTCGGCGCGGGAAACGCGGAGCGCATCTGCATCTTGATGCAATCAATAGAAGGCTGCGTCCGCGTCGTGGGGCTAATCTGATCTCGCTTACCAATGGCGGCGCAATCCCCGACATGTTCGACTATCAGGTTGTGTTAGATCCAGAAGACACCGTGGTTGGGAGTCTGAACGAGGACTTCGCAATCGACTCTTTGCCCGGCGATGTGTTTACGCTGGGCACCCATGCCTGGCAGATTATTCGCGTGGACGGCCTAAAAGTGCGCGTGCGTGATGCCCAGGGTATGTCGCCCACTGTTCCGTTCTGGTTCGGCGAGGGACCGGGGCGCACCGTAGAACTCTCTAAGGCCGTGTCTGATTTCCGCCGGAGCGTGGGGGATAAGATCCTCGACGAATCCCCAGCGGCGGCGGTGAACTGGTGCAGAGAGTCGATTGGGTTGCCGAGCTCCGCGGCGACGCAGATCGTGGATTACCTGCAGGGTGGTATGAATGCGCTGGGCGCAATGCCAACCCGAGAGACCATTGTCATGGAGCGCTTCTTCGATGAAGTTGGAGACATGCACGTGGTCATCCACTCGCCGTTTGGCAGCCGCATTAATCGCGGCTGGGGCTTAGCACTGCGTAAGCGCTTCTGTAAGTCATTCAATTTCGAGCTTCAAGCTGCGGCCAACGAAGACAGTATCGTCATTTCGCTCGGCTCGGTGCATAGCTTTCCACTGGACGATGTTTTCCGCTATCTGCAAACCAAAACAGTGCGGGATGTGCTCATACAGGCGCTATTGGATTCGCCCATGTTCGAGGTGCGTTGGCGCTGGAATGCGACTCGTTCGCTGGCTATTCAGCGCAATCGCAGCGGCAAGCGTGTGCCGCCGCAGTTTCAGCGCATGGATGCCGAAGACCTCATCGCGCATGTGTTCCCCGATCAAATAGCTTGCGCAGAGAATCTAACGGGGCGGCGCGATGTGCCCGAGCATCCGCTTATAGACCAAACTATCCACGACTGCCTAACCGAGGCGATGGATATCGATGCCCTGATAGAGCTCATTGGCAAAGTCGAGCGGCAAGAACTTACGCTTATCGCAAAAGACCTTCGCGAGCCCTCGCCCTTTGCCCAAGAAATAATCAACGCCCGTCCCTACGCGTTTCTTGACGACGCACCGGCAGAGGAGCGTCGCACCAATGCGATTCGCAATCGCTCTTGGGCGGACCCAGCCGAGGCGAAAGATTACAGTCTGCTCGATGCCGACGCGATCGCGCGGGTCCGCGAAGAGGCGTGGCCGCTGGTGCACAACGCCGAAGAACTGCATGACGCATTGCAAACGCTGGGCTATGTCACCGCAGCGGAATTCGCAGACCATAGTTATGAACGCTGGCGCGATGGGCTAGAAAAACAAGGCAGGCTGCAGCAGCTAAGCAGCCACGGGCAGGGTTTGTACTTCGCAAGCGAAGACCTGCCTCGCTTCAAAGCGCTCTTTCCTGAGGAGTGTGCTGGACTGGTGCTACCGGCTTTCCTGGAAGGTGTTGAGCTGGAACCAGAGGCAGCGCTGCGCGACTTACTGCGCGGGCGTCTCGAAGGCTTGGGTCCGGTTACTGCGGCTAAGCTTGCCGGCGAATTGTGTCTGAGCGTGGCTAAGATTGAAGCCGCATTGACTGCGCTAGAGGTAGAAGGTTTTGTGTTTCAAGGGCAGTTCACGCGCGGCGGCCAGCAGTCGGAGCAGGAGTGGTGTGAACGTCGGCTTCTTCAGCGCATTCACCGCTACACGATCGAATCCCATCGCAAGGCGATCAAACCGGTGTCGCTGCAGACCTTTGCGCTTTATCTTTTTGAGCATCACGGAGTTAGCCCAGTTAGAGAAGACGTTGTGGAAACTGCCGAGCGCGATGCGGCAGCGATGCAGCGGCTCGTTGCTGCGCCGCACCGAAAGAAAGAGAGCGCGTATTATCCCGAGGCCCCTAGCCCCAGACTCGCGCCCGCTTTAGACGGACAAACACAGTTACAGCACACCTTGGCGCTTTTAGACGGACTGTCGGCGCCTGCTGCCAATTGGGAATCTGATCTTTACCCTAGTCGAGTGGCCGACTACGACCCCGGGTGGCTCGACGTACTCTGCATTAGCGGCCGTGTGAGTTGGGGGCGCACAGTACAGGCTAGCGCTGCGCAAAAGGCTTTGCATAAAGGCAAATCGGGACCGGTTAAAACAACGCCTATCGCGATTATGAGCCGCGCCAACCTTGACCTTTGGCAGGCGCTCGCGCGCGAACAATTACGGCAGCTTAAGGAGCCGGGTAGACGCTCAAGAATCAAACAGGGCGCACAGGCCAAGGCGAAAGCGAAATCGCAGGCAGAGGTGTCAGCGGAGGCAGTTGAAGCTGCGCCGCGATTCTCCGCATTGGGGCTGCGTATCGAAAGCGATCTTGTGAACCACGGCGCCAGTTTTTTCGATCAAATTCTCTCCCGCACCGGCCTATTAAAAGCCCAGCTTGAAGAGGGGCTTGCCGAACTTGTCGGTGGTGGCAGGGTTACCAGCGATAGCTTCACCGGCCTGCGCGCACTGCTGACTCCTGCAAAAAAAGCGAGTGGCCGCCGCCGTGGTCGCTCCCCCATGTTTGGATTCGAAGACGCGGGGCGCTGGAGTTTGATTGATACCTTTCAGGTGTCTAATGCTGACCTCGAACCTAAGTCATCCGCGCAGCGAGCGCAGGATCTCGCGAGTAGCGAGTCGCATAGGCTCAGTGCAGGTACCGGATGGAACGCTCTGGACGACGAGCAGCTGGAACGACTGATCGCTATTTATCTGAACCGCTGGGGCGTTCTGTTTCGGGGCATTCTAGAGCGCGAGATGCTAGCGCCACCGTGGCGGGTTCTACTGCGTGTGCTGCGCCGTATGGAGCTGCGCGGAAGCGTGCGCGGCGGGCGCTTCGTGGCTGGGGTCGGCGGTGAGCAGTTTGCGTTTCAAGAATCGGTGGACGGGCTAAGGAAGAAGGCGAAATCTCTGCAGGCAGATGGATCCAGCCAGCCCGTTTATCACAGCCTAGCGGCGAGCGATCCACTCAATCTATTGAATCTGATTATGCCGAAACGCAAGCTAGCTAAACTGCTTAACAATCGCGTGCTGTTCGAAGACGGTGTGCCGATAGCCGTGGTGGAGGCCGGGGAGGTCAAATTCCTGCGAGAGGTGCCGGCCCAAAGGCAGTGGGCGCTGCAGCAGGCATTGGTGCAGAAGCATTTTCCCCCGCGACTACGTAGCTACTTAGGCAGCGGTAAAACTAAGCTTACCGCCCACTAGTGTGAATCCGACGCTGTTGATTGGGCCTTAACTACTCGGCTTCTGCCTCGGCGATTCGCGCCAAGCGTTCCTGCTCTTCTTTGATGGCTGCTGCGATCTCACGCATCACCGAGTCGACATCGGCATCGTCCGCATCATCCTCGTATAAACCCGTGAGCTGGCTTGTTGGAGTGAGTTCGCCCGCTTCGAATAGGGCCCACATCTCTTTGGCATAGTGAGTGGCGGCGAGTGTTGGGGCGAACTGAGAGTAGTAATCGCGCAATTTGTTCACGTCGCGCATGAGCATAGATTCGGCGTTGTTGTTAGCGGCGGCGTCGACGGCTTGGGGCAGGTCTATGATTACCGGCCCGTAGTCGTCGACTAGAATATTAAATTCGGAAAGGTCGCCGTGAACAATGCCCGCGCAGAGCATTTTTACTACGTAGCCAATCAGCGTAGCGTGGTCTTCGAGTGCTTGCTCTTCGGTAAGAATGACCTCACTGAGTCTCGGAGCAACGTCGCCTTCACCGTCGGTTACCAGTTCCATCAGCAGGACGCCGTCGACACAGGCGAAAGGCGTTGGCACTCGGACTCCGGCAGCGGCGAGTTTACGTAGCGCATCGACCTCGGCGTTGTGCCAGGTTTCTTCCTGCTGGGCGCGGCCGAACTTAGAGCCTTTTTCCATGGCCCGAGCGCGGCGGCTGCTGCGGGACTTACGGCCTTCCTGATACAGCACGGCCTGTTTGAAATTGCGCTTAGCAGCCTCTTTGTAAACTTTGGCGCAGCGGATCTCACTCCCGCAGCGGACGACGAATACGTCGGCCTCTTTGCCGCTCATCAACCGACTCAGAACCTCGTCGATGAGCCCCTCTTCGAGTAGGGGTAGCAAGCGTGCGGGAATCTTCATACTGCCTAAAAATCCTTTTCTTCGGCGCTTTGTTGGGGGCAAGACCGCGTTCGGAGTGAGCGGGGTCGTGGTTGGCTGCTAGAGGCCAAGCGCCGAATCGATCTCCCGAGTGAGTGCTTCGCTATCGCAGAGCGCGCTATAGAGTGTATCGACACTCCTCGCGTTTGCGCCACCGAGTATCGCACCTAGTACGGCGCCGCGATGACAGCTGTCGCCGCCCAGATTGGCATTCGCCTGAAGACCGGCAAGGGGGTCGTCGCAGTATTTGTAGGCAAGATACAACACGCCTGGCCAGGCGCCATCGATATAGCAGGCCGATGAGAACACGCCGCCAATAATCTCGCGGTCATCCCGTGCTTTCGCCGCAAGCTCCGCCACGCGGAAGTTAGCACTCGCTTTGCTACAAGACACGATTAGCTCGCGCACCGAGGTGGCCTCGTCACGGTGCAATAGCGCATCCAGTAGCTCAGCATAGTGAACGCACACGGCTGCTAGCGTGGCATCGGGGTGGGTGAGTGCTAGGTGCTCGACGCACTGCTGCTGAAGCTCGGCTAGAGGCACGCCGTTCAATCGGCCTGCCAGAACGATAGCGGCTATAGTCACCAGTCCGCCTATCGACGGAGTGTCGTGAGTCACGGCGGCGCAGCGTTCGGGAGGATTGCCGGCTTCGAGATTGGCGAAGAAGCCACGGTGGTAAGACTCGGCATAAGTGTCTGGATGCTGCGCAGGATCAGCGGTGAGTAAGGCAATATAAGCCTCGAGGAAGGCGTCGCGGCTGTAGCGGCCGCCATTTGCGGCGAGTGTCCTGAGCAGGGCTCTGGTGCAGTGCGCATTCAGAGTATTCTGGCCAGCCTGCATGCCTTGATGATAGTGAGTATTCGCTTTGCCCCAGTACTTGGCACGGCCTTTGAGTATCACCTCGCCTACAATTTGACGCTGGGCACGCCTCGCCACGGCGCTGCGACCGCCTTGGCTCGTGGAGTGCAGTGACATAATCGAGGAAGGATGGTGCTCGGGCGCCGCCTCGAAGCCCTTGATACCGCCGGGGAATAGGCGCTCGATATCCATGGGGTTGTAGACCCAGTGGACGGGCATGGCTAGGGCATCTGCCACAAAGGCGTTGCGCAGCGCGGCGCGCGCTCGGCTATGAATCAGCGCGGTTGAGTCAGACATGGTGCGTTCCTTGGGCTAAGTGAGAGCGAATGAATAGCCTACTGATTTAGTTAGTGTAGGAGGAATGAGGAATAAAGAGTGACCAGCGCCGAAGCGCAAAGTGAGCTATCGAAGACATAGACGTAGGCAATCGTTACAACGTATCACCAGCCACCCTAGACCTGCCCGACAAAATCCTTAGCTTGCGCCGCGCCGCGCGCAATAGCGGTCTGCTCGGGGCCTCAGGCCCACTCTGCCGGGCTGCGTTGACAGTTCATCTTAAAAGCCCGGTCAGATGTGCTGTCTCGATGGCGTAATCAGCGAACCTGAGTCGAAAGCCGAGTTGAGACGCCTCGTCTAGAAAACCCTCATAAATAGCCCATTCAGAAAGCCCGTTCAGAAAGCCCATGGGGAGCCTAGTTAGAAAACTCTGTCAGGAAGCCCGATCAGAGTCCTAGTTGGAAAGCTCAGCTAGAAAGCTCAACTAGACAGTTCAGCTAGAAAGCTCAACTAGAAAGCCCGGCTCGAAGGCCTAGCCAGAAACCTCAGCGGGACAGCGCCGAGTCGGTTCACTCAGCCAGCCCCCCAGAGGTCTACCCAGACAGCGGCGCCAGGAGGCCCGTAAAGGGTGATATTTTGTCAATTACAACAGTGCACGCGCTCAGAGTGGCAGGAATTGGTTAGGTGCTAGTAGGGTTTCGATAGTGCCACACTCGCGCCGCTAAATTTTTGGCGCTCACCAACTAGCTCTCAGTTACCAGCTCTCAGTTACCAGCGCTCAATTACCAACGCTTAGAGACAGATGCCCAGAAACCAATGCCCGGATAGCGATGGCTTAAATGCGATGTCCAGAGTGCGATGCCCAGAGAACGGCGTCCAGAAACCAGTCCCCGAAACCAACAAAAGATGGGCATAAAAAATCCCGTTACCACACAAGGCGGTAACGGGATTCGTTTTGGGCGGGAGCGAAGGATCCTCTTTCTCAGGGAGAACCCTCTTCAACCGACTGTCTGGCTTACGCCAATTCCACCGACACCGAATTAAAAACCCGACGCCCGTGGGGATCTAGCGAAGCTAGCTAGCCTGATTAAAGGCTCCCTTCTGTGATTGACTATTGATGGGATCACCTCCTTTTCTCTTTTCCAGGGTAGAAGAGAAAGCTAGTGAACTCCCCCCGAAAGAGTCACTAACTAAGAACCTGAGCGATTTATAGCGTAGGCGCTCTTAGCTGTAAAGAGGGGTGCGCATAGGGGTAAAACAAAGTGAAAACCCCTTGCCAAGTTGGCGTAAAAATCCGCGCAGCCCCTTCGAGGAGAGTGTGCAGAAGGCCAAAATACGACCCCAAAACGCACCTGCCAATAATTCTACTGATGCGGGTAAAGCGACAATCGCTAGAGCATGCCGGGGAAGAGGCGAATCGATAGGAGGATTAGTAGCGCGAGAGCTAGCACTTGAAAAAAGACAACAAGCGGCTTAGCCACAAGTAATCTCCAGAAGGTGGGTGCCTGCCCGCGTGCGCGGAGGGCATGATAGTTTGCGCGCTGCTGTGCGGCACGCTGATCTTGATAGCTATCTAATAGTGCTCGAGCTCGAGTGTAGTCAGACGCATCTGTCAGCCAAATTCCCGGTAAAGAAATGCCCCAGTTGCCGGCTGAGGTTTCATAGAAATCCACGTCGTTTTCGTCGAGGAGCTCGCGCACCTCTTGGGCTTCATCGTCTGGAACGTTGCGGAGTCTGAACAGCAGCTTTGGCACGAGGTGCGTTGCTTGAGGGCTTAGCTAGTTTTGTGACTCAGGACAATCTGTCGAGGGCCGCTAGTCGTGGTCTGGCCGCTAACGCCCGAGGGAATTTGTTGAACTTTGCCGCCACCCTTAAGAAAGGCTTCAATGTGCGAGGTGAGGTCTTCGCGGTTGCTGGTTGCCGCTTCTTTCTTTGATTTGTTAGCCATACTAATTCCGCTTCTTCTAAACGCAGCAAGGTCGCGATCGCGACTCTGCAAGCGATGAGATTTCAAGATAAGAGACCTTATAGTATACACCAAAGCGAGTTGCCGGGCTAACCAACGATACTATGGGCGAACGGCCCATGCGCTAGCCTACGCAGCGCACTAGTTTCAAATGGCTGCAACAAGACTATCGATCTCCTCCCCAATGCGAGCATCGCGGGAGCAATGTCTGAGGAAGAAAATAAGCATCCCCCGGGGCAAGCTACTCGATCGAAGCCCGAACATCGTAGCCACTTCAACCCTGAAATGGCCGTGCAATTTCCTGCTTGGCTAACTTACCCTTGGCACTTCTGTTGGTTATCGAAAATAGGTCAAGAAGATTAGACTCTTGCCGTATGTCGTGACTAGGTCCCGGAAAGCGGGCTGATTGTAGATCAGTGCCGGCGCTCACAAACAAGTTAAACTCAAGACTTTAGCTGTCGATTGGACTACAGATAGGCCAACTCAACACGTAAGCAAATATAGAATCAGGCATGGCAAATTTTCTGGGCACACAGGGCGATGACGACCTCAACGGAACGCCGGCAGGGGATAAGCTCTATGGCTATGCGGGCGACGATACTCTGCGAGGCGAGGCCGGGAATGACAGTCTTTATGGCGGCAGCGGAAATAACAAACTCTATGGTGGTCTAGGTAGCGACTATCACTGGGTTGGTGGTGAAACGGGGAGCAACTCGCTGTATGGGAATGGAGGAGACGATTTCCTCACTGGCGGCCGCGGCCCTGACATCCTGGAGGGCGGCGAAGGCAATGACCGGCTTGTCGCAGGACAGGGGGACGATAGCCTTGCCGGCGGGCAGGGGAACGACTCGCTAGAGGCTAATGATGGAAACGACATCCTAAGCTCAGGCGGTGGAATCGATTTGATTTACGCAGGAGCCGGAAACGATACGCTAAACATCACTTTCGCCAAAACTGACGACAGGCGCGTGAGCCCCGAGATAGAGAGCAATGCGCTGAATGGGTCCGCTGCTGATTCGGTGACCGCATACGGGGAGGCTGGCGATGACCTGCTCTACGGCAGCCCGGGCAACGATCTCCTGGATGGGGGGCTGGGCAATGATTGGCTGTCGGGTGCAGCTGGGGACGACACACTGATTTCAGGCGGCGGCATCGACACGCTCATTGGTGGAGAAGGCAGCGACATCTATGTCGTTAGCAATGCAGCAGTAACCTTGTTAGACAGCAGCGGAGACGATTCTATTACTGTCGAAGCTGACTGGCTCAAAGTCCCTAGCAGTATCGAGACCCGAAACTACGGCGAGGCCATCGCCAGGCTGCCTTACTGGCTCGATTCCTCTTTGGCCGATAGTGCCGGGCATGTACTTGCTAGCGTGGGCCCCGCCAACATTTTCCACTATGGCTTCCCCGATTCGGCCCCCGCGTACCTGAGCGCAAGCGACTCGCTCGAACGAGACCCCGATGCCTTACTCGGATGGCAATCCTTCAATTCGGCTCAGCGACAATTTACACAGGATGCCTTGGCAGTGTTCGCGGGCGTCGCCAACATTACCTTTGTAGAAAGCGCGCACTTCGATCAACTCAATACGATTGCGTTTGCGACCAATAGGCAGTCGTTTACGAGTGGGATCTTCAACGCGCCGAGCATGCTTTACTCCGGCAGCGACGTTCTCATAAATCAGTTAGTAGTCAGCTCTGTGAGCGTCCAGAGCGCCGCTGTGGCGGCGCCTCAGACAAACGCTTACGAAGCCTCACTTTGGCTGCGGGCGATCGGTGGCGCGCTGGGTCTTAAAACACCGACACAAAAAAGCGCCATACAAGCCTCAGAAACGGCTTCGGCTCCGTTCTTGTCTGAGGAAATTGATATTGAAAAAGCCTTCAACCAACAACTGGCACTGTACTCGCCCGTAGTTGGGCAGGGGAGCTTCCCAGCGCTTTCACGCATGATCGACGGGGCTGCAGATCTGCCTGGTGTTGAGCATGACTTGTCTCTTGGGCTCTTAGATATTGCAGCCCTGCACTACCTTTACGGGCCGAGCCCTAAGGCCCGAGCCGGCGATGATGTTTATTACCTAGACGCAGCTCGGAGTAATTTTATTTGGGATGGCGGCGGCTTTGACACGCTAGATGCCTCCCAGAGTCTGCAGCCCGTTACGCTCTCGCTTGCACCCGGCTTCCATGGCTTTATGGGCGAGCAGGCTGCCGAGTCAATTCTTGCGGCAGGGCAGCAAACGGTCAATTTCGGCACAAGAATCGAAAAGTTAGTAGGGAGCAATTTTGCTGACACGCTGACAGGCAACGAATTTCAAAATGTCATTGTCGGTGGCGGTGGTAGCGACGAGATAGCAGGCGGCGCTGGTATCGATACCGCTGTGTTCACCAATGCTAGCTACGGCGCGCGTGTAGAACGCAACGAAGACTCGTGGCGAGTGACCGCAAACGGCGAGACCGATTTTCTGATTGAAATCGAGCGGCTGGAATTTGATGACCAAGCGCTCGCGATTGATCTCGATGGCAACGCTGGTGATACTGCGAAGCTACTAGGCGTGCTAGTTGGACCGGCAGCATTGAGTGATTACGAATTAGTCAGGGTAGTGCTAGATATTGCCGACACCGGAATAGGGTACAGCGCCATGCTGGCCCTCGGTTTGGATCACCTTCTCGGGGCATCACCTTCGGCAGAGGAGGTTGTAAACCTAATTCATAATGCGCTAACCGGTGAAGACGCAAGCGCAGAACTCGTTGCAGACTACGGTGGAAGGATTGATCGCGGCGAAATGACAGCAGTCACCCTTGCCGAGCGAGCTGGTGAAAACGAACTCAATCTCAGCAACATCAATCTCGTTGGTCTAATGGATCAAGGGCTCGTCTACTCGCTGGGCTAAACTTGTTAGTTCTTGTGTCGATTGGCCCCCAGAGACGCTTTAATCTAAGCATTGTGGGTAGGGACATGCCAGATATTTACAGCAGCGATGGATCTAGTAAGGGTAGTGAGGGCACAGAAAAGCGCCGTGCGCCCGAAGCCTCATCTCGCCGCGATGCCACCAAACCCTCCCCAGGAACAACGCAGGCAAAGCGCGATAAGCAGCCGAAGGTTGGCGAAACGCCAAGCTCCGAGCAGAGAAATTCAGTAGACACCGAAGCTTCCCAGTCACGTAAACGCAAGCTGGTCATTGCGCAGCCGGTAGATATTCCGCGCCTTTACGCCGAGACAAAGAAGATCAAAGAGATCAGGGCTCGCGTGCAAAAGCTCAAGGCTGAGGCGACTACTAGCGTCAGCGCTAAGAAACCCAAGCGTAAACTTTGGTAAGCCATCGGCCGCTCATCGATTCCGACTACGCATCGAAGAATTCGGCACAAAACCACAATGCCTGAGAACTAACATCGACAGGAAGTAACAAGGAAAGAACAATGGCTGATGAGATTGAAAACACAGAAAGCATAGACAGCGCAGACAGCGAGTCTGCAAGCAGTGTTGCTTCTGAGGCAGCGGACGCTGCAGATGCCGGCGGTCAAGAGTCGGTTGCAAGCCCGGATACAGATGCGAATTCTGATGCTGATGAGTCGACGAGCCAATCTGAGACTGGCGGAGAAAACGGCCAAGAATCGGTGAGCACAAAGGGCGATGAAC
>JAYOBL010000014.1:0-730 GCA_038104835.1 Gammaproteobacteria bacterium | reverse complement strand
TTTGATGTGTCTGCTATCGAGTCTGAGCTACAGGTTCTGGTCCCTAATCTCACCGAAATCTCGGCGACCTTGGTTGAAGCAGTGGAGTTGTCGTCAGACAACGCAAAGAAACTGAATCAGCAGGAAACTAGCCTTATCGGGGCTTTTAAATCATTAGCGGATTTCAAGAAGGACCAAATCAAGTTTGCGACTATCATGCTGGTTACTACCGGCGGGATCATCGCTGTCGGGCTCGGACTCTTCCTCGTCACGCTCTTTAGCTTCTCGAGTAAGAGCCAAGAATTAAGCGCCCTTAACTTAGCGTTAGGCAAACGTATCGTCGAGATGAATGCGGGACTCACAAGCTTTGATGAGGCAAAAGCAGAGGTCGCTACGCTTCGAGGTCTGATTGAAGAACTCGCAGTAGGCGTTGAGCAAACACGCGCGAGTTACTCGGATTCAGAGCAGGAAATCCAGGGACAAATCAGCAATTATTCACAGACGCTAGCAGGTGAAGTTACTGCTCAGACCGAGCAGCTGAGTGCGAATCTTGAAGGGCTTGGACAACAGGTTTCGGCGTTCGAGAGCAAGCTAAATGGTTTCGAGTCGCGATTAATACAGACTGACTCAACGCTTGCGGATATTCAAAGCAACGCGCAGGCGATGCTCGAGGTCAAAGCAGTAGTCGAAGCGCTTCTGGTGCTAGAGCGCGAGCGGTACATCGAAGCGCTAGAACTGGACTCAGCTGCAC
>JAYOBL010000093.1:6072-8358 GCA_038104835.1 Gammaproteobacteria bacterium | reverse complement strand
ATCATACGCTTATCCTCAGCATCAGATACTTTGACCATCGGCGGCAGTGGCTGCCGATGGGAGACGTCCGCATGACGCTCAAGCAAAAAGTCTAGCAGGCCGTTTTCTAAGCGCGAGAAACCAGCCGATTAAATTCACCGAGAGCCTCTAGCGGCTTCTCAGCGGCGGTAATCGGCCTCCCAACTACACGGTAGCTGCTGCCGTTGGCTACCGCCTCTGCTGGACCCACAATCCGTTTTTGATCCCCTGCCGCATCCTCGCTGCGCCGAATTCCAGGTGTGACCAGACAGAATTCTGCTGGCATAGCCTCACGCAGGGCAGCCGTCTCAGCAGCGGAGCACACAACGCCGTCCAGCTGTACTTGTGCGCTAAGCTCTGCCAAACGCATAACCTGCTCGAGCGGTGACGAATTTATACCGACCGTGAGTAAATCCTCAGTAGCCATACTCGTCAGTACGGTCACCGCAATCAGCAAGGGCCTATCTGATGGGCTCCGATCTGAAAGCGCTTCGCGAGCTGCAATCAACATGTCACGTCCGCCGCTAGCGTGCACATTAGTCATCCAGACACCCAAATCTGCCGCCGCCGCGACAGCCTTGGCGACGGTATTAGGAATATCGTGGAATTTTAAATCGAGGAAAACGTCAAACTCTCGCTGCACTAGCGCAGAAACAAGCCCTGGACCGCAGCGCGTAAATAACTCTTTGCCGACCTTAACTCGGCATTCGGTAGGATCGAGCGCATCGGCAAGCGCGAGCGCTTTCGCCTGTGTATCGAAATCTAACGCGACAATAATAGGTTTTTTCATTTGCATTCCTCTTTGAAGCGCCGGCCTAGACCTGCTTAAGCCGCTCAAGCGCTGCATCACGCTCCTCTTGTGTTTTCTTGAGGCGGAGGCGCAAGCTGGCTGCTTCGAATTTACTTTGCAGGCTATGTACAAGTCGAAGCCCCACAAGCAGACCAAGGGCCCCGCCTATGACAAAGGCTGCGACAATCCATAGGGCAACAGGATGGGGCTCTGTAACGAAAGTACCAAGCTTAAGGCTAATCGCATCCGTATTAGCACTGAGGAAACTTAGGCTTAGCACTAGTACAACGAGCAGAACGAGACCGCTAAAAAGTCGATAAACGTGACGCATAGCCATCTCCATAATCCGTAATCGGGCTTCTCGTTCAACTGCGCGTTAAGCGCAAAGTGCATACCTACATTCAGCTAGAGGTGTTAGACACTAAAAATGCCAGCCAATAAAAAACGGCGATAATTAGCAAATTATCGCCGTTTTAATTATCGACCGCCACTTGCAAGAGTTGTTGCTTCGCCGGCCCAATGAGCCAACGGTTATTTCGACTCTAACATGCCTTTATTCACGCGATCGCGTAATTCCTTACCCGGCTTGAAATGCGGCACGTGCTTACCGCTAAGGGCTACAGGCTCACCGGTTTTGGGATTACGGCCGATGCGTGGCACTCGGTAGTGGAGCGAAAAGCTCCCGAAACCCCGAATCTCAATGCGCCCACCGTCGGACAGCATCTGCGACATCGTCTCCAAAATACCTTTAACTGCGAGTTCAACATCTTTCGCAGTTAGCTGTTGCTGCTTGGCAGCGATACGCTCAATGAGTTCTGATTTTGTCATTATTACACCTTAGTCACTAAAGCTTGATCGAGCCAATAACAGCCGCGATTTTTAGTTTAGCGCCAGGCTTTGACGAGACCCGTTCATCAAAACCTGGGCAATCACACTAAGAGAAAAGATTAGCTCTTTTCCATCTGCGCCTTGATCAGATCGCCAATAGTACCAGGAGAAACCTCTGGAACTTCTTGGCTCTTGTGATCCTTAATTGCTGCGCGCTCGTCGTCGATCTCGATCGCTTTAACAGACAGGCTTAGGTTGCGAGTCTTGCGGTCGATGTTGACGATCTTAGCTTCGATCTCATCACCTTCCTTAAGGACAGTGCGAGCATCTTCTACTTTCTCACGGCCTAATTCGGATCCGCGGAGATAGCCTTCAACGCCGTCGGCGATCGCCAGAGTAGCACCCTTCGCGTCAACCGCGGTTACCACGCCCTTCACCACGCTGCCACGTTCGAAGTTCGTGCTAGCAAACGGATCTTCACCCAACTGCTTGACGCCTAGTGAAATACGCTCGCGTTCAGAGTCGATGGAAAGAATGACTGTCTCGATTTCATCGCCCTTCTTATATTCACGTACCGCTTCTTCACCTGCATCATCCCATGAGATGTCAGACAGGTGAACCAGGCCATCGATGTTGCCGTCTAGGCCAAT
>JAYOBL010000093.1:0-6062 GCA_038104835.1 Gammaproteobacteria bacterium | reverse complement strand
TGTCGCCCTTCTGGAACTTCTCGGCAAAGCCGTCCCAAGGATTCTGGAAGCACTGCTTGATACCCAGTGAAATGCGACGGCGCTCTTCATCGATATCAAGAATCATCACGTCAACTTCTTGGCCTAGCTGAACGACCTTAGACGGATGAATATTCTTATTAGTCCAGTCCATTTCTGAAACGTGAACCAGGCCTTCCACACCCTCTTCCAGCTCGGCGAAGCAGCCGTAGTCGGTCAAGTTAGTTACCACCGCCTTAACGCGCGCGTTTTGCGGGTAGCGGCCTTTGATCGCCAACCAAGGATCTTCACCGAGCTGCTTGAGACCCAGTGAGACGCGGTTACGATCGCGATCGTATTTGAGTACTTTGACATTGATCTCGTCGCCCACGTTGACGATTTCACTTGGGTGCTTGATGCGCTTCCAAGACATGTCGGTGATGTGCAGCAATCCGTCCACACCGCCTAGGTCAACGAAAGCGCCGTAGTCGGTTAGGTTCTTAACAATACCCTTCACTGCCATGCCTTCTTGCAGCGTAGCGAGCAGCGCATCGCGCTCTTCTGTGCTCACAGACTCAAGGACCGCTCGACGCGAAACAACCACGTTGTTGCGCTTTTGATCCAGTTTGATGAGACGGAATTCAAGCTGCTGACCTTCGAGGTGCAGAGTATCGCGTACCGGACGTACGTCCACGAGTGAACCGGGGAGGAAGGCGCGGATATTGTTGAGATCGACAGTAAAGCCGCCCTTGACCTTGCCATTGATAACACCGGTTACGATGTCGTTCTTCTCGTAGGCCGCTTCTAACTCCATCCAAGATTCCGCGCGCTTGGCTTTTTCACGCGAGAGCTTAGTGGCTCCGAAACCGTCTTCAACCGTTTCGAGTGCGACCTTGACGATGCTGCCGACTTCTAGATCGAAGTTGCCTTGCTCGTCGAGGAATTCTGATTTGGCGATAACGCCTTCTGATTTGAGTCCTGCGTGCACAGTGACCCAGTCGGAGTCGATGTCGATCACGATTCCGGCGACGATGGCGCCCGGATTCATATCGATTTCACTTAGACTCGCTTCAAATAATTCGGCAAAACTTTCACTCATTACTACTTTCCTATTGTGTGCTCGATGCAGCGGTGCGGGGCATTCTCTAAATTAGCCTTGTGCAGCACTACAGCTCGCAACTCCGCGCTCCAGCAGCGGCGGTGCTATGACAAAAACCGAGAACGGACATCTATACTGGTGATGTGCCCAACCTCGACAAGGTACTGCAGAAAACTGCAGGGACTAAATCTTACAATGGAGCCTTCAGCCTTAAGAGCCTTTAGCCTAAAGAGCCCTCAGCTTAGAGAGCCCTCAGCTTAGAGAGCCCTCAGCGTAAAGAGCCTTCAGCCCTAGAGAGCCTTCAGCTTAAAAGGCCTTTATCTCGCGCCAAAGCCTCTAATTGCGCCTCGGTCTGCTGAATACTTAATTCAGTAGAATCAATAACAAAGGCGTCTTCGGCAGGGTGCA
Organism: Gammaproteobacteria bacterium; assembly: GCA_038104835.1. GTDB lineage: Bacteria > Pseudomonadota > Gammaproteobacteria > Pseudomonadales > Pseudohongiellaceae > UBA9145. Next base: position 4,558 of record JAYOBL010000093.1, on the reverse strand, counting down.
ATGGAGAGGCGCTGCGTTCACTATCCCGCGCATCGCGCTCCTCGAGCTGCTGTCGAAGGGCGGGCAGATTAGCATCAATACCCTTAGCAATCAATTGTTTATATCTACGGTCCGCCCGAGCTTCGACATTAGCAGTGAGGTATACCTTGAGGATCGCATCGGGAAATACCGTGGTTCCCATGTCACGGCCATCTGCAACCAAGCCGGAGCCGTCTTGAAAACTGCGCTGACGTTCAAGAAGCGCGGCGCGCACGTCTGGCAGAGCGGCGACTCGTGAGGCCATAGAGCTGGCCTCATCGCTGCGTATTGCTAGGCTCACGTCTTCCTCAGCCAAATAAACAGCACCCTCAACTAGGATATCCGAGCCGGGCCTTCTGCCAAATGTAAGCGGGAGCGAAGCCGCCAAAGCGCCAATCGCTGCGGAGTCTCTCACAGGGTCCAAACCTTGCCGAGAGGCGGCGAGGCCAAGAACACGATAAAGCGCCCCGCTGTCGAGCAGCGCATAGCCTAGCCTCTTAGCCAGGCTTGCCGCCAGCGTCCCCTTGCCCGACCCCGAGGGGCCATCGATGGTTACTACCGAACGGGCCTGCTGCTCGCAGCTACTGCTGCTCAACACGAATCTCCAATCCTAGCTGCCGACTTAGCTCTACAAAGTTGGGGAAAGAAGTCGCAACATTAGCGCAATTCTCTATCTGTAGCGGCGCCGAAGCGCGCAGGCTTGCCACAGCAAAGGCCATCGCAATGCGATGGTCGCCCTCGGAGTCAATCACGGCGGGTGTAAAGACTGCTTCGGGTTGCCCCTGAATACGAATACCATCCGGATACATTTCACAGCTGACGCCGATCGCTTCCAAACCAGCTTCCATAGCCGCGAGTCGGTCACTCTCTTTAACTCGCAGCTCCTCTGCCCCCCGTAACACTGTCTCGCCCTGCGCGAGTGCCGCGGCAACGAAAAGCGCCGGAAACTCGTCGATGGCCAGCGGTATCTGCCCCTGCGGGATCTCGATGCCGCTAAGAGGAGCGTAGCGAATACGCAGATCTGCGACGGGTTCTCCGCCCACCTCGCGGGTGTTATGCATTTCGATATCGGCGCCCATCAATTTCAGCAAATTTATGATGCCAATGCGCGATGGATTTACTCCAACATGCTCAAGCTCCAACTCCGAGCCGGGGGTAATCGCGGCGGCGACGAGGAAAAACGTCGCTGAAGAGATGTCACTAGGCACGTCAATCTTTGTCGCTTTTAGCCGCTGCCCACCCTCTATACAGACGCGACTGCCATCGCTTGATCGCTCTAAGGGATAAGCGAACCCCTGCAGCATGCGCTCTGTGTGGTCGCGGCAGACGGCAGGTTCTCGGATACAGGTAGATCCTTCAGCGAAAATTCCTGCAAGCAGGAGGCATGACTTCACTTGAGCGCTCGCCATGGGCATGTCGTATTCGATGCCCCGCAGAGCGGCCGGAGAGATTTTGAGCGGAGGCCGACCGCCCTCCTGCGTCTCGATAAGTGCTCCCATGGCAGCCAAAGGGTCGGCGACTCGCGCCATGGGGCGTTTGCTCAGAGACTCGTCACCTGTGAGCTCGCTTGCGAATGGCTGCGCTGCCAATAGCCCCGCCATTAGTCGCATAGCCGTGCCAGAGTTGCCCATATAAAGGGGCTTGCTCGGCGCTGAGAGGCCGTCAATGCCGACACCCACAATTTCCAACTGGCCGTCCTCCGGACCCACGATCGTAACGCCGAGCTCACGAAACGCCGCTAGAGTATTCAGCGCGTCCTCTCCTTCGAGAAAGCCGCTAACTTGCGTGCGCCCCTCTGCAATAGCGCCAAGGATTATGCTGCGGTGGGAGATAGACTTGTCACCGGGCACCCGAACTCTGCCGCGCAGCCCCTGCGTCGCTGAAGCCGCGAGTCCGCAGGCGTGGAACGTTACGTGTTTTTCTTTCATAGTCGTTTTCGCATTCGGTCGAAAGTGGGTATGGATAAATTCTTCGCGGGTGTCTCGGGCCGCGACGAATAGCTGCGAGAATTCTTTCAAAAGCTCATCCTGTGAGCTGCTGTCGAGCTGCTGTTTCAAAAGCACGAGCTCGTCGATCATGGAGCCGAGTATCGTTGACGTTGCCTGGCGATTCGCGGTGAAAATTTCCGACCACATTTGTGGATCACTAGAGGCTAGCCTGCTGAAATCTGCGAAGCCACCCGCTGCATAGCGAAAAATGTCCTCGCTTTGCTCCTGCTTCTTCAACACGTCAACAATAGAGTAGGCAAGAAGATGGGGAAGATGACTCGTTGCCGCTAGAACCTCGTCATGGCGCGCAACAGACATCCCAAGCACATTCGCTGCGAGCGATCGCCACAGCTCCGTTACAAGACGCAGCGCTGATGCGCAGGTGCATTCAAGCGGTGTAAGTATAATAGTGCGATCAGCGAAGAGGTCTGCTTTGGAAGCAGAGTAGCCGCTCTGTTCTGAGCCGGCGAGCGGGTGACCTAACACGCAGCGCGACCTAAAACTCAAATCTAAGCGCTCTAACTGCAGCGCCACATTCCCTTTCACGCTGGCAACATCGGTCACGATGGCTTGCGGGCCGCAGAGATCAGCGAGCCTAGGCAGGAGCGCTGCAGTGGCTAGGGTGGGTAGAGCAATCACTATCAGATCGGCTTGAGCTACCAATTCTTCGAGTGTGCCAATCGCGTCGATATCGCCGGCGCTCAGAGCCGCCTGCAACTGCTCCTGATTGGTATCGTAAGCGAGCAGACGCTCGCAAGATCCTGAACGGCGCAGCCCTCTCGCTACAGAGCCGCCAATGAGACCTAGCCCGACAAGCAAAACGGTGCAATTCGCCAGTCGCTCGGCTGCCACAGGTTTAAATCTTGAATCAGTCATTGGCACTCACGTTCTGCGCCGCTGAATAGCTACCCAAAATCCTTAGCGAAGTAGTGAGGGGACGCAATGCGCGCAGCAATTCATCTACTTTGGACTTTTCGCTGTTCAAACTGAGGAAATCGATAAAGAACACATACTCCCAGGCGCGCTTTTTCGACGGGCGCGCCTCAATTTTCGCCAAGTCGAGCTGAAGATGATCGAAAGGGCCGAGAAGCGCATAGAGCGCACCCGGTTTATTCTGAGTAGCAACGAGGAGACTGGTTTTTCTTGGAAGATCTGAAGGTACCGCGGCATCACGGCGCTCTTGAGCGTCGGGCTGGCGATGCAAAATAAGAAACCGCGTAGAGTTATGGCTATGATCTTGAATGGATGCAGCCAGAACTTGCAATCCATAGATACCTGCAGCGAATTCCCCAGCGATAGCAGCGACGCCAGGCTCGTCTCGCGCCGCTTCAGCAGCCTGGGCATTGCTTGCACATTCTCGGCGAGTCAGCTGCGGAAAGTGGGCTTCTAGCCAATCGCGGCACTGCGCTAACGACTGCTTATGAGAGGCAACCGTGTGAAGCTGGTCGGGGCCTGCGTTCGGCGCACAAAGCAGGTTATGCTGTATTGGCAGCACGGTCTCGCCAACAATATGCAGCGGCGTGCTAAGCAGGCAGTCCTGCGTGTTGTTAACCGCCCCTTCTGTGGAGTTTTCAACCGGCACGACGCCGTATTCAACCTCGCCATCTTGGACTCGCTGAAAGACCTCTTCAATACTGCTGCAGGCTTGCATACTGCTAGCCTCATCCTCAACAGAGAAAAAGCGTATCGCCGCCAGCTGCGAAAAGGTGCCCTGCGGCCCTAAATAGGCGATGCCGTGCGCGCACTCATTCGGCATCGGGAGCGGCTGCAGTATCAGCTGTCTCTGTGCCTTCGAGCTCGGCCACTTCCGCCGGCTCGTCAACACGCTCAAGTCCTACCAAAGTCTCACCCTCTTTCAGACGGATCAGCCTAACTCCCTGAGTATTACGACCTTGAACAGAGACCTCATCAACCCTTGTGCGCACCATGGTGCCCTTGCTGGAAATAAGCATGATTTCGTCGCCGCTGCTTACCTGGACAGAACCGACGACCGCGCCGTTGCGCTCGCTAGTCTGGATACCAATGACTCCCTGTCCCCCGCGACCGCGAAGCGGGAAGTCGCTGGACTGAGTGCGCTTTCCGTAGCCATTCTCGCTAACCGTCAATACCTCTTTATCGTCATCCGCCACCATTAACGAGACCATGGTCTGCTCAGACTGCAGACGGATGCCTCGAACCCCCCTTGCTGTGCGTCCCATGGCACGCACGTCTTGTTCGGCGAAACGAATGGTCTTACCGGCACTGCTCATCAGAATAATGTCTTGCGATCCATCGGTAAGCGCCGTCCCAATAAGGGCGTCGTCATCATCAAGTTCGATCGCACGTAATCCAACGCTTCGCTGCCGTGCAAACGCGGGGAGTGGCGTCTTCTTCACGGTGCCTTTAGCCGTGGCCATGAACACAAACCAGCCGTCGGTATAGTCTTTTACCGGCAGCATATTAGTAATGCGCTCGTTTTCCTCTAACGGCAGGATATTCACCACCGGCTTGCCGCGGGAGGCGCGGCTCGCAACAGGAATCATATAGACCTTGAGCCAATACACCTTTCCGAG
>JAYOBL010000092.1:1281-8371 GCA_038104835.1 Gammaproteobacteria bacterium | reverse complement strand
CGTGGCGTCCTGCATCGGCGACACCACCACGGCGGTGCCCGACACAAGAATCGAACACACGACGCACAGGAAGAACGCGACTACGAGGGTTTTGACTACCGTATCTTTAGATGACACCGCGGGCACGCCTCCTGTTGATGTTGGCCTTGATAACGCTAAAGTCGATCAGCGGAGCGAAGAGATTCGCAAATAGAATGGCGAGCATGATGCCCTCAGGGTAAGCCGGGTTCACGACGCGAATTATCACAGTCATGAAGCCAATCAAAATACCGTAATACCACTTACCCAAATGGGTCATGGACGATGACACCGGGTCGGTAGCCATGTAAACCATGCCGAAAGCGAAGCCGCCCACCACCGCGTGCCAGTACCAGGGCGTTGCGAAATGAGGATTGGTGTCAGAGCCGATCAAATTGAACAGCGTGGCTGTCGCGGCCATACCCAAGAAGACTCCGGCCATCGTGCGCCACGATGCGATACGGGTGATCAGCAAGAGGGCTCCGCCTAGCAAGATCGCGAAAGTCGAAGTCTCACCTATAGAGCCTTGCATTTGACCGAAGAATGCATCGAGCCACGTTAGCTGCTCACCCGTCGCCGCAGCGATAACGGGCAGACCGTCGCTTGCCATTTGACTGAGGGCTGTCGCGCCGCTGAACCCGTCCACGGCAGTCCACACAGAGTCGCCAGACATCTGAGGGGCGTACGCAAAGTAGAGGAAGGCGCGCGCGGTTAACGCAGGATTGAGGAAGTTCTTACCGGTGCCACCAAACACTTCCTTGCCGACTACTATACCGAAACTAATACCCAAAGCTGCCTGCCATAGAGGAATATCTGGAGGCAGGATAAGAGCAAAGAGTATGGAGGTGACGAAGAAGCCTTCGTTGATTTCGTGCTTACGCTTAATCGCAAAGAGAATTTCCCAGAAACCTCCTACTGCGAAGACCGTAAAGTAAATCGGCAAATAGTGGGCCGCGCCGTAAATCATGTTATCCCACAGACTCTCGGGATTGTGCCCAGCCAGTAGCGAGATAATCACCTCGTGCCAATCGCCCGTGCCGGCAACGCCCAGCGCAGCAATGGCGGTGTTGGCTTGGTAACCCAGGTTCGCCATGCCGTAGAACATAGGGAAGAAAGCCGCGATCCAGACAGTGATCATTACCCTTTTAAGATCAATACCATCGCGCACATGAGGCTGGGCAACTGTGATCTTGCTAGGGCTGTAAAAAATGGTGTCCACGGCCTCATAAAGCGCATAGAACTTAGCGTAGCGCCCTCCCTCGGAGAAATGAGGTTCTAGATCATCCAGTACTCGTCGTAATCCCATCTTTGTTCCATTTGTGGCCGGCGCTAGGCGCGGCCTGAGCCAATAGTTGAGCCATGAGGTTTGGCGTGGCAGCGATGGCTTAGCCTGCGGCTATGCCTCTTTTTCGATCCGCGCGAGATTGTCTCGCAGCAGAGTTCCGTATTCGTACTTACCCGGGCAAACATAGCTGCATAGGGCTAAGTCTTCCTCGTCTAGCTCCAGCGCGCCGAGATTGATGGCCGATTCGATATCGCCAATGATTAGCGCACGCAGCAGCTGTGTCGGCAGGATATCTAGCGGCATGACCTTCTCGTAAGCGCCGATCGGCACCATGGCGCGATCGCTACCCTGAGCGCTTGTGCTTAGTGGCAGAGGCGCAGACCCGAAGAAGCTTGTTAGATAAATCCCCATGACAGAGTGACGGTTCTTGCCCGGAGAGAGATAGCCGAACATGGGCCTGTCACGACCTTCACGCAGCACGCTCACCTGCAGGTGATAGCGTCCGAGGTAGGCCTCGGCTCCGCGCGCTGCGCGGCCGCCCAACACGGAGCCCGAGATCACGCGGTTATCATTGCCAGTAAGTTCGCCCGCGGTGAGCTCTTCGAGATTGGCGCCAAGGCGCGCCCGCACCAACCGCGGCGCGGTGACCTGAGGCCCAGCAAGAGCGATGACGCGCTCGACATCGAGCTCGCCGGTCGCGAAAAGCTTGCCAATCGCGATGACGTCCTGATAGTTGACGTAGGCGATTTCTCGGCTCATGCCCGCAGGCTCTAGCGTGTGGATATGCGTGCCGCTCAAGCCGGCAGGATGAGGCCCCGCGAAGGTCTCAATCTGAACTGATGCTGCAAATTTGCTTGAGGCAATGAGCTTACGAACCGCATCGTCTACGCAGAGGTAGGTCGCCTGTGAGGGCAGCTTCGCGAGCGCGTTCACGCCGCGAGTAAAGTCTTCTAGCCTATCGGCAAGCACCACGGCAGGATCGACGGCGAGAGGATTGGTATCCATACCGTTGATAAACAGCGCTAGGGGCTGAGAGTCAGGACGCGGCACCTTGCTGAACGGCCGTACACGCAGCGCAGTCCAAAGGCCAGACTGCACGAGATTGGCAATAAGCTGCTCGCGGCTTAGCTCTGCTAACTCGCTAGGGGAATAAGATGTGAAAGTTTCTTGATCATCGCCGTCTAGATCAATCGAGACACTCAGCAGCCGGCGCTGATGACCACGGTTGATGCTTGAGACAATCCCGCAGCCTGGAGAAGTGTAAATAACGTCGGGGTTTTTCTTGTCGCTGAAGAGCGGCTGGCCGAGTTTTACGCGGTCGCCCTCGGCGACCAGCATGGTCGGCTTCATTCCAATGTAGTCACAGCCAAGCACTGCGACAGAACGCGATGCCTGCGCACTCCCGATTGTTTGCTCTGGCGCTCCAGAGATGGGTAGCTGCATCCCGCGTTTGATTCTATTCATTGCTTAATATCACTGCCTGTGGTCACTGCAACCGAAATTCGGGAGACTCACTGACGCGGGCGTTTATCGCCTTGAAGCGTCTCGAGGTTTACGTCATAAACGCGGAGTTAGATGCTCGTCGCACTGGCCGCCTAATCAAAGATGGAGCTGTACGACAGCTTCGCTCACTTTCTCATCGGGCCTGTGAATCTAACCCCCTACGCTCGAATAAAAGACCGCGTTAGAAGTCGGCGCGGGACGCCGCGACTGAACTCAAATAGGCCTAAATCAAGCGCGCCAAATTATAGGGGTTTGCGGGCAGTTTTTCTAGCAAAATCAGGCAAATTCTTGCATAGCGGCGCTCTATCAGCCCAGCTCAGTGCTACGCCCCTTCGAGGGGGTAATACTGGTACTTCACTCCAGCCATTTTGTAGACCATTCGACCCACCTGGCAGCAGTAGCCAAACTCGTTGTCGTACCACAGGTACAACACCACGTTATTGCCGCTAACAATTGTGGCATTAGAATCCACAACCCCGGCTTCCCTTGTACCCACGAAGTCGCTGGAAACAGCATCGGGAGATTCCGTGTAGCTTATCTGGTTCTGTAGCTTCGAGTGCAGCGCGATATCTCGAAGGAACTCATTTAGCTCCTCCTTACTCGTCGCGTTTTCGAGCGTCAGATTCAGAATAGCCATCGAGACATTTGGGATAGGTACGCGGATCGCGTTGCCAGTCAGCTTGCCCTCCAACTCAGGCACAGCCTTGACCACAGCCTTTGCCGCCCCAGTCTCTGTAAGCACCATGTTCAGCGCCGCGCTGCGGCCACGACGGCTTCCCTTATGGTAGTTATCAATAAGGTTTTGATCGTTGGTATAGGCATGCACCGTCTCAACGTGCCCATGGGCAATGCCGAAACGGTCGTTAACGACCTTAAGAACCGGCGCGATAGCGTTAGTCGTACAGGAAGCCGCCGTGATTATTTTGTCGCTAGCCTCTATTTGATCATCGTTGATGCCGTAAACGATGTTCTTAATGTCGCCCTTACCAGGGGCTGTGAGTATCACTTTAGCGGCGCCCTGCGCTGCCAGATGGCGAGACAGACCGGCTTCGTCGCGGAACATTCCGGTATTGTCGATGATTAACGCTTCGTCAATGCCGTAGTCGTTGTAGTTAATCTCCTCGGGTGAACTGGCGTAGATCACCTTAATCTCGTTGCCGTTGGCTATGAGCATATTGCGCTCATGATCGACGCGGAGCGTTCCTTGGAACGTGCCGTGGACAGAGTCGTTAGTGAACAAGTTAGCTCGCTTGTCCAGGTCTCCCTCGCCGCCTGGGCGAACGACGATTGCCTTTAGACGCATCACTTCGCCGTTGCTGGTCCGCTCGATCAGTAGGCGAGCCATGAGTCGACCAATTCGACCAAAACCATAAAGCACCACGTCTTGAGACTTCTCAACCGGCTTTTCGTTAACGCCATCTAAGTAGCCCAGTTCGGCGCGCACGAAGTCGGCGACGCTAACAGGGCTGTCGCCGGCGCTGTCCAGATGCTGCATATAGGCTACAGTGAGTTTGCCCAGGTCGATTTGCGCGTTCCAGAGATCCAGCTTCGCGAGCTCCATGAGCATCGGGTGTGACTCAAACTCAGACATTTCATTGCGCTCAACTTGGCGCACGAAACGGTGGGATTTCATGATGAAGGTGACCGAGCGATTGTGCAAAGGCCGGCCATAAATGAATAGGCCAACATTGCGCTGACTGAACAGCCTACCAATCACAGGAATCATTTCCTGCACTAGTGCTTCTCGCTGTTTCCAGTCACCGAAGTAATCATCTACGCTAGGACGGTCCACAAATTCCCCTTTCTCTTTTGTCTTTAAATTATGATTTCGCAATCTACAGGCCGCGCGATACGTAACGCACTGAGCGCATGAGCGTACTGCCAGTTTTGGCCAGTGATCGAGCGCCTCGTGGACTTCTCTCGAACCCATCGATAGAACGCGGGATGACCACCGAATGTAAGCCGCGCATTATCCGGCCATTACAAGGTCAGTGCAAGAAACCCTCGGGAAAGTGGTCTATACTCCAAGTTCTCACGCATCTAGACCTCTGCTATGAATCCTTTCCGCCCGCCGCTTCCTAGCGATAGCTACCAAACCCAGTACTGGTCAGACGCTCACGGCAGCGCTCGCAGCTTGGCGATAGCAGAGGCGGCGCAGCAGGCGGATGGCCCGATCATAGTCATCTGCGAGAATAACGAGAGCGTCGAAGAGCTGCGACGGGAACTGCGCTACTTCCTTACCTCTGCGCCGGAGTTAAAGCTATTCGCCATGCCAGACTGGGAGACACTGCCCTATGACAACTTCTCGCCGCATCAGGACATTATTTCCGACAGGCTAAGCGCCCTCTACCACCTGCCTGCAATGAAGCGCGGCGTGTTAGTGGTGTCGATCACCAGCCTGATGCACAAGCTGCCACCAAAGCGCTATGTGCTGGCGAATACACTCAATCTTCAAACAGGCCAAAAGCTCGTCATCAGCGAGCTTCGAACCCAGCTTGTTGCCGCCGGTTACCAAAGTGTCGACACAGTCTTTGAACACGGAGAATTTGCTGTACGCGGCTCGATTATCGATCTCTTTCCGATGGGAAGCCGTCAGCCCTATCGCATCGATCTATGGGATGACGAGATCGAGACCCTGCGCCTATTCAATCCGGAGAGCCAGCTCTCTGAGGGGAAGCTGCCCGAACTGAAACTGCTACCTGGCAGGGAGTACCCGCTGGACGAAGCAGGCGTAACGCATTTCCGCGGCGCATTCCGCGAACGCTTCGACGTGGACCCAAGGGAAGTCCCTCTTTACCAAGATGTTAGCGAATCCATCGCGTCACCGGGCTTGGAATACTATCTTAGCCTGTTTTTTGAAGACCTCGAGACCGTATTCGACTATCTGCCACCGAGCGCCACCCTGTGCCGAATCGGCCGCCTAAAAGACGCCGGCGACAGCTTCTGGCATGACATCGAGGCTCGCTTTGAGGACAGGCAGTTCGATCGGCAGCGCCCTTTACTCAAGCCTGAGGAAATATTTCTCCCGGTAGATGAACTACTGCGGGAGTTTAAACGCTTCAAACAGATAGAATTTCGCCAAGACCCCTCTGCCTACAGTCTGGGCAGCGCCCCACCGCCACCGCTCGCAAGCGACAACACGCTCAAGATGCCCTTTGCGGCCCTTCTGCAATTCATGGCTGAAAACCCGCAGCAACGCCTGCTCTTCTGCGCAGAGACCGCTGGTCGACGGGAAACACTGATTGAGGTTTTGAAACAGATCGATCTCAGGCCTCGCCAATTCGATCACTGGCTGGAGTTCATTGACGCTGACGAGGCGTTGGGCATTACTGTTGCGCCATTAGATCACGGCCTGTGGCTACAAGATGAGCAGCTGCTGTTAGTTTCGGAGTCCGAGCTATTCGGCAATAAAGTTGCCCAACGTCGCCGTCGACGGGCAACACAAAGCAATACCGACCTTATCGTTAAGAGCCTGAGCGAGCTGCGGCTGAATGACGCCGTTGTTCACATCGATCATGGTATAGGCCGCTATCGCGGCTTGGAGACCATCGTTACCGACGGCCAAGCCACCGAATTCTTAATGCTCGAATACGCCAATCAGGCGAAGCTTTATGTCCCTGTTTCCGCCCTCGAGCTCATCAGCCGGTACAGCGGGGGAGACGAACAAGGTGCGCCTCTCAACACTCTGGGCACCGACCAATGGGCAAAGGCGAAACGCAAGGCAGCGGAGAAAATTCGCGATGTGGCGGCCGAGCTGCTAGATATTTATGCCCAGCGCGAGGCCAAAAAAGGCTTTAGCTACCAGATCGAAGCACTAGACTACGAAAAGTTTGCCGCCAGTTTTCCCTTTGAAGAAACGGCAGATCAGCAGACCGCCATTGAAGCCGTGCTAGCCGACATGGCCTTGCCACGCGCCATGGATCGGCTTGTATGCGGCGACGTAGGGTTCGGGAAAACCGAGGTCGCGATGCGCGCAGCGTTCATCGCTGTGCAGAATAACAAACAGGTCGCCCTACTCGTCCCCACCACACTGCTGGCCCAGCAGCACTACGAAAGCCTTAAAGACCGCTTCGCCGACTGGCCGGTAGAGGTTGATGTCATCAGCCGGTTTAAGACCACCGCTGAGCAGAACGCCGTGCTAGAGCGCGTCGCGGCGGGCAAAGTCGACATTTTGGTCGGCACACATCGGCTGCTAAACAATGAAATAAAATACCAAGACCTCGGGCTACTTATAATCGATGAAGAACATCGCTTCGGCGTGCGGCAAAAGGAAAAACTCAAAGC
>JAYOBL010000092.1:0-1271 GCA_038104835.1 Gammaproteobacteria bacterium | reverse complement strand
CGCCCATCCCGCGCACACTGAACATGAGCTTGGCAGGGATACGGGACCTTTCCCTTATCGTTACTCCTCCCTCGAAGCGACTCTCTGTAAAGACTTTCGTGAGAGAAACACAAGATGGACTCATCAAAGAAGCGGTTTCTCGCGAGCTGCTGCGCGGCGGGCAGGTTTTCTACTTACACAACGAAGTAAAGACCATAGAACGCACGGCCGCCCATTTGCGAGAAATCGTACCCCAGGCTCGTATTGGCATCGCTCACGGCCAGATGGCCGAGCGCGAGCTCGAGCGCGTGATGACCGATTTCTATCACAAGCGTTTTAATATACTGTTATGCACGACGATCATCGAAACGGGTATAGATATTCCAAGCGCCAATACGATAGTGATAGACAGAGCCGATAAATTTGGCTTGGCACAGCTGCATCAGTTACGCGGACGTGTGGGTCGCTCGCACCACCAAGCCTACGCTTATTTATTATTGCCTACGCAAACCAAACTCACGCCCGATGCGCAAAAACGAGTCGATGCGATCCAATCGGCATCGGACCTAGGAGCGGGCTTTACTTTGGCAAGCCACGACCTTGAAATTCGCGGTGCTGGGGAGCTCTTGGGCGATGAACAGAGCGGGCACTTGCAGAAAATCGGCTTCACTCTGTTTACCGAAATGCTTGAGGAAGCGGTTGCCGCGATTAAAGACGGTCGCGCGCCGAGCACGACGCTCGAACCCGCTAAGATGGTCGATATCAACCTACGAATTCCCGCACTGATACCGGACGACTACTTGCCCGATGTGCACATTCGTCTCATCATGTATAAACGCATAAGTGCCTGCAAAGACCCCGAGGAACTGCGCGATCTGCAAGTGGAGATGATCGATAGATTCGGCATGTTACCCAAGCCGCTACAGCTCCTCTTCCGCGTCGCCCAGCTCAAGCTTATCGCGGCGCAGTTTGGCATTGCCAAAGTCGATGCGAATGCGAGCAGCGGGCGCTTTGAGTTTAAACAGGACACCCCGGTGGACGGCCTCTGTCTAATCGAACTCGTGCAGGAGCAACCTGCGCTATTCAAATTTAGCGGGCCCAATACGCTGAACTTCACCCACAATGCAGAGATCCCCGATGACAAGCTCGATTTTATCGAAGCCGTTCTCGCGAAGCTCAGGCTCAATGCGGCCTGAGCCCTGCTCCTCGCGGCGCGCCGAAACCGCTTATGCTTTGATGCTCGCACTAGCTGCGGCATCAACTGGCTCGTCTGCTCACGCCCAATCCGAACG
>JAYOBL010000091.1:0-8506 GCA_038104835.1 Gammaproteobacteria bacterium | reverse complement strand
TCGCGGCGTCTCTATCTTGCTAGTGGAACAGAAGCTGTCGATTGCGCTAAAAATTTCTCAGCGCCTCTACGTGATGGGCCACGGCAAGATCGTATACGAAGGCACACCGCAGAGCCTACTCGAGGCAGACGACATACGAGCTGAGTGGCTCGAGGTTTAACAAGAGCGAGCGCTGGATCGTTCCGCACAGCCAGCACTTCAATCCAAACAGATTAGACGAGTAAATAACCATGCTTAACACCCCACTAGCCCGCCGTTTTTTCGCGAGCCTCCTAATAATCCTCAGCGCCTCTTCGCTACCGGCTTTGGCGTGGGATTCCGCGGGTCACAGGCTCTCGGCAAGCGTTGCTCTGCGCTATCTCGACGCCGACACCCGCTCTTCCCTGCGCGCTCTGCTCGAACAGCACCCGCGCTATGAGCAAGATTTTCGTTCGGCGATGCCCGCTGAGATTGCCGCTGCCGAGTCCAATGTGCAGCTTGACTGGCTACTTGGCCAAGCGGCTTACTGGCCGGACATCGCGCGGGGCTTTGATGAGAGTGAACGGGCAAAATACAGTAGACCGAGCTGGCACTATATTGATGGCGCTTGGCTGCGCGGCGCAGCGAACATACAGGGAAATCTCTACGTAAACCGCGAGACCGCAGAGGCCATTATGGGCCCAGCGGCGCGAGAAATACGCACAGAAGCCGACGCCGACAATGTCATGACCGCCCTCGATTACAATACTCGTGTGCTAGCCGATTCAGCGCTCCCCGCCTCGCAACGTGCGGTGGCACTCTGCTGGGTATTACATCTGATGGGTGATGTACATCAGCCGCTGCATTCTGGCTCACTTTACAGCGCTCGCCTATTCGAAACCGGAGACCGGGGCGGCAATGCCATTCGCATTGGCGATAGCAACCTACATGCTCGCTGGGACCAAGCCATGCGCGGCAAAGAAAATATTGCGCAGACGATGAAGCGAAGTGCAGCACCCGGAGGCTTAACCGGCATAGAATCTGACTGGTCGCTTTGGCTTCGAGAGAGCCGCGGCTTCCTCAGGGGGCCAGTCTACTCACCCTCCCTCTTGCAGGCGATAGAAGACGCAGACCGAAGCAGCACGCGCTTGCCGGCTCAAAGCCTCGATGAAGCCTATGTCAATGAGATGACCGAGATCGCGAGCGAGCGTCTGGGGCTCGCCGGACTTCGCTTAGCAATCTGGTTCCAAAACACGCTGCCCAAGTAAGCTAGTATTAGGAATCGCCGCGCCTCCCGAAGCCTGCGTCTTCGCGATCCTCGCTGCAGTAATAGCTAGCTTACTTGCGAGCAAATCTACGATTTTACCGCCCCGTACAACCATGGCATCGATGTCGAGCAGCGGTGTAAACTCTCTGCAGCGTAGTTTCCAATAGAACAAGTACAAATATGGAGCGCAACATGCAATTGATCTCGTTAAAGCAGCGCAAGGCGAAGGCAGCCTCCCTCATTCTTGGCCTAACAGCCCCGCTAGCCCTATCTTTCGCAATCCCCCTTGCAGCCGCCCAAGATTTGGCCACCCCGGATAGTGTTGGCATGTCGGCCTCGCGGCTCGCGCTTTTAGACAGCAACCTGCAACGCTATGTAGATGAAGCTAAGCTAGCGGGGCAAGTCTATGTACTCATGCGCCACGGCGAAGTCGTTGCACATGAAGCCAACGGCATGCAGGACATCGAGAACGGCATACCGATGAGCACCGACACCCTGTTTCGCATAGCCTCGCAAACCAAAGCGATCACGAGCCTGGGCATCATGATGCTTCAAGAGCGCGGCCTACTAGATATCAACGCGCCGCTTTCGCGCTATCTACCCGAATGGAAAGAGATGCAGGTTGCTGTGGCAAACAGCAGCGGGGGGTATACGCTAGAGCCAGCGCGCCGCGAGATAACCCTGCGCCATCTGCTCACTCACACAGGCGGCATGAGCTACGGCAATGGAGTTGCCGCCAGCGCTTGGGCGCAGGCTTCAATTCAAGGCTGGTACTTCGCAGACCGTGAGGAACCGGTGCGCGACACGATCGCTCGCATGGCGTCGCTCCCGCTCGATGCGCACCCTGGCGAGCAGTGGATCTACGGCTATAACACCGACATCCTAGGCGCTGTCATTGAGCAGGTGAGCGGGCAAGATCTGGCCAGTTTCTTCGCCACGGAAATCTTCGCACCGCTTGGGATGAACGATACGCATTTCTATCTGCCGGCAAATAAGCGTGGACGCCTGGCCACCGTATACCGGCCCGCCGACGGCGGCGTTGAGGCAATACCCGAAACCAATGGCATGCAGAGTCAGGGTCTTTACGATGAGGGACCGCGACAAAGTTTCTCCGGCGGCGCCGGTCTTCTGTCGACCGCTAGCGACTATGCTAAGTTTTTGCAGATGACCCTGAACGGCGGCGAGCTAAACGGAACACGCCTCGTTTCACGCAAGACAATCGAGCTCATGACGACCGATCACCTGGGTGATATCGCTTTCCAACCGGGTCAAGGCTTTGGCCTAGGCTTCTCCATAGCAACGGATCTTGGTCTTAGAGGCACTCTTGGAAGCGAAGGCGAATACGCTTGGGGAGGCGCTTATCATTCGGTGTATTGGGGAGACCCGGTAGAGGATCGTCTCGTTGTCTATCTCACCCAAATAATTCCCGCGACGAATCTCGACGACCATACAACATTACGCAATGGCGTCTATCAGGCGATTGTTGATTAACGCAGTTCTGCGCGGTGCCTCGGAGTAACCATGCCCCTAAAACTCTCAGTGCTAGATCAATCGCCAGTACGCGCTGGCAGCACGCCCTATGAAGCGCTGCAAGAGACGATAGAGCTCGCCCGTCATTGTGACGCTCTGGGCTATTATCGCTTCTGGGTCTCCGAACATCATGCATCGGACGCGCTAGCAGGTTGCTCACCCGAGGTCCTTCTCGGACGCTTAGGTGCCGAGACGCAGCAGATTCGCCTGGGTTCAGGCGGCATCATGCTGCCTCATTACAGCCCCTACAAAGTCGCTGAGAACTTTAAGCTGCTACAGACTCTTTATCCCGAGCGTATCGACCTTGGTGTGGGCCGCGCCCCTGGCACGGACCCCTTCACCGCAGCGGCAATACGTTACGGATCGCGAGTGGGCCCTGAGCATTTCCCCAATATGATCGCTGATCTGCAGGCTCTACTGAATGATACTGACCCGCCGACTCCCGGCATGGAAGCCGCGCGCGCCTTTCCTACCACGGCAATACCTCCGCAGATGTGGATGCTAGGCTCGAGTGACGATAGCGCAGTCCTAGCCGCACTCGCAGGGCTACCTTACAATTTTGCCTATTTCATTAATCCCAATATCACACCGGACATCTTCGATATCTATCGGGAGCGCTTCAAGCCCGGCCCAAATCTCCAGCAGCCTCACACCTGTCTCTCACTATTTGCGGTATGCGCCGAAACCGAGGAGGAAGCTCAGCGCCTCGCAAGCAGTCGCGACCTTTGGTACATCAGACTGCTGCGAGGTAACCCGGGCCCATTCCCAACCCCGGAAGAAGCCCGCGACTATCCCTATGCGCAGTCCGAACGCGAGCTAATCGCCGCTAATCGCGACAAACGAGCGGTCGGGACCCCGAAGCAGGTGAGGGAAAAACTAGAGGCCTTAGCTCAAGAATTTGGAGCTAATGAAATCATGCTGGTGAGTATCGTGCACGACCACGAGGCGCGCCTAAGATCCTACGAACTGCTCGCTCGGGAGTTCGATTCGCAGCTTAGTCGGGCTGCTTAAGGTAGGGCCCTGACTTAGGAGAGATCCGCTGCTTGAGCGCAGCGAGCAGGGTCTGCATGGAGATCTGCAAGTTTCGTCTCGCCGCCTCTATTCCCAACCAGTAGCCTGCATAGGCAACAGCGAAATTGGCGAGCAGAGAATCTCCCCAATAGTTGAACCAAAGCAGCGCGGAAATGAAATTGCTAAGCTGCTCAGTGGCCAGCCCTATCAGCAGCTGCAGCCAACCATCTTCAAAAAGGCTCAAAGTCAGCAGGCTGCCCGCGAGCTCTGCGAGACTGAAAAACTCGATCACTAACAGAGTCCAGAATGCAGCGAGTCCGTAGAAGCCGCTGCCGAAAACCATCCACTTTTCGAATACAAGCTCGGCCCCCGAGCGCATGGCCAAACTCTCGCCTCGCTCGCCTTCACGCTTACGCTTTTTCTTCTCGCTTTTATAATTCGTTTTAAACTCTTTCACACGCGCGTCAATCTCTCGGCGGTTAGCCTGGCGATCAAGCTCGCCTCGGCCAAAGAAACGCATGAAGAGTAGCCAGCTCAGTAGTGCCAAGGGCATACCGAGCTCCAAAAAAGCGAGCAGCAGATTAAGCATCGCTATCAATCCTCGAAGGGAGCTTCAACGGGCATCAGGCCGGCTTTGATCGCGCGGCCCCAGATCTCATTCCCTTTGTCATTGAGATGCAGGTTGTCGCTGATAAAGATATCGCGCATTACTGTCCCGTCTTCCTCCATAAAAGGGGAAACCACGTCGATCGTAAAGACCTTGGGATTCGCATCGGCGATTGCCTGATAGCGCGCGGTAAGAGCCTGCGCTTGGTCCCAGTAAGCCAGGCGTGCCACGCTTGGTTTTACCGACAGAAGGTAGATGCGCGTGTCCGGAAGTTCGGCGTCGACGCGCTCGATGATCTCCATGAGCTGACTCTCTACAAGATCGAGATCAAGGCCAAATGCGGTGTCATTGTCACCTTCGTAAATGAGAATCGCGCGCGGCTTGTAAACCAGTGCGACTCTATCGAGATAGTGCAGCACATCGCCCATTACGCTGCCACCAAAGCCTCTGGGGATTACCGTGAGCGGCGCCAGTGCCTCCGCAGCTTTGCGATTCCAGAGCGCAATACTCGAGCTACCGGTAAGGACGATAGCTCCCTCGGGCGGCATTGATTGCGCGTCCATGGCTTCAAAACGCTCAATCGTCGCTTCGAAGCGCGTGGGATCGAGATCCTGCCCAAACGCAGCGCCCAGCGTTAGCGCCGACAGTAAAAACGCGCAGATGGCCTGTGCCGGTCGCGAGGGGAGACTTATAGGATTAGTTATCATGGCCGTGTCCTTTTCAGAGTTTCAATTGCGGACAAATCTTTAGGAAATCCCTAGACGCATGGGTATCAAACGACACAGCCCGCTGCGTTTTTACCTCAAGCTATTTCGCAAACAGCTGCGACTCAATATCCTTAAAGCCCTTGAACTCTAACGCATTGCCGCTAGGGTCACAGAAAAACATCGTGCCCTGCTCCCCAGGCTCTCCAGCAAAGCGTACATAGGGCTCGATCACGAACTCGTCAACGAAGTCACGCGCTCTAAGAGCAAAAGCTTCCCAGTCACTAAATTGCATTACCACGCCGCAGTGAGGCACTGGCACGCCGTGGCCGTCTACCGCATTGGAGATACTGCGAACCGAGCCGTTCGGGCCTAAATCGCGATGGAGATGCACAACGATTTGGTGACCGAATAGATCAAAATCTATCCAGTCCGTTGCGCTTCGCCCCTCGGGCAGCCCCATTTTAGTCCCGTAAAACTCTCGGGCTTCATTTATGTCACGCACTTGAACGGCGATATGAAAAGGGGTCAGCGCCATGCCTGCCTCCATGAATAAATGCTATTGAGTCATCAATGCCAAACGTGCGCCAAGCGCGATAAACACGCCGCCCAGCACGCGATTAGCCCAGCGATTAAACCGCGTATTACTGTTGAGGCGCGAGCTTAGGCGGCTGCCGAGAAGCACCAGCCAAGGATCTATCAGTGCGGCAATCGCGATAACCAGCACCCCGTGCAAGAAGAGCTGCTGTCCAGTTGAGCCTGCGCCCTCTACGACGAATTGCGGTAAGAATGCGAGAAAGAAGATCGCGGTCTTGGGATTTAGCAGCGCAATTAGCGCACCCTGCCGGAAAATGATATTCGCCTTGGCCGGCTCTACGGCCTGCGGCTGCGCTGGGTCAGCGGCAGCGTCAGTCTGCGAGTGGGCTACACTGCGTAAGGTGTCGACGCCTATCCACACGAGATAGGCCGCGCCTAACCATTTCACCGCAGCGAACACCGTCGCCGAGGTAGCCAAGATGGCCGACAAACCTAGGGCTGCCATAAGGACATGGCCAAAGGCTCCAGTCCAGATACCGAGCATCGCCGCGACACCGCCCGCGCGCCCGTTCTTCAGGGTCTGCGCGAAGATATAGCCTAGGTCAGGGCCCGGGGCCGCGTTGAGCGCAAAGGTCGCAACGAAGAACGTGCTCCAGTGGAGCCAGTCATAGCTAAACAATGGCAGCTTCCTTGCTTGGTAATTGAGTCACTGCGTTGCCTACAGCCGGTCGGCGATGGCTTCGAGCGATTCACTTAGCGCGATAAGCCGGTCGCGACTCACGCCGCGCGCCGAATCGGCGTCGGCATCGAAGCTCACCGCCAGCGAGCGCAGTTTACCTGCAGCGCGCGCATCGCGGGCCTCGTCTGCGAGAAGCGTCTGGGTTTCCGCCAAGGCCTCACGTAGCTCGAGCGCCCGCGCGGCATCTACCACTGCGCTACGCTCAAGCTGATCGAGGTAGGCGAGAGAAACAACAGGCTCGGCAGGCCACACATGCTGCTGTTGTCGCTGCGCGTTAAACGTGCCGCCCGCGCTGCGCAGCGAAGCCGCTTTGATTTCATTCTCGCTCAGATAATCGCTAGGCAGCAGCTCAAGCACATCGAAACCGCGCGCGATCTCGGTGCCATAGATTAGTCCTTCGAACCAATAGGCAGACCAGTAGCCGCCAAGTATCAACTCCTCGGCATCAACCGGACCGCGATCGAAAAAGGCGATCTCCTGGGGATTCGAGGAATCGGTGAAATCGAATACCGAGATGCCGCCCTGATACCAGGCCTGCACCATGATGTCGCGGCCCGGAACTGGGATCAACGAGCCGTTGTGGGCCACACAGTTTTCCTGTTCGGTCTGCGGCGCCGGCATCTTGAAATAGCTGCGGAACTGCATTTCATTGTCGACTATGTCGTAGATTGCATCGGCGCCCCAGGTCAGCGGATCCGCAGGACGGCAGCGCGGTCGCGATCCGCCACCCCACTCGTCGGTGAAAACCACTTTGCGACCGTCATTGCTGAAGGTAGCGGAATGCCAATAGGCAAAGCCGGGATCGATAACCTCGGCGATACGCGTCGGATTAGCCGGGTCAGAAATATCGAGCAAAATTCCGTTGCCAGAACAGGCACCCGCAGCGAGCCCCACTTCGGGATAGGCTGTAATGTCATGGCACTGATTCGTTACCCGAGTGGTCTGCGTGCCCGGGCCGTGGTCACCGCCCTCCCAAAGACCAGCGATAACGCCGGTATCGGGATCAGAGAATACCGTAGGCCGGTTAACGACACGCGCAGACGCGGGGTCATTGAGGGCAATTTGAATCACATCGATGCGAAACAGCGCCGACTCCGGATTCTCGAAAGGCGATTCATCGTAGCAGCCCTCGAGCTCTTCGCCCGGACGCACCGAGCTCGTACCCGATCCGTAAATGTAAACATTACCGTCGTCGTCGGGGTCAGTTACGACAGTGTGGGTATGGGAGCCGCGACAGGTCTGTACAGCACCGACATGAATTGGCATTCGGAAATCACTGATGTCGAAAAGTCGAATGCCGCGAAAGCGCTCGGCACTTTCGGGCTCGGCTACTCCTTGCAGACCACAGTCCAGGCGACCGCGAGTTTGTTCCACAGACATAATGAGCAGATCACCGATGATAGAAACATCGCCCTGCCCGCCCGGGCAAACTACAGAGCTGAGCAGCTCAGGCGCGCGGGGTTCAGAGATGTCGTAGGCGTTAAAGCCGTGATAGTTGCCCGCCACAACCACGTCGCCGGCGAAAAGCAGATCGGTATTCGCGAAGTTCATCAAGCTGGGGCGCGGCTCGGCAGTCTCGTCCTCGACATCCGCAGGGATTACGCCTTCGTCGGCGGCGTTAGTTAGCGTCTCGACCGTCGATTCAGCTTCGGCACTGCCTAGCTCGCTTTCTGCCTCATCACTTTCTTCACCCTCTGCCGGTGCGATGGCCTGCGGCCTTACCCGGCTCATGGGAAGCCCTTCGGGATTGTCGGGGTCGAAGAAGCCGTCTGGCTTGGGTAGCGCCGCGAGCAAGCGCATGTTCAGGGCCGCTTGTCCTGCATCTGCATAGCCCGGCTTGAGATTAACCCTGGGGTCTGGCGAAAAACCCGCGAGCATCGAGCTCATGCGTTCGATCTCGCTGGTTTGATCCGATGTGACGTCCGTGGTGAAGGCGAACAGGACAGAGTCCTGAGCCGTACCCGGCTGCGCTAGCAGACGCTCGACCATCGTAATCGCCCCTTCGTGATGCTTGATCATGAGCTGCAAGAAGCGCGAGTCGAAGTCTTGAGCGCTGAGCTGTGCGAGTTCTTCGAGTTCAGCCTCGGTGAGAATACCCGGCATCATCTCGGGGTCCGCCGCCATCGCCTGCATGTCCGCCATCGGCATAGAGC
>JAYOBL010000090.1:5904-8545 GCA_038104835.1 Gammaproteobacteria bacterium | reverse complement strand
TTACTTCGGCGCCTTCTCAACACTGCTTAATGAAGGGGCTGATTTCAGACAAATAGACCGGGTTATGGAGGAGTTTGGTTGGCCAATGGGGCCGGCCTATCTGCTTGACGTTGTGGGTATCGATACCGCGGTGCATGCCCAAGCGGTGATGGCCGAGGGCTTCGAGCGCATGCAGTTGCCCTTCGAAAGTGCGATTGACAAGCTTTTTGCGCAGGGCGATCTGGGGCAGAAGTCAGGGCGCGGTTTCTATAGCTATAGTGCAGACGAAAACGGTAGGCCGCAGCGCTCGGCGAATCCAGAGATAGATACAGTTATTGCTAGCTGCTCGCAGGCTAGTAGAGAATTTAGTGACGAGGAAATTCGTGACCGTCTTCTGCTAGCGCTGTGTTTGGAGACTGTGCGCTGTCTTGAAGAGGGCATAGTCGATAGCGCAATTGAGGCGGATATGGGTCTTATCCTCGGCTTAGGGTTTCCACGCTTCCGCGGGGGTGCTTTACGATACGTCGACCAGGTGGGCTGCAAAGATTTTTGCGAGCTTGCCAAGCGCTACGAAAGGCTCGGGGCTATGTTTGCGCCGCCGCAAAGCCTGCTGGACCTGGCTAGCAGCGGAGCCAAGTTCTATGCCTAAGCTCACTGCCGCATGCCAAATTCCAGAGGTATGTTATGACTGTTGAAGACGCGGCCAAGAATAGCAACAAAGCCGAGATAGATCGCTCGCTTAAGCTCAATCGTAGTCGCAAGAATTTGCGCCGTGACGTGGGCAAGGCGATTGCCGACTACGGGATGATTGAGCATGGCGACAAGGTCATGGTGTGTCTTTCGGGCGGCAAGGATTCCTATGCGATGCTCGATATTCTGCGTAGCCTGCAGAAGAGCGCGCCTATCGACTTCTCGCTGCATGTAGTGAATTTAGATCAAAAGCAGCCGGGTTTTCCTGAGCAGGTCCTCCCGCAATATCTTGATTCGATTGGTGTCGATTACACGATTATAGAACAGGACACTTACTCGATTGTCATGGACAAAGTGGAAGAGGGTAAGACGTATTGCGGACTCTGCTCGCGTTTGCGGCGCGGGATACTTTATAACAAGGCCGTAGAGCTCGGTGCTACCAAAATTGCTCTGGGGCATCACCGTGATGACATTGTCGAGACGCTGTTCCTGAACATGTTCTACGGAGGCAAGCTCAAGGCTATGCCACCCAAGTTGTTAGCGGACGACAAGCGCAATGTGGTTATTAGGCCGCTTGCCTACTGCAAAGAGCGTGAGATCGCGCGCTACGCCGAGTTGATGGATTTTCCTATAATCCCCTGCAATCTGTGCGGAACGCAGGACAATATGCAGCGCCAAGCCATTAAAGCGATGCTGCAGGGTTGGGATAAAGCGCACCCTGGCAGAGTTGAAACAATATTTAGAAGCCTCTGTAATATCGAGCCATCGCAGCTTGCCGATCCCAAGGCCTTTCCGTTTACCGACTTAAGGATCGCGCGAGAGGAAGAAGGGGCGCTGCGTTTCGTTGAGCTCACCTAGCACACTCGCGTTTTTCTATGACTAATTCGTTTAATTAGTCTGGGCGTAGTTCGAGGCAAATAAACTAAAACATGCAAATACCTGTTAACAAACTCGCTCCCGAAATTCTCGATTCGATCATCGAGGAAACCGTGACTCGCGAGGGAACTGAGTACGGTGAGCATGAGGTTTCGCTCGCCGCTAAAGTGCAGCAGGTTCGCAAGCAGCTGGAGCGAGGAGAAATTTTTCTTAGCTTCGATCCGATAAGCGAAAGCTGCCAGTTGCTGCCAATCGAGTATCAAGCTGAGTTAGAACGAGAAGAATTAGAGCAAGGGCGCGAGTGAGCAGCACGATGGATGTCACCATCGACGCGAGTCTCGGGTTCGAGTGATACAGAGAGAAAAGTCATGAGCCAAAGCATCCCCACACTCACGCCTATCGAAAACGTGAATAACGTCAGCGCGGATATTCGAGTGGATGCTAGCGGTTTGTATTGCCCCGAACCCGTTATGCTGCTGCATAAACACTTTAAAGAACTCGCCCTTAACTGCGTGCTCGAACTCACTGCGACCGATCCGTCCACCACGCGCGATGTCCCGAAATTCTGCGCCTTCCTTGGTCATGATCTGGTGGCTAGTCGGCAGGAAGGGGATAACTATATTTATCTCCTGAGAAAGTGCGCAGAGTGAGCGGCCACACTTACCTCATAGATGCGTCTATTTATATCTTTCAGGCCTATTTCTCTCCCTACAGCACAGCGGTGAGCGAGGAGGACGAAGATGTCAGCGCGTTTGTTGGCTTCCTTCAGTTTTTGCTCTCACTACAGCGCAGAGAACAACCGGCGCGTGGTGCTGTGGCTATGGATAACGCGCTTTTTTCTGGTTTTAGGCATCAACTCAGTGCTGAATATAAATCCAATCGCGAGCTTCCAGATGACAATTTAGCCTGGCAGTTGGGGCTGTGTGCCGAAGCCGCGCTCGCGCTCGGTTGGCCGGTTTACGCTAGTGAGAGATTTGAGGCCGACGATATCATCGGTACGCTCGCTCATAGTGTCCGCAGCGAGGCTGACGAAGGTGGGGTCTGCATTGTAAGCAAAGACAAAGACCTCGCGCAGCTCATCAAGTCTGAGCAGGAT
>JAYOBL010000090.1:0-5894 GCA_038104835.1 Gammaproteobacteria bacterium | reverse complement strand
CAGGATGTTATGTGGGACTTTACGGCCAATCGTCGACGGAACAGATTGCAGCTTGAGAAGGATATGGGCGTTCCAACGTCACTCATTCCTGACTACCTTGGTCTGGTCGGCGATGCGGTTGACTGTATTGCTGGGGTGCCTGGTATTGGGCCTGTAAAGGCGCGTGCCCTCATTGCTGCATTTGGCTCTATTGAAGCGCTCTATGCCGATCTCGGCCGCGTCGCGATCCTGCCAATGCGCGGGGCAAAGGCCCTTGCGGCAAAGCTCGAGGCGTTCGAAGAGCAGGCGCGTCTGTGTAAGGTGCTCGCTACTGTGGTCGAACAGCCGCAGGAGTGCGACGAAGAGTTCGCCGTAGCCTCGCTCCACAACCTTTCGCTGCAGCTCCCAGACTCACAGAGTTTCTCCGCTGTGTTGGCCGAGGCGAGACTGCCTCGCGGTCTCTCTGAGTCGCTGGGAAACTCTATGCGTAGCCTGTCGCAGAGCGAAATAGGCGGGGCGTATTAAGATGAAGATTGTCGCCGATTCAGGTCTTTTCGGTATTGAAGAGCTAGTCGCTCAATTGGAGGGCGTTTGCGAACTGCAGTTGCTATCCGGCCGTGATATTTCACCTGCACAGCTGCGGGATGCTGAGGCGCTGCTGGTGCGGTCAATTACCTCTGTTAATGAGGCTCTGCTCGAAGGCAGTCAGGTGAGGTTTGTAGGGACTGCTACAAGCGGCGTGAACCACATTGATACGGTTTTCCTGAGACGCGCTGGTATACAGCTTGTGGACGCGAAGGGAGCCAATGCTGCCGCGGTGGTGGACTATGTTTTCGCCGCACTTGCTCTGCTTGCTTGCGAGACAGCGCTCGAGCCTGAGGGTAAGACGATAGGAATAGTTGGACATGGCTGCGTTGGTAGCCTTCTCGATCAAACTTTGCAGGCAGCTGGGTTTGAGACTGCCTGCTGCGACGATCCCCTCGCCGCGCAGCTTGGAAGTGAATCAAGCTATGTGGATCTAGCAACGGCGTTAGCCTGCCCTATTGTCTGCGTCCATGTGCCGCTGTCGGGCCTTGGCGAATTTGCCACGCGAAACCTAATCGGAAGAGAAGAACTAAGCCACATGGCTGAGAACGCGGTGTTGATAAACCCGAGCCGAGGCGGGGTAGTAGACGAGCAGGCGCTAAAGCATCATCTTCAGAGTCGACCGCGCTTTATTTACGCAGCAGACGTATGGCGCGATGAGCCGGATGTTGATGCGGAGTTAGTGGCCGCAAGTTGGTTAGCGACACCCCATATCGCGGGCTATAGCGTGCAGGCAAAACAGACAGCGACTGCCGTACTTCTGGCTGAACTTTCTCGGTACGCCCGCGCAGTAGAAAAGATTGAGATTGCGGTGGCGCTGAATTCTGCGGCCGAGCATTGTTTAAGCGGCATAGGCGAGGCGCGCGAAGTCTCACTGGAGTCGGGTATGGACTCAAATCGCGGTGGTCTATGGCCTGCGATAGTGCGCTTGTTAGATCTGCGCGCGGTTGATCAGAGCTTTCGTTGCGCGTTGCGGGGAGGAATGACTGCGGAAAAATTCGACCGCCAGAGGCAGCCCTTGCTTAAGCGGCAGCAACTCAGCCTTGCAAGAGTAGCAACTGATGGAGTGGCGCTCTCAAAAATCGAGCGGGATCTTGCCGCGGCGTTGCAGCTTACTTTAAAGGCTTAAGTGCTCAGCTGCGATGGTGTGATAGCACTCTCTCGAGCTTCTTTACCGCCATTTTTAGATCGTCTTCGCGGGGCAGGAAGACCACACGAAAGTGCTGAGTATCCTTGATATTAAAAGCGCTGCCTTGCACGAGTAGAATTTGCTCCCGTTCTAAGATATCCAATATCAACTTCTCATCATTCTCGATTTTAAAGCGCTTCGGATCGAGTTTGGGAAACATATAAAGCGCGCCCCGCGGCTTTACACAGCTCACGCCATCTATTTGGGTAAGAAGGTCCCATGCCGTGTCGCGCTGTTTGCGCAAACGACCGTTGGGCAGAACGAGGTCGTTGATACTCTGATAGCCACCGAGTGCGGTTTGTACCGCGAGCTGGGCCGGAACGTTCGCGCACAGTCGCATATTGCTCAGGATTTCGAGCCCTTCAATGTAGCTTTTTGCCAGATGTTTGGGGCCGTGCAAAATCATCCAGCCCGAGCGGAAACCGGCTAAGCGGTAGGACTTGGATAGACCGTTGAAGCTCACCGTGAAGACGTCGTCGCTGAGCGACCCCATGGGTATATGCTCCGCGTCGTCGTACACAATTTTGCTGTAAATTTCGTCGGCGAAGAGGATAAGAGAGTGCCGCCGGGCAATATCGACCAGGCCCAAGAGGATTTCTTTCGAGTAGACCGACCCCGTGGGGTTATTGGGATTGATAACCACCATCGCCTTAGTATTCGGCGTGATTTTAGCTTCGATGTCTGCAAGGTCTGGAAACCAGTCTGCCTGTTCGTCACAAAGATAATGAACCGGCGTGCCGCCGCTTAAAGAGACCGCGGCTGTCCACAGTGGATAGTCGGGTGCAGGGATTAGCACTTCGTCGCCGTTATTGAGTAAAGCCTGCATGCTGAGCGTAATCAGTTCGCTGACGCCGTTGCCCAGATAAATATCATCTACTTCCACGTCTAGAATGCCTAAGCGCTGGCACTCTTGCATGATCGCCTTGCGGGCAGTAAACAGGCCTTTCGAATCGCAGTAGGCTTCTGCAGAGGGGAGGTTACGAATGACGTCCTGAAGAATTTCGTCCGGTGCGTTAAGATCAAAGACCGCGGGATTGCCAATATTGAGCTTGAGTATTCGCTGCCCTTCCTCTTCAAGCTGTTTAGCTCTCTCGAGTACAGGTCCTCGAATGTCGTAACATACGCGGCTGAGCTTATCGGATTGGGTAATGGTTTTCATAATGAAGCCAATCTTGCAGGTGTTAGATTTAGTGACCCTCAGTGTAACTGAATCTGTGCTCCTGCCCCAATACTCAAAGGGCGGCGTTAGACCCAATCCCAGTGTGAGGGCGTAGCGTCTCAAGTAACTTCATAGGTTATCTAAACAGTCAAAACCAGTAGAGCAAAGAATTATGACTCAAGATAAAAATGCACATAATGAGCAGGCTACGTCGATGAGCGAAGAAGAGTGGCGTGACAAACTGGGGCCGGAAGCTTTCGCAATTATGCGGCAGCAGGGTACTGAGCGTGCTTTCACCGGTGAACATTGGGACAGAAAAGAACGCGGCAGCTACCGCTGTAAAGGGTGCGGCGAGGTGCTTTTCCTGTCAGATGCAAAATATGACTCTGGGTGTGGCTGGCCCAGCTTTTTCCAGCCTGCGCAGTCTAGCCTAATCGACGAGAGGCAAGATCTCAGCCACGGTATGCAGCGCACAGAGGTTGTCTGCAAAGGCTGCGACTCTCACCTTGGTCACGTGTTTACCGACGGGCCGGTAGAAACCGGGCTTCGCTATTGTATCAATTCAGCGTGCTTGAATTTCGACGAGAAAACAGAATAACAACGAATTCAGCCTTCCCGCTGCCACTGACCGTGTCTGACTGGGTAGTGCCCGACAGGGATCGCTAGCGGAGCAAGAGCGTGGTAGTGGCGTGTCAAACGCCCATCCTGACCGCTCAAGGTTCAAAGCTGCTGGGGCGGCTGTGGCGCCATCTACAAGCGCTAGCCTGCAGGCTTTGGAGCGCCCTCGAATCTGCCCGTCTCATTGAATAAGCCCTGTCTCTGTGGGAAAATCGCGCACTTGCTATGGTGTAGGCCTCAGGGTTTCCTCCCGCCGCACCAAGAGCAAGATTAATCACAGGGAAGCACAGGCTCCAGATCGCTGGAGGCCTGAAAAACAACTAAACCGTTAATTTCGTCGAACGCGAAGCGCGCCTCGACATCGTCAGAGGGTATTCAAGGCAGGTTTCAATCCAAACGACTCAGGGTCTAGAGCGTAAAATGGCAGTCGCAGTGCCGAGCGATCGAGTCGAAACTGCGGTCACGGCGCGCCTACAAGAGGCAGCGGGCACTGTGAACCTCAAAGGATTCAGAAAGGGCAAGGTGCCTTTCAAAGTGGTCAAAAGCCGATTTGGCAAAAGCGTACGCCAAGATGTCGCAGGCGAGCTGATTAACCAGTGCTACTTCGACGCCTTAACTCAAGAGCAGCTAAAGCCTGCGGGCCAGCCAACCATCG
Source organism: Gammaproteobacteria bacterium (assembly GCA_038104835.1). Lineage (GTDB taxonomy): Bacteria > Pseudomonadota > Gammaproteobacteria > Pseudomonadales > Pseudohongiellaceae > UBA9145. The sequence goes on along the minus strand of JAYOBL010000090.1, from coordinate 1,709 downwards.
AGCCCGGCAAATTAGAAGAAGGCGAAGACCTAACCTTCACTGCGACCTTCGAAGTATACCCAGACGTCTCTCTGCCTGACTTTAGTGCGTTGGAAGTTGAGCGCCTCGGCGCGGACATAGGCGATGCCGATATCGACGAGATGATCGAGACGCTGCGCCAGCAGCGACAAACTTGGGAAACGGTTGAGCGTGCCGCAGCGGACAAGGACCGTGTGAATATGGATTACAAGGGCAAGCTCGATGGCGAGGAGTTTGCTGGCGGCAGCGCAGCCGGGACCGATCTTATCCTGGGTTCCGAGCGTATGATTCCGGGGTTCGAGGACGGCCTCATCGGCAAATCAGCCGGAGACATCTTTACACTCCCTCTGTCTTTCCCTGAGGAGTATCACAACGCCGAGCTTGCAGGTAAGAGCGTTGAGTTCGATATCGTAGTGAATTCCGTGAGTGAACAAGTTCTCCCTGCGGTTGATGAGGAGTTTTTTAAGAGCTTTGGAGTCGAGGAGGGGGGCGTTGAGGCTTTCCGCGAGGAAGTTTCAAACAATATGGCCCGCGAGCTGAAATCGGCGAGCCGCAACAAGCTCAAAGCGCAGGTAATGGACAAGCTCGTCGGCATGGTCGACATCCAAGTCCCCGCGGCTCTTGTTACCAACGAGTTGGGTCAGCTTAAGGCTCAGGCGCTGCAGCAAATGGGTGGCGGTGCGAATCTCGATCCAAACATGTTGCCGGATGAGCTGTTCTCCGAACAGGCGACTCGCCGCGTAACACTCGGGTTAGTACTCGGTGAGGTCATGCAAGTAGAGAACCTGAGCGCTGATCCTGCGCGAGTACGTGAGACGATAGAAGAGCTCGCCGCAACGTACGAGTCGCCTGAGGAGGTGATCAACTGGTACTACGGCAATCAAGAGCAGCTCTCAGCGATCGAGAGTTCGGTAGTTGAAGATCAAGTGTTTGATTTCATTTTGGAGAAAGCAAAGGTGACGGACAAGACGGTCTCCTACCAAGAGGTTATTAAGCCAGAGCAAAAGCAGCCTACTGAAGCGGAATAAGACGCAGGTAAGATTCGGCAGAACACTCTGCCATTGACGATTTAAAGGAAACGAATGTCCAGCCAGCAGCCTACAGCAGCTCTCGTCCCCATGGTGGTCGAACAGACCGCGCGCGGCGAGCGCTCCTACGATATTTACTCGCGCCTACTTAAAGACCGCGTCATCTTCCTCACGGGTCAAGTTGAGGACTATATGGCTAATCTAGTGGTGGCGCAGCTGCTGTTTCTCGAGTCGGAAAACCCCGATAAGGACATTCATCTTTACATCAACTCACCGGGTGGGTCGGTGACTGCAGGGCTTTCGATTTACGACACGATGCAGTTCATCAAGCCCGATGTCAGCACGATGTGTATCGGTCAGGCCGCTAGCATGGGCGCGATGCTATTAGCCGGTGGGGCAAAGGGTAAGCGCCTTGCTCTGCCTCATTCTCGAATGATGATCCACCAGCCCAGTGGGGGCGCCCAAGGTCAGGCTTCTGATATTGAGATTCAGGCCAATGAAATCATTAAGATACGAAAGCGTCTTAACGTTTTGCTTGCTGAGCATACTGGGCAGCCCGAAGAGACAATCGCGCGTGATACCGAGCGCGACAACTTCATGAGCGCCGATGAGGCCTGTGAATACGGGCTTGTCGATAAAGTTATCGAGCGCCGAGTAGATAAA
>JAYOBL010000089.1:7258-8714 GCA_038104835.1 Gammaproteobacteria bacterium | reverse complement strand
TTAAAAGGAGGCTTTTACGAATGACTTCCTAGCAAGGCCATCGCCCCGGGCTGTTGAAAGCGCTATTGAACAGCGCTTTCAAACGGAACTATTGAACAGAGCTACTGGCTGAACAACAGCGAAAAAGACACGGGTACGGAGCGGCTAATACTGGGCAGGCCAGCGATCTCACGCAGGCTCTCAATTCCGTCTACCAAGGCAAAAGCATCGGCCTTAACGATGATTGGCGCGAGTGTGTCCACGCGCAGTCCGCCTTGAACGTGGCTCACGCGCAGCGGAGCTGACAGGGTTAACACCTCACCGTGAAGATTGATCGCGAGCGGGACTTCAAGGACGGCTGACTCACCGACTGCCATGCTCGACAAGGCGGCGGCATCCACATCGGCGCTAACCTGGGCCCGAGGGTACATATCAGTATTAAAAAGCATGGACTGCATGCGCTCGTTGCGGATATCGATACCGGTCTGCACGCTAGTCAAATCGATGCTGACTACCGCCTCGCCCCCGCTGTCTATTTCACCAGACAGGCGCGCAAAGGAATGCACTTCGGCGATATGCTCAGCCTTTACCGAGATAAAAGACAGTGAGGAGTCGTCGGCAGAAAGCGTCCACTGCGCGGCGGCTTGAGCACTGGCCAGCAGGGTCAAGAGCGCGGCAAGCAGGTTAAAAGAGCTCTTAATAGTCGTTTTTCTTAGGCCTCGCATAGTATCTCCTTAAAACCGAGTGTTTCGCGCCTCGTTCTTCGCCGTAATCGAGGTGCTAGTCGAATTAGAAACCCTTATCACGTAGCCGCCGTTTTCAAGCTTTTTCGCATCCCAAAATTGGTCGATGCGCGAAGACAAACCCTGACAGCTACATTGCGCCGATAGTAAGCTAGAATAGGGGCTCTTGGCTATTCACGTCACCCCCTGAGGAGCGCCTTTCTGCATGCAAAATGCCAGCGTTACGCCACAGGCTAAGCACCTCGTTTTGCTTGGCGGCGGCCATAGCCACTTATTCGTCTTGAAGCGCCTAGGCATGGATCCCGTGCCGGGCTTGGTCGTTACGCTCATTAGCAGCGAGATAGACACACCCTACTCTGGCGCCATGCCTAGCTATATCAGTGGCTTCTGCAGCAAAGACGCGATGCATATCGATCTGCGGCCACTGGCACAGTTCGCCGGCGCACGACTTATTAAAGCGCGGGTCGAAGAGATCGATCTGGAGGCGAAAACGATTAGCCTTCCCGGGCGCCCTCCGTTGGCCTTCGATCTAATCTCACTCAACCCCGGCTCAACACCAAGCCCGCAAGCTCTGCACGGCGCAGAGCACGCCTGCGCCGTTAAGCCAATCGCGGCATTTCTAACGCGCTGGGAGGCCGTGCATCAGGAAGCGCTCGCTGCCGTTCGCGCCGGCCAAGACTTCGCAATCAGCCTGATTGGCGGCGGCCCAGCAAGCGTTGAGCTCGCCCTAGCCA
>JAYOBL010000089.1:0-7248 GCA_038104835.1 Gammaproteobacteria bacterium | reverse complement strand
CCCTAGCCATGCACTACCGCATACATACAGATTGCGGCCTCAAACTAAAAGAGCGCTCTTCACTTACGATGCGAATTATCGGCGCAGCGCAGGAGCTACTGCCCCAGCATAATGGCAAAGTCCGCCAGCGTGTCATGAGCACACTCAAGGAGCGCCGCATCGAGGTGCACAGCGGTCAGCGGGTAAAGCGCTTCCTCGCCGAATCAGTACAGACTACCGAGGGACAAGACTTCAAGAGCGACGCATCCTTTTATGCCACCGGAGCCGCACTGGCTGCCTGGCCCGCACGCTGCGGACTTGGCCTGGCCGCGGACGGTTTTCTTGATGTATTGCCAACACTACAAACTGCGAGCCACGAATTTGTCTTTGCCGCAGGGGACGCAGCCTCAATTCGCGGAGCCCCCCGCCCTAAGTCTGGCGTCTATGCCGTGCGCGCCGGCAAAATACTGGCAGAGAACCTCATTCGCTACGCCACTCAGCGCAAACTCAAAACCTTCAAACCACAGAGGCAGGCTTTGGCACTGATCTCCATGGGGGACAAGTCGGCTATCGCCTCCAAAGGTTCCGCAAGCGCGCAGGGGCGCTTGGTTTGGCAAATCAAGCAGCGCATCGACAGTCGCTTCGTCAACCGCTTCTCTCACCCCCCTGCCATGCAGGTAGAGATAGATCTCGCACGGGGATTACTAGATTCCGAGGACGAGAGCCAGCTGCGCAGTCATGCGCTACGCTGCGCCGGCTGTGGGGCGAAGGTCGCCAGCGGCGTGCTAGACGAAGTATTAGATGAATTGCACGAAGGCAGAGAGCCTCGCCGTGTAGAAGATGCCTCTAGCGTGGCGCTGCCTGACGGCCGCGTTCTTCTCCAAAGCATCGATCAGCTCAGCGCCTTCATTAACGACCCGTTTCTTTTTGCACGCATCGCCAGCAACCACGCGCTAAGCGACATTTATGCGATGGGCGCACAGCCCCACTCTGCCCTAGCCGTGATCGGCATGCCAATGGCGAGCAGGACCATGAGCAAGCGACTGCTCAGCGAGCTTATGCAGGGCTGCAAACACACGCTTGCCGAAAATGACTGTGAGCTGCTCGGCGGACACACCGCTGAGAATCCTCAGTTACAGCTTGGCCTCGCGGTTAATGCTTTCGCGAAGCCTGATGAATGTTTGACGAAAGACGGCGCCTCGGCGACGGACCTACTGATCCTCACCCGACCGCTTGGCACTGGCACTCTACTCGCTGGGGATATGCGCGCGCTGAGTCGCCATCGCTGGATAGAGTCGGCTGTTGAGCAGATGCTTTTGTCTAACCGGCGCGCTTCACAGATATTTAGCAAGCATCGAGCGAGCGCCTGCACCGACATCACGGGCTTCGGTTTCGCTGGGCATCTGGCTGAAATGATCACTCCAAACGGGGCCGCGATTGAGCTAGCACTGGACAAAGTGCCTCTGCTCGAGGGCAGCCTCGAACTCGCTGAGCGGGGGGTAAGGAGTTCGCTTTATGAGAGCAATAAACGCGCGGCCTCACTTTTTTATAATGACGAAGCCTATGGCAGCGATGCGCGCTTTAAGCTGCTGTTCGATCCGCAGACGGCGGGCGGCCTGCTAGCGTCAATACCTGAGCAGCGTGCCGGCGACTGCCTAGCGCAGCTGCGCGAAGCAGGCTACGGCGCTGCCGCGATTGTCGGGCGAGTTGTTAGAACTGGCGATGCAACCGCCTCTGTCGTATTGAAATAGCTCACAGATCAACTGCTGAGCTAAAGAATAATCGAGCTTTCAGCAGAGCTGCCAATCCGGCTATCTATTGAACTCACCGCTTAGCTATCGATTGGATTATCAGATGAACTTTCAATCGAACCGTCAATCGAACCGTCAATCGAACTATCAATTCAACTATTAATTAGCCTATTTGTTGAGCTGCCAACCAAGTTAAAACTCTCGTCACCCAAAGACGAGGCACTGCTACTGCTCTATAAGCTCAATCTCGTAAAGCGTTGCCCAGTATTTCCCTGTAACGAAGAGCCGCGCATTCTCTTCGTCATAGGCAATGCCGTTAAGTACCGCCTCTGCGCCGTCACGAGCTGTGCGCTGCGCGAGTCCACTAAGGTCTATCAACCCGGTCACGATGCCCGATTCAGGACTTATGCGAACGATAAAATCGGTTTGCCAGACGTTCGCCCAAATTTCGCCGTTAATAAATTCGAGCTCGTTAAGATTGCCCACTGGCTGTGAATTTAGGGTGACCCGTAGTTTCCCCGTGAATGTAAAGCTAGTGGGGTCCACCAAATGCAGTTCATCGCTGCCGTCGCTTAAATAAAGAGTGTCGTTACCATAGGCGAGCCCCCAGCCTTCGGTCGGGTTGTAGTGGGTCGCTGTGCGCTCAAGGGTATTCTTGTCATATTCGAAGACAACATGGGACTGCCAAGTGAGCTGAAAGAGACGATCACCGACCACCTCAATACCTTCACCAAAGTAGCGCGAGCTTAGACTGACTTCGTCGAGTGTTTTCCCGGTTTCAAGTTCGATGCGTGATAGCGTGGAAGCGCCTCGCTTGCCCGTCCCCCGGAATAGCACGCCCTCGTTAAAAAGCAGCCCTTGGGTAAACGCGGCCATATCGGAAGGATAGCGATTCACGATCTTATAGCTATAACGCTGCGGTTCAGTTAAAGCCTCCTGAGCAGCAACGCTGGAAACGAAAAAAGAAGAAAAAGGCAGCGAGGTGGTTTGCAAGGAGTTAGTTTGTAAGGAGTTAGTAGACAGCGAAGAGGCTGGCAACAAAATAGCGGGAGCGAAGAAGAAAAAGTAAGGCAGGCCAAACCCCATCAGCACAAAAACCTTCAGCGCAGCGCCAAAACCACTCGTTTGAGTTACCACACGCTGGGGCGAAACAGTTTTCAAAAACTCTCTCCAAAGCCAAACCCGCAGCGCTACTCATTGGTAGCGGGCGGGGAAAGCTGAAATAATAGTCCGAAAATAGTAGCAGCGAGAACTCAGTATGACCACCGATTGCCTGTTCTGCAAAATCATCGCCGGCGAAATTCCTTCTACAGAAGTCTATTCAGACGACGACGTCTACGCCTTTCGCGACATCAATCCTGCCGCACCCAGTCATATTTTGGTGATTCCCAAAAAACACCTCACAGATGCGAAGGCGGCAGGCCCCGAAGACGAAGCCTTAATGGGCAAACTCTTGCTGCGCGCGAATGAGATCGCCCGCGCTGAGGGCTTAGCCGAAGACGGCTATCGCTACATCATCAACACTGGAAAGCATGGCGGACAGACCGTCTTTCACCTGCACTTGCACATTCTCGGTGGTCGCAGCTTGGGCTGGCCCCCAGGCTAAGATGCGAAATTATCCATGCAACTCATTCAGGCTTGGCTCAGGCGCGCTTGTAAGTTAGCAAGCGCGGCGGCATTAGCCTCAATCACTCCATGCTCAGTAATCAGCCCAGTTACGAGCCGAGCGGGAGTCACATCGAAACCGAAATTGCTCACGGCTGTGCCTGCCGGCGTGAGTCGCACGCGCCGAACCGTGCCGTCATCTCCAAGACCGCTAATATGAGTGACCTCATACGCACTGCGCTCTTCTATAGGGATCTCCCGCAGCCCGTCAGCTAGTTCGAAATCGATCGTCGACACGGGCAGCGCAACATAAAAAGGGATTTTATTGTCGAAGGCTGCCAGCGCCTTGAGATAGGTTCCGATCTTATTGCACACATCGCCCTCGCGAGTGGTGCGATCACTGCCAACCACGCAGCAGTCGACCAAGCCATGCTGCATGAGATGACCACCGGCATTATCGACAATCAGAGTATGGGGCACTCCTCTCTCGCCCAATTCCCAACAGGTCAGGGAGGCCCCCTGGTTACGCGGCCGCGTCTCGTCGACCCAAACATGCACGGGCACTCCGCGCTCGCAGGCTTTATAGACCACCGCCAGAGCCGTGCCCCAGTCTACTGTAGCCAGAGCACCGGCATTACAATGTGTCAGCACATTTAATTGGCTAGGCGCGCTCTCGCCTCTTTCTTCAGCCTGCGCACACTTTGTATGCCACAAATTTTCAAGGCGCACCGCGCCGTGTTCGCCCAACGCAGCGCAGGCCGCCACATCTTCAGCATGGAGTTCAAGTGCCGCAGAGAGGGCCCGCGCAGGACGCTGTGCGACGTCTACGGGAATCAGTATAGAACTCAGCCTATCTAAGGCCCACTGCAGATTTACCGCAGTGGGGCGAGTCTGTGCTAGGCGCTGCACTGCGGAATTCACTTCTGGGGTTGTCACTGCACCGCTGCGGAGACTTAGATAAAGGCCAAAGGCTGCTGTGACGCCAATAAGCGGCGCGCCGCGCACCCACATAGCCTCGATAGCCTCGCAGGCGTCAGCTAAGGTTTTCAGTTCGCGCTCAACTAATACATGGGGCAGCTGAGTCTGATCGATTATCCAGACACTATCCTGCGTGGCATCATAGCGAAGGGAATGCTGCGAAACCGGGGGCTTGTCACTCATGCGTCACCTTTAGCTGAATGTAGATTCAATTATCATGCACTCACACCACTCTCTCGTTGCCACCATCTACCGGTAGCTGTACGCCTGTGCTCTTGGCCAGACGCGTCCCTGCAAACAGGAAAACGGCCTCCGCGACGTCCGTCGAGCTGACCTCTGTCGCAAGCAGGTTCTTGGTCTTGTAGGCCTGGACACTCAGCCCATAGGCCGCTGCACGCTGGGCGAGAGTGTCTTCGCTCCACAGCGCGGTATCGTAGACTGCATCGGGGTGCAGGGTGTTGACGCGAATGCCTTTCCTGCCAAGCTCTAGCGCTGCAACTCGGCCGAGCTGGGTGAGGCCGGCCTTGGCGGCGGAGTAGGCAGCGGCGCCAGGGCCTGGCGCAGGCACATTTTTAGAGGCGACGAGCACCACAGCGGGGTCGTAGCCTTGCTCGAGCAATGGCGCGCAGGCGCGCAGTAATCGCATTGGCGCGGTGAGATTAAGCTCTAACGACGCATTCCATTGAGCGTCTTCTAATTGCTCTAGCTTCTGCGACGTGGGGAATAGTCCTGCGTTGCTCACGAGTATATCGAGACCGCCAAAACGCTGAACGCAGGCGTCTAATGCCGCCTCGCACTGGGCCGCATCAGTGATGTCGCAGCGCAGGGCAAATATGCTGGAATGCCCAGCAAACTGCTCAAGCGCCTTGGCGTCGATATCTAGCGCGGCGACCGCAGCTCCTGCGCTCGCGAGCCTGTAACAGGTAGCTAGGCCGATCCCAGAGCCCGCTCCAGTAACCATGGCAATCTTACCCTCTAGTTCGCGCTTGGGGTCGCTGCTCGCCGGGGCTGCATTCAGCTTGGCCTGCTCGAGCTCCCAATACTCAACATCAAAAAGCTCAGCTCGCGGCAGCGCGCGCCAGCCGCCAAGCTGTTCGCCTACCTGCATGGCATCTAGGGTATGACTGACGATGTCTTCCACGATGGCGAGCTTTGTAACGCTAGGCGCTAGGGTAATCACCCCGCGCTCAAGCCAGACACCGAACCGCGGCATACAGTCCAAACGAGTATGCTCCTCTCCTGCGTGAGCTGCGAAATACTCTTGATAGCATTCTACGAACTCGTCTAAACCTGACGCATCGTCGTCTGCGAATACGGCGCCGAATGGCTTGGTATGAATGGTGTGATCTGGAGTCAACGGGCCGCTTACTATGAGCTGCGCCGCGTCTTCGCGTTGAGCGAATGTTCGAGCACGGCTGTCGAGGGCAAGCCGCAGCAGCGCCGGTGCGCCCAAGGTATGGCTAGCCCTCTTCCGCAGCTTGGCGATCGCGACTCTGGCGGGCGTGCCGTGGTCAATGCCTTCGCGCGCAGCGGTATTTGCTGGCTCCTGATCGCTGCTTTGGGCAAACCGCGTGATTGCCCCTTCGGCTTTAGTTACCAGCTCGATCATTGCCTCATAGCTGCTGCGTGCGTCGTCGGCAAAGGTAAAAAGCCCGTGGTGCAGCAAGACAATACCCTTGAGCTTGCGCCAGTCTGCGCCGCTGCTCGCTTCGGCTACCTGCTTTGCAAGCACAAAGCCCGGCATCACATAGGGCAGAATGAGCACTTCATCGCCAAACAGTTCCGCCAAGCGCTGGGGCCCGCCCTCGGAGTTGCTTAGTGTCACCACAGCATCGGTGTGGGTATGGTCTACAAATCGATGGGGAATGAGCGCGTGGAGAATGGCTTCCACCGAAGGAGTTGGTGCTTTGGGATCGAGCAGCGCGAGACGCAGCTGTCTCATCATCTCGGTGTCGCTTAGGGAGTCGAGCTCGGCAAGCTTCAACATGTGTTTCAGGCGCACGGGTGGAAAGCCTGCGGCTTCGATAGTCTTGAGATCCCAGCCCGAGCCTTTGACGAACAGCGTTTCTACTTTGCCCTCGAGCAAAGAGTCACTGTGGCCCTTGAAGGAGGTATTCCCGCCTCCGTGTAGCACCAAATCAGGGTTTGCGCCTAACAGCTGCGAGCTATAGACGCGCAGGCCGAGGTCTCCGCTTTGTGCCGCAATCTCAGCAGCACGTTTCTCATCCCACAGGGATTCCATTTTTGGCTCCTCAACTCTTTGCCCTTTTCCCAGTCTCTCAGCCTTCTCGATTATTCAAGGCCCCAAACGCAAAACGCACCGCTAAGCGGTGCGTTTATTGCCAATCTTGTGAGCGGTGAGCTTAGCGCGGCTCAACGATCGAGATATTAGCCATACCGGCTTGGCGAGCGGCGTCCATAACCATCACTAGAGCCGAGACGTCTGAATCATTATCCGGCTGGATGATGACTGAGGCCGCTGGATTCTCAGCTTTCAGCTGGTCGATATTGGATCGGATCTGTGTCTCGATAATCGGACGCGGATTGCCATTTAAAATGATTTCGTTGTTGGCGCCGATCTCAAACAGAATATTTTTCTTGTCGTTGTCTTCCGGTGGCGGCTGATCGTTGTTGTTGTCGCTACTCGCAGCGCTGATCGAGGTCTCTGACAGGAAGGTCGCCGTTACCACGAAGAAGATAAGAAGGATGAACACCACGTCGAGCATCGGCGTGAGGTCGATCTTAGTATCGTCGGATGATCTTTTGCCCGAAATTTTCTTCATTATTATGTCCTGAGTACTGAAATTCGCGCGCTGCCGCGCTCCCTAGAGTCATCGAGTATAGCAATCCTTTGCTGAGAAGCAAAAGACGCTTTGATGACTCCTTTAGAGTGCTGGGGGAGAGTGCCTATTTTTTCAGTGCGGCCACTGTGAAG
>JAYOBL010000088.1:6568-8869 GCA_038104835.1 Gammaproteobacteria bacterium | reverse complement strand
GGCCTAAGCACCGCGGTCGGTGATGAAGGCGGTTTCGCTCCGAACCTTCCATCTAATGCCGCAGCGTTGGACGCGATCTTGACCGCAATCGATTTGGCAGGCCTTAAGGCAGGCAAAGATATTCATCTGGCATTAGACTGCGCCGCGTCGGAGTTCTACGCCGATGGCGTTTACGATCTAAAGGGCGAAGGCCGAGCTTATGCCCCCGCGGAGTTCTCCGACTATCTAGCAGGCCTCGCCGCTAAATACCCCATCATTTCAATCGAAGATGGTATGGACGAGAGCGACTGGGACGGCTGGGCTAAACTATCGACGCAGCTTGGCGATAAAGTTCAATTAGTGGGGGACGATCTTTTCGTCACCAATACTAAGATCCTGCAGCGTGGCATCGACGAAAGCATTGCCAACTCGATCCTGATTAAATTTAATCAAATAGGCTCGCTCACGGAAACGCTTGCTGCGATCAACATGGCAAAGAAAGCGGGCTACACAGTGGTGATCTCTCACCGATCCGGCGAGACAGAAGACACGACTATCGCCGACCTTGCAGTGGCGACAGCGGCGGGTCAGATCAAGACCGGTTCTCTGTGCCGCTCTGATCGCGTAGCGAAGTACAATCGTCTGCTGCGCATTGAAGAGCAGCTAGGCGGAAGCTCTATTTACCGAGGCCTAGGAGAGTTTGCTCGCTTCGGGCGCTAGGTCGGACTAGCTTAGAATTTGTAAACACAAACAAGAGAGGAGGGTAGTTGATGAGAAAGCTAATAATCACGCTTGCCCTCGCTCTTTGCGTGCTGCAATACAAGCTCTGGTTCGGGGAAAACAGTCGCGCAGAGCTGAAGTCCATAGCCCGCGACGTCGCTGAGCAGGAGGCGATCAACGCCGAGCTACAGGCGCGCAACGAGGCGCTCGCGGTGGAGGTGCTAGACCTTAAGACCGGCCTCGAGGCAGTGGAGGAGCGCGCTCGCTCCGAGCTTGGTTTGATCGCGACTGGCGAGACTTTCTATATGATTGTGCCGAGCCGCTAATGGTGGCTAGGTCCTCCAAGAGCTTGGCGGCACTCACGTCTCGGTCGCCCCGCCAAGTACACTCTTTGCTTATCGATGCGACTCTCTGCAAGGGTACCCATTCTCTGTGCGAACTTGCTACAGCCGGGTTCAGCTTATGAGGCTTTGGGCCGTAGTCCCCGCAGCAGGCGTCGGGCGCCGGATGGAAGCCGCGCACCCTAAGCAGTATCTCCCCCTTGCAGGCAAAACAGTGATCGAGCACTCATTGGCCGCACTGCTAAACATTCCCTCCCTACACAAGATCATCGTTGCGCTCGGGGCTGACGATGAATACTGGTGCGAGCTGGGCTGCGCCGAGGATGCGCGCATAGCACAAGTGGAAGGCGGGAAAGAGAGACAAGATTCCGTGCTCAATGCGCTGGAGGCTCTGTGCGAGTTGCACGGCGCCGATGCTGAGGATTGGGTTCTCGTTCATGATGCGGCACGCCCCTGCGTGGAGACAGCTGATGTCGAGGGGCTAGTCACAGCGGTAATCTCAGCCTGCCAGCAAGATGCCCACTACGGCGGCGGTCTGCTAGCGGCCTCTATGGATAATACGGTCAAAGAAAGCCAAGTAAGCCAAAAAAGCCAAGAAAGCGCGCGAACAGCGCTCCCCCATGTCGTAGCAACACGCCAACGCGAGCTGCTGTGGCAGGCATTAACCCCGCAGCTGTTTCCCCTGGGTCTCCTCAAGCAAGCGCTGCATGACGCCGCAGCCTGCGCTGTTGCTCTAACCGACGAGTCCTCGGCTCTTGAGCGATTGGGCTACCGGCCGTTGCTCGTAGCCGGCTCTAAAACCAATATAAAGATCACCCACGCGAGTGACTTGCTCCTCGCCGAAGCGATCCTCGCATCGAGGTAAATACCATGCCCGTTAGCTCCCCTCGAATAGGTCACGGCTTTGACGTCCATCGCTTCGCGGCAGTGGCGACGCCCAACAAGCCGCTAGTGTTGGGCGGTATTACCTTGCCCGATGCAATGAGCCTCGAGGCGCATTCAGACGGTGACGTGGTGCTCCACGCGCTTTGCGATGCGCTGCTTGGGGCGATTGGCAAGGGAGATATTGGGGAGCATTTTCCCGATACAGACGCCGCATTCGCCGGCGTTTCGAGTCTGGCGCTGCTGGCGGAGGTGTGGGCTTTGGTTTGTGCGTCTGGCCTTGCCCTGGGTAATCTCGATCTTACGATTGTCTGTCAGCAGCCTAAGCTCGCGCCTCACCGTACGGCAATGCGTGAGTGCATAGCACGCGCATTGTGCG
>JAYOBL010000088.1:0-6558 GCA_038104835.1 Gammaproteobacteria bacterium | reverse complement strand
ATATCAAGGCGACAACCACCGAAGGTCTTGGAGCAATCGGCCGCGGCGAAGGCATTGCCTGCCATGCCGTTGTGCTGCTTCAGCCTAGCCTGTGAGCGAGCGCTTAGCCGATAGCGAAACTCTTCGCCCTCTCGAATCCCTCGCCTATGCCTTAGGGCGTCCTCAGGCCAGCGCAGTGATCAAGCGCGAGTTTGCCGATTTTCTTGTCGATGAAGAGCTCGCCTTCGTGCCAACAGGAGAGGGCGAGCACGTATTTCTGCAGGTGCGTAAAACCGACGCCTCTACTATCGATGTGGCTAAGCAGCTAAGCGCGATCACCAATGTGGCCCCAGCGGACATTGGGTATTCGGGAATGAAGGATAGGCGCGGCGAAACAACTCAATGGTTTAGCGTCAAGCTGCCCGAGACGCAGCAGGGCGCACTGGCCGCGCTGGACGATGACCGGTTTCAGGTGCTGACCGTCGCCCGCAACGCGCGCAAGCTACGCATAGGCAGTCACGCGCGCAACCACTTTAGGCTGCGACTGCGCGGCTGTCAGGGCGAGCCTTGCGAATATGAACGCCGGCTAGAGGCGCTAAGCACGCAGGGAGTGCCAAACTACTTCGGGGCGCAGCGCTTTGGTGCTCAGATGAGCAATTTACAGCAGGTGTCGAGCCTTCTTCGGCAGGTGTTAGACGACCCCTCATCGGTGAAACGAGGCTCGAGAATCCGCCGCGGCATGCTTTATTCAGCGGCACGCTCATACCTGTTTAATCAGGTGCTCTCTGCCCGTATTGAGCGCGGCGACTGGGCTAAGTACGTAGACGGCGATGTGATGAGTCTAGACGGGAGCGGGCGCTTGTTTTGCGTGGGTAAGGCGCAGCCTTGGGATGAAAGTCTTGCTCAGCGTTTGCAGGCGCAGGACATTCATCCAACGGGGCCGTTGCCGGGTGCTATTTCTGTCAAAGATAAGTATGTAAGCACGGGCAAAGCGGCCGATATTGAAAAGACGGTGCTTGAGTCCCTGCGCTGGATGGTCGATGGCCTAAGCGCCTTCGGGCTTGAGGCCGGTCGTCGGCCCTTGCGATTCGCTGTCGGCAACTTGCAGTGGAGGTGGGAGGACGGCGCCGAAGGCAGTACTGAAGGGAAAGATCTGTGCTTGGACTTCACTCTGCCGCGCGGCGCCTACGCGACGAGCCTGTTGCGCGAACTTTGTCATTTACGAGAAAAATGAGCCGTCCCGAAACTGGCTCGAGAGTCTAGCTATGAGTTTTAGACCTGATGCGGGTCCCAATCTAAACGGTATTGGTATGACCTCGCAGCGCACGCGCGAGCGACTGCTTGGCAGGCTTGTTGATCAAGGAATTACGAGCATGGAAGTGCTCGATATTATTCGCTCAACTCCCCGGCATATTTTCCTCGACGAGGCCTTAGCGCATCGAGCTTACGAAGACGTGGCGCTGCCGATTGGCTTTAACCAAACGATCTCACAGCCCTACATTGTCGCTCGCATGACCGAGATCGCCTATCGCAGCGGGCCGCTGGACAATGTGTTGGAGATCGGCACGGGCTGCGGCTATCAGACCTCTATCCTCGCGCGGCTCGCAACGCGCGTGGCGAGCGTAGAGCGCATCAAGCCGCTGCTGGATCGCGCTCGCAAGACACTCCGCCTGCTCGGCCTGCGCAATATTGATCTCAAGCACGACGACGGTAGCCTTGGCTGGGAGAATAAGGGGCCGTTCGATGCCATTATGACGACGGCGGCCCCGCAGACGATCCCCCACGAGCTGCTATTCCAGCTCAAAGACGGAGGACGCTTGATCATTCCAGTGGGGGGCGAGGACAAGCAGCGGCTGCAGCTGATCACTCGGCTCGGGGAAGACTTTCAGCGCGAAAAACTCGAAGACGTACGCTTTGTACCCTTGCTTACGGGTCAGGTTCAGAGATGAGTAATAAAGCGCGCCTGCTGCTCGTGCTGAAGGGTGTGCTGATAGGCCTGAGCGATTCAGTGCCCGGAGTCTCCGGCGGCACGATCGCGTTGCTAACCGGTGTCTATGCGCGTTTGTTAGCGGCTATAAGCGCGGCCGACATAAAAGCCCTGCGGCTACTAACGCGCGGCGACTTAGCGGGCTTTTGGCTGCGTATCGATGGTTCATTCTTAGCGTGTATTGCGCTGGGTATGCTTGCTGGATTGCTGCTCTCAGCCAATACGGTACTGTATGCGCTAGAGGTCTACCCCATACCTCTAGCCGGTTTCTTTATGGGGCTAGTCCTAGGCGCTATTTTTCTGCTGCACCGCCAGTTTCGACTGCGCGGTCTGCTCGGTCCAGCCCTGTTTGCCGCAGGCGCAGCGTTGGTGGCAGGTCTTCTGTGGCTCGAGCCCGGGCAGACTGCGACGAGCAATGGCGAGCTTCTGCTGGCGGGAGCTGTCGCCATCTGCGGTATGCTTTTGCCGGGTCTTTCGGGGGCTTTTTTGCTCATCCTACTAGGCGCCTATGAACGTATGCTGGAGGCACTAGTGGGCTTTGAGTGGGTTCCGATAATTTTTTTCGTTATGGGCTGCGCGCTGGGTCTGGCGCTTTTCTCAAGATTTTTGACTTGGCTGCTGCGGCGCTTCGCAGAGCCGACAACTACTTTCATCGGCGGGCTTCTTCTGGGTTCATTGATGGTGATTTGGCCTTGGCGCCTGGATGATCAAGCACAGCCGCTGCTGCCATGGGACTATGCCGTGTTAACCGGGGCGGAACCTCAGCAGGGCTGGGCTAGTCTCGCACTTGTTGCCGGCTTTCTTCTGGTGATCGCGATAGAGCGGCTATTTCGGCTGCGCGAAGAGTAAAGTCCGCGCAGAGTGTGGAAAAGCTAGAGCGCCAATAGCCCTAGTGACAAGCTGTACGGATGTACAGAGCCGGTTTTTTTGAGGAATAAAATGCGAGTTTCAATCTCTTTGTTTTGCGCAGCGCTGCTGTCCCTTGCGGGCTGTCGCAGCTATGAAGCGCCGATTGCGGAGCAGGGTGATAGGCAGGTGTCGACGCCACCCCTAATCGTGACGAGTTCGACGCCAGATAGCGCGCTGCGCCTGCCGCAAAACCAGCCGCTCATTGTCGATTCCACCGGTGCAACTCGGCGCAGCGCCGTGCGTCGGCCTGCCGAGGTCGCTGTCAGCGAGCCGGTGCGCAGAACCGGCGGTGCGCGCTCGCGCCCAGCGGGCAGGCCTGCTAGCCATCGCGTGAGGGAGGGGGAGTCGCTCTACTCGATCGCTTTTCAGTACGACCTCGATGTACGAGCGATTGCTCTCGCTAATGGTTTGCAGTCCCCCTATACGATCTTTGTAGGCCAAGAGTTAAGCCTTGAACCGGGCACGGGGGCGCAGTCTCAAACTAGCGTGGTGGCTAACGTAGGCACAGCCGCTCGCAATAACTCGGTTGCGCAAGCGCAGGCGGGTACAGTCGCTCGTGGGGGCGTGATTCGACGTTCAATTGGCCCAGCCGCAGCGGCTCCCAACTGGCGCTGGCCTACGCAAACCACGCGCGTATTGCGCGGCTTTGGTAGCGGTGATGCTCGAGGTATAGATATCGCGGTAAATAGCGGGGACGCGGTTTATGCGGCAGCGGACGGAGAGGTGGTCTATTCCGGGCGAGGCGTGCAGGGCAGTGGCGACCTCATTATCCTCCGACATAGCGACCGTTATCTAAGCGCGTATGCGCACAACAGCGTGATGTTGGTAGAGGAAGGTGCGCGGGTGATTGCAGGGGATAAAATCGCTGAGGCCGGAACGACCCCAGCGGGAGAGGCCTTGCTGCATTTCGAAATTCGCGAAGATGGAAAATCGATAGATCCAGTAGGCCTGCTGCCTAGGCGCTAGCGCTCTAGGTATTGCAGCTTGTTGGGCACATCGGTGAACTCTTCTGCTTCGGGCAGCGCGTCTTTCTTTTCTGTGATGTTTGGCCACACCTCGGCGAGCTCCGCGTTCAGGGCGAGATATTCCTGCTGATCCTCAGGCAGCTCGTCTTCCGCGTAGATTGCATCCACAGGGCATTCCGGCTCGCAGAGCGCGCAGTCAATGCATTCGTCGGGGTGGATGACTAAGAAATTAGGACCTTCGTAGAAACAGTCTACCGGGCACACCTCTACACAGTCTGTATGTTTACAGCGAATGCAATTATCACCAACTACGAATGTCATGTTCTCTCCGCGTCTACTTGTCTAATCGGGTCTCTGAGATGTCTTGAAGCCTGCTTGGATAACGCCGAGCGGGCCGAGCTGCGCTGACTTGGCAGTCTTGCGAGCGGGCGTATTCTAACAGCTTTTACTGATGATGCTCACGTTCCATGTGATGACGGGCACTCAGCGGCTCTTGCGCTGTCCGTAGGGCTCTCTCCAGTGGCCTGCTCGCTCTACCTGCAGCTTAGAGCTGACCCTTGAGAGAGTAGAGCAGCGCCAGGGCTTCCTTCGCCGTAAGCTCATCGGGGTCTATCCGCGCCAGCGTCTCTACTACCGGATGAGAGACTGTCGCGAATAGCTCGCTTTGCTGTGGCTCGGCGGGTTGCGGATGAGTTTCTTCGCTTGGCCCTTTGGGCTCGCTGCGGCGCAATTTTTCGCTCACCACCGCCTGTCCACTGCCCGCAAGGCTCTCCGTCTCCAGCTGCTGAAGTTTGCTGCGAGCGCTGTCGATAACCGAGGCGGGTATGCCAGCGAGCTGTGCAACCTGTAAACCGTAGCTTTGATTAGCGGGACCTGGCTTAACCGCGTGCATGAAAACAATGCCGCTATCGTGCTCTACCGCATCGAGGTGGATATTCGCGATACTGCTGAAGTCCTCGGGTAGGCTGGTAAGTTCAAAATAGTGCGTAGCGAATAGCGTGTACGCATTGAGCCGCTGGGCAATGTAGACCGCGGCCGCCCAAGCGAGGGATAGCCCGTCGAAGGTGCTTGTGCCGCGCCCGACCTCGTCCATCAAAACTAAGCTGTGTTCAGTGGCATTGTGGAGAATGTTTGCCGTTTCGGTCATCTCGACCATGAAGGTTGAGCGCCCGCCGGCAAGGTCGTCAGCTGAGCCGATGCGAGTAAAAATGCGGTCGATGGGGCCAAGCTGGACGCGTCTTGCCGGCACGAAACTGCCGCAGAGAGCGAGCAGTACAATGAGCGCTGTCTGCCGCATATAGGTCGATTTACCGCCCATGTTAGGGCCGGTGATGATCAGCATCTTGCGCTCGCGGTTGAGCTGCGCATCGTTAGCGACAAAAGGGGAGTCGCTCACTGATTCGACCACCGGGTGGCGGCCAGCCTCGATATCTATGCCTGGCTCCTCGGTTAAGAGCGGACGGCAGTAGTCGCCGTTCGTCGCCCGTTCAGCGAAGCAAGTTAGCACATCTAGTTGCGCCAGAGCCTCTGCGCTTGATTGTAGCGTGGCAAGACTCAGGGCGAGTGTCTCTAGCAATTCGTCATAGAGTGCTTTTTCTCGTGCAAGGCTCTTGCTGCGCGCGCTGAGTACTTTGTCTTCGAATTCTTTCAGTTCAGGTGTGATGAAGCGTTCGGCATTCTTAAGCGTTTGCCGGCGTATATATTCTGCGGGCATCTCAACCCCAGCCTGGCCCTTACTGATTTCTATGTAGTAGCCGTGTACCCGATTGTAGCCAACTTTCAGTGTAGGAATTCCTGTGCGTTCTTTCTCTTTTACCTCGAGGTCGATAAGAAACTGCCCGGCATTGCTGCTCAGGTTTCGCAGCTCGTCGAGTTCAGCATCAAAGCCGCTGGCGATTACCCCGCCTTCTCGAATCACGACAGGCGGATCTTCCTCCAAGGCCCTGAGTAGCAGGTCTAGCTCATCGGGGAACAGCGAGATTTCGTCAGCCAGCGGCGAGAGGCAGCGGCTAGCGTCGCTGTTCAGCGGCGAGCTTTCCTGTGCGGCTGCGAGCGCAGCCTGCAGCTCAGGCAGCTGTGCGAGTCCATCACGCAGCTTAGCCAGGTCTCGTGGGCGAGCGGAGCGCAGGCCGAGACGAGCAAGGATGCGCTCGAGGTCGCCGATTCCGCTCAGAATCTGCGCGATGGCTTCAAAATTGAATTCATTCATGAGAGCCGCGACACGGTCTTGGCGCGCAGTCAAAATGGCCGTGTCGCGCAGGGGGCGGTTGATCCAGCGACCGAGGAGGCGGCCACCCATGGCCGTGGAGGTGGTGTCTAATACTGAGAGCAGTGTGTTTTCTCGGCCACCCGAAAGGTTGGTGTCGAGTTCAAGATTACGCCGACTCGCAGCGTCCAGTACCACGCTGTCTTCAAGCTGCTCGACGCTTAAACCCTGAATATGCGGTAGCTCAGAGCGTTGGGTTTCGCGAGCATACAACAGCAGGCAGCCGGCAGCGGCGAGGGCGCAGTGAAGATCTTCGCAGGCAAAGGCGCTGAGGTCGCGAGTCTTGAAATGCGTTGTCAGTACACGCCGCGCTGAGTCTAATTCGAACTCCCACTCTGGGCGTTTGCGTTTGGCGGGGTGATTGAGCGCGGTGAGGGGCGCTTCTAACTGCGCCTGATAGAGTATTTCCGCAGGCTTGAGGCGTTCGATCTCCGCGAGCAGTGCCTCAAGGC
>JAYOBL010000013.1:29301-39671 GCA_038104835.1 Gammaproteobacteria bacterium | reverse complement strand
TTCCGCTCGCGAAAGCACCCGACACCGTGTGCTCGTGCATTGGGCTGTTTTCCTTTCTGGAGGCTCTGTGGCTGGGCTGAGTGCTTGGGCTGCTAATTTGGGACACCACTAGCTGGATCGATCGATCCCACGCTGCCGCGTACTTCCGCTCACTCGCCGTTCCGGATTCCGCTCGCGAAAGCACCCGACACCGTGTGCTCGTGCATTGGGCTGTTTTCCTTTCTGGAGGCTCTGTGACTGGGTTTGGTGATTGTGCTGCTGCTAGTTTGGGATACCAGTAGTGGGATCGTTCGATCCCACACTGCCGCGTACTCTCGCTCACTCGCCGTTCCGGATTCCGCTCGCGAAAGCACCCGGCACCGTGTGCTCGTGCATTAGGCTGTTTTCCTTTCTGGAGGCTCTGTGACTGGGTTGGGTGCTTGGGCTGCTGCTAGTTTGGGACACTGGTAGCAGGGTTGCTCGAGTCTAAAATGTAGCCAAAAACCTGCCAAAATTGCGGCGCGGCGCGGCACAGCGTAAACTGCGCGGCTTCTCACTTTCAGATTCGAGTAGCGAGCACTATGAGCAAAGCGAACCTCTTTTATGCCCAGTCGGGCGGCGTGACGGCAGTTATCAATGCAAGCGCCTGCGGCGTCATCGAGACGGCGCGCAAGCATAAAGACAAGATTGGCAAAGTCTACGCGGGCCTGAACGGCATCGTGGGAGCGCTGCATGAAGAGCTTATCGATACCAACAAAGAATCGGCTAAGACGATTGCTGCGCTGCGCTCAACCCCAGCTGGCGCATTTGGCTCTTGTCGCTACAAGCTAAAATCCTATGCTGAGAACAAGCGCGAATACGAGCGGCTCATAGAGGTTTTCAAGGCTCATAATATCCGCTATTTCCTCTACAACGGCGGAGGCGACTCTCAGGATACAGCGAACAAATTCGCCCAGCTAAGCGTCGAGAAGGGCTACCCGATTAATTGTATTGGCGTGCCCAAGACAGTAGATAACGATCTGCCGATTACCGATAACTGCCCAGGCTTTGGCTCTGTGGCGAAGTACGTTGCCGTGTCGATACGCGAAGCGGGGCTCGATGTTGCCTCCATGTGTGCAAGCTCAACCAAAGTGTTCGTCATGGAAGTAATGGGGCGACATGCGGGCTGGATCGCGGGCGCCGCGGGCTTGGCTGCGGAACAGGACGGCGATGCCCCGCATATTATTTTGTTTCCTGAGATCGCATTTAATCGCGAAAAATTTCTTAAGAAGGTTAAGAGCTGTGTGAAAAAGCATGGCTACTGCGCGATCGTGGTGTCCGAGGGCGTGCAAAATCCCGATGGCAGCTTCCTCGCTGAGGCGGGTGGCAAAGACGCGTTCGGACACGCGCAGCTCGGCGGGGTCGCACCCTTTATTGCCGAAATGGTGAAAGAAGAGCTTGGCTACAAGTATCACTGGGCAGTGGCTGACTACCTGCAGCGCGCCGCTCGTCATATCGCGTCTAAAACCGATGTCGAACAGGCCTATGCGGTTGGCGCTGCGGCGGTGGAATTCGCGCTCGCCGGCAAGACTGCCGTGATGCCCGCTATCATTCGCGGTAAGGGCAAAAAATACAGCTGGAAAATTGGCGAAGCAAAGCTCGCGGATGTCGCCAATGTCGAAAAGATGCTGCCGCGCAGCTACATAAGCCGCGACGGCTTTAGCATAACGGAAGAGGCAAGGCAGTATTTCGCGCCGCTGGTACAGGGCGAGGATTATCCCGAGTACAAGAACGGACTGCCGCAGTACGCGCGCCTAAAGAAAGTACTTGAGAAGAAGAAACTTAAGGCCTGGCGCGGCTAGCTGCTCCGCAAAGGCTAAGATCTAGGGCGCTAGACGCTCGAGTGTCCAGCGCGGCTCGGCCGCGCTTTCTGCTAGCGAGTAGCGAAAGCGGTTATGCAATCGATTTGCACCGCCCTGCCAGAACTCCATCTGCGACGCCTGAACTCGATAACCGCCCCAGTCCTCAGGGAAAGGCACTTCGCCCTCGGCTGTTTGCTGCTCAAGCTTAGCGAACTCGCTCTCCAGGTAGTCGCGAGACTCCACTACTGCACTCTGCGGTGAAACCGCGGCAGCGAGCTGGCTGCCCCGAGGGCGGCTATGGAAATAGCGTTTGGACTCTTCGACACTCATCCGCTCGGCTTTACCGACAATGCGAATCTGACGCTCCACCGCATGCCAAGGAAAGTGCAGGCTAATATTCGGATTAACGTCGAGATCGCGGCCTTTATGGCTGCCATAGCTCGTGTAGAAGACGTAACCGGCGGAATCAAAGTGTTTGAGCAGAACAATGCGCTGACTCGGCACTCCGCTCGCGTCTACTGTCGCAATCACCATCGCAGGCGGGTCGACCACTTCCATTTCGAAGGCCTGCTGCATCCAGAGCGCAAACTGCTCGTGGGGATCTGACTTAAGATCAGATCGGCGCAGCTCGCCCATGAGATACTCGCGGCGCATATCGTGTAAATCCATACTGTGTCCTTACCAAAATCGCGAATACTATTTTGGGATTCTGTTTTTCTAAGCGGGAAAAGCGAAACGCTATTGATAAATTACGGGACTGCCTTTGAATCAGCGGACGACGCGCTACATCACGAAGTCGCCGTACTCCCAAACCTGATTGCGGCGTGTGCCGGTAGAGTAGAAAAATGTACCCGGCCCGTGCTTTTGGCTGGCGAAAAAACCACCCTCGTATTTCTGTCCGTTAGTCCAGCGATAGGTGCCTTGGCCTTGGTAGTGATCGTTAACGAAATTACCCGTGTAGTTTTCGGTATTCTCGCTCAGCCAGTATTCGGTATGTTTGTTTTCTTCCCAGCGCGGCAGGCCGAAAAAGTAAGACCCATGACCATTGCGCTTGTCGTCGCGCCATTGCCCAATGTAGAGCTTGCCGTCGCCGTTCCAGTAGGTGCCGCGGCCACTGCGAATACCCTGCTCCCACTCGCCGTCGTAAATCGATTTTTCTAGAAACGAAACTGGAATCTCTAAACGACCTTTGCCGTGAAACTCTCCGTTAAGGAAATCGCCTCGGTAGAAGCCTTTACCGAACTCCGTGCGTAGCTCTAGCGTGCCGCGCCCGTTCTCACAATCGCCACGCACACACTCCTGCGCGGTGACTGAGTCTAGCGGCAGTGCTTGGGCCAGCGCGCTCGCTGCAAGCAACAAGGCTGCCGCGATAATTTGTCGATGATTCATCTTTAACCTCCTTGTCTTCTACACCGGTATTAACCGAAGACGACGGGACTTAGACTAGCCGGCGCAGCACATTGAGTGGGCTTATGCTCACGACGCCGCGAGTTGAATTCACGCCAAGGCCGGCAATAATTAACATTCCTGCAAGCGGGCCTGCAATCCACACCCAATAGTGTAAAGCAAATTCCTGCTCGAACACTTCGGTCTGCAAATAATACAGGCTTGCCTCTGCGCCTAGCGTTGCGACGAGCCCTGCCATCAGGCCGATACTGGCGAATTCTATCAGCAGGCTTGTCATGATGAGCTTCTTACCTGCACCGAGTGTGCGCAGGATAGCGTTCTCATGGAAACGCTCGTCCAACGTCGCGTTAACACAGGCTAGCAGCACGAGCGCGCCGCACACGAGCACCAAGACCGAAATCAGCTCGATAGCTGAGCTGACCTGAGCAATAATCGTCTGTATCTGCTCTATTAATGCATCGATCTCAATGACGACAATCGTCGGGAAGCGCTGGACGAGCTCGTTAAGCAGGATCTTTTGCTCCTGCTCCATCAAGGCGGTGGACAGGAAGGTCGCGCCCAAATGGTCGATAGTGCCGGGTGAGAAAATAATAAAGAAATTCGGCTGCATATTGTCCCAACGCACGGAACGGAAACTGCTGACCTCAGCGCTTATGGTCTGAGCATTAATCTCGAACTCGATCTCATCGCCGAGCTCTATATCTAACCAGTCGGCATAGTCCTGCTCGATGGAGACGTAGCCTGGGGTAGCGTTTTCTCCCCACCATTCGCCGTCGGTGACCACATTGTCCATAGGCAGCTCCTGCGCCCAGCTCACCTGACGCCGACTAAGACGCCCGCGCACCTGCCCCTCTTCATCGTCTTCACTGGCGGCGTCAGCGCCTGGGGCTGTTGCACTCTGCTCACCCTGACCATACCCCACGCCCAGCCCCATGCGGGCCGCGCCTTTTGCTGGCGCCTCGTCGTCATCTTCGGCGCCGCCGGCAAGCGTGCCGCGCTCGCGGTCTGACTCCATCTCCTCTTCAGGATCCGGCACCGCCCCGTTGACCTTTGTCACCGTCGCGCTAATAAGCGGATAAAAGGCATTACCCTGAACGCCGTTGCTTTCAAAGAACTCTTCGATGCCGGCAATCTGCGGCTGAGAAATATTCATCATGAAATGGTTTGGCGTGTCTTCGGGGAGCTGTGCCTGCCAATCGGATATAAGGTCAGTGCGAAGCAAGCCAAGAATTAGCAGCGACATAATGGTGACCGAGAACACCATTACCTGCAGGACGTTCTGCTTGCGGCGGCGGCGCGCGGCGCTCATCGCCAGCTTCCAAGCACTGCCCGCGCGCATACCGACTGCACTACTAGAGCTCAACAGCGCGTAGGAAAGCACGGACAAAAGCAGTGCAATACTAGCTACGGCGACCACTAGCGCAGAGGTGAGAATTGCGTCTTGGCTATACCAGTATACTAGCGCGATGGTGCCGCCAATGCCAAAAGCGTAGGGCACATTGTCGCCTATGGTCTGCTGGCTAATGTCTTTACGCAGAACGCGAAGAGGCGGTGTTTCACGCAGCGCAAGCAGAGGCGGCAAAGCGAAAGACAGCAGGCAGATCACTGCGGTCATGGCTCCAATAACGAAGGGTTCATAGCCTGCTGCCGGAAGGTCCACCGTAATAATCGACTGCAGTGCGCGCAGGATAACGTGGTGCACACCCCAGCCGAGCAGACTGCCAATAGCGACAGCTGCAATAGCTAGCAGCGCCTGAATCCACAGATAAATGAAGCCGATCTGGCTCGACGTGCAGCCGAAGGTTTTGAGAATCGCTACGTAGTCATAGTGACGCTCGGAATAGCGCTTCGCGGTGAGTGCAATTGCAACGCCGGCCAAAAGCACGGCGAACAGTGATCCCAGCATCAGAAACGACTCGGCGCGGTTTAGAGCCTCGCTCACTTCTTCGCTTTCGTCGCGCACGTCTCGGAGTCGGTATTCGCCGTCATAGCTTTCGCCGACCCAGGCCTCGTATTCATCTAAGAGAAGCGGCTGCTCACTCGCGAAAAGGAATCGATAGCTGACTCGGCTGCCGAGCTGAACGACGTTGGTTCTTGCCACATCGTCCATATGCAGCATCAAGCGCGGCCCTGCGTTGTCTATCATGCCGCCGCCTGAACGGTCGGGTTCGGCAATAATAATTTTGCCGACAGTGAGCTCCGCTTCACCTACATAGACTGAATCACCGACGTCTATACCCAGCGCAGGTAAAGCACGCGACTCCAGCCAGACCTGTCCGGGCTGCGGCCCCGATTGCACAGGCACACCGCGCACGAAGGGCTCATCGGCAATAATTAGATCACCCCGCAGCGGATAGCTATCGCTAACCGCCTTTGCACTGACCAGCATATTGCCGCCATCGGAGAACGCCATGGAAGTAAACGACAGGGTGCGCGCAGTTCGCAGGCCGCGCTGCGCAGCCTCTGTAAGCAGTTCTTCGGGAAGCACCTTGCCGCTGCCAAGCACGCGGTCTGCGGCGAGCATATTCGCCGATTCCATAAGCAAGGCTTTTTCCAGACGGTCGGTAAACAAGGCGATTCCGCTGACCGAGGCAACGGCCATTATCAGGGCAAGAAATAAGAGGCGCAGCTCACCGCTTCGCCAGTCCCGCCACAGCAGCCGCGAGGCCAAGCCGACGAGCGTGCCGAATCCTTTGCTGCCGTCACCCAAGGTGAGGGACGCGGAATTCTGCTTGGTTTCCGCCTGATTAGTCATCGCCTGCTTATTAGACACTCGCGGCTTCCTCGGCTGACGTGGCGGCGACTGTTTCGCTCGCACTGTCGCTTGCGATTTCGCCAGCCACTAGGCGAACACTGCGTCCGCAGCGCTTAGCCAAGCCTTCGTCATGCGTGACGAGTACCAGAGTGGTCGCGAACTCTTTGTTCAAATCAAAAATAAGCTCGACAATTTTCGCGCCGGTCGCTGCATCTAGGTTACCCGTTGGCTCGTCGGCGAAGAGGATCTTGGCCTCGGTAGCGAAGGCTCGCGCAATCGCCACGCGCTGCTGCTCGCCGCCAGAAAGCTGATTGGGATAGTGGGTGACACGTTCGGTAAGCCCAACCCGCTCGAGAAGAGCCAAGGCCTTCGCCCGCGCCTGCTCATCGCCTTTTAGCTCGATAGGCAACATGACATTCTCCAAAGCCGTCAGGCTTGGGAGCAGTTGAAAAGACTGGAAGACGAATCCAACGATCTGCCCGCGCAGCACCGCTCGCTGTTCTTCATCCATTGCGGCAAGGCTGTGACCACCAAGCAGCACATCGCCGCTGGTCGCAGCGTCGAGCCCAGCCATGAGCCCGAGTAGCGTGGACTTACCCGAGCCCGAGGCGCCGACGATAGCGACCGTTTCCGCTTCGGCGATCGACAGGTCAACTTCTTTTAAAATAGTGAGCGTGCCTTCGCTCGTCGGCACACTCTTAGTGAGTTGGCGTATCTCGATCATGGTTCAGTCTTCCTTGTCTGCCGCCTTTTTAGAAGGCGGTTAGCGAGTATTGAGTGTAGCGAGGCGCGCTGCAGAAAACGAGCGGCTTTACCGTAAGTTACAGCTTGTAACGCTGAGATTCTGGCAGCAGTTTGCCGCAACTGCCCTGTGGCACCTGACGCCCATCGGAACATTGGGCTATCCTTAACCCTCGGCCATAGCTTTTTGGCCATTTAACAGAGAGCTCGCTGGCCTACTCTAGCAAGTCCAAGTGCGAGTTAGCGCGCGTTATTTTGGGCAGAGCGTGCTCGACTGAGACGCGAATGATTCGCCCGACACTAAAGAAACAACTAACCAAGGAATAACGCAGATGCCACCGAAAACCCACTCATCAGCTCCCTCTCTAGCCTCGGCTATCGAGATCGGGACCGGGGTCAAGCACCTGCTATGTGCACTCGCAGCGCTCGCTATTTTCTTCTTAGTTTCGAGTGGCGCTCGCGCTAACGAAACCCCCGCAGCTCCCACGCTTCTCGTCTTCGGCGACAGCTTGAGTGCCGCCTACGGTATCGATGAAAGCGAAGGCTGGGTCACGCTGCTAGAAACGCGTCTCGCAGAGCGTGGTATAGCCGGGGACGTGATTAACGCGAGCGTAAGCGGCGAGACCACAACCGGTGGCCGCTCACGGCTGCCGAGCCTGCTACGCAATTACAGCCCAAGCCATGTGCTACTGGAACTCGGCGGCAACGACGGACTGCGAGGCCTGCCGCTGTCACTGATGCGCGAGAATCTGACAGCGATGATCGAAATGTCACAGGACGCTGGAGCGACCGTACTAATTGCGGGTATGCAGATCCCACCTAACTACGGTCCGCGCTACACCCAGCCGTTCTTCGATCAGTACGCCGAGCTCGCAGAACAGTACGGACTCTATCTAATCCCCTTCCTCATCGACGGTATACCGCAGCAGCCTGAACTCATGCAGGCTGACGGTATTCACCCTAAAGCCGAGGCTCAGGTTATGATTCTCGACAACGTGTGGCCGATACTGCTCGACGCCCTGAACTAGCGTAACCTCTTAGGCGGGAACGGGTTAATTTCAGGCAAGCAGCCGAGGCTTCCGCCCAACATTAGCAAGATCGCCGTGCAGAACCGAGATCAGTATGGATCGGCTTCTAGGCAAGATTGATGGTAATCGGTTCCCTCAAATAGAGGCAGTAATTTGCCTACACCTTGCCTACTCTTTGCCCGCTACAGGGCTCTCTCTGCACGAAGGGAAACCCCTAGGCTGCGGAGCACTATGCTGTCTTGCTGCGGGGAAGTCGATCCTTAATGCGATAAAGCATGAGCGCGGAGCCGAGGTTGCATACCGCGATGGCAACCAGGGCGAGGTCGTAGTTGCCGACCTGATCGTAGTAAGACGCTACAAGCACCGGCCCTAAAGCCGACATGCCCAACACGAAGGGCAGCGCTGTGGAGCGCACCGAACCTAGATAGCGGCGGCCGAAGGTTGTTGCCCAAATAACTTCCTGCAACGGCAAGAGGCCGCCCCAGCCGAAGCCCATCATAATAAAGCCCAGATAAACGAAGGCGTCTGCCCGCTGCGCGACGCTTGTCACAATGACTAAAACGGCGCTGCCCGTGAGAGCCGCGCCTATGGCTGCGAGCTTCTTTGGGCTAAACCGATCGATCAGCATCCCCCACACGGGCTTGCTCAGGAAAGACGGCACCGAGGCAACTGAGATCATGCTCGAGGCGACTAGCCGCGAGTAGCCCGCATCGGTCAGCAGCGGAATCGTCTGCAGCAGCATGACCGTAATCGAGATCTGAAACAGACCGAACGCCAAAACAAGAGTGTAGAAAGTCGAGGTGCGCATCGCCTGCGCGCGAGTCATGGAGTTAGCGAAGTCGGCGCTAGCCGCTGCGCCCTGCCCCGCAGACACCTGTTCCGGAGCGAGTCCGTCGGGGTGCAGGCCGAAGTCCTCCGGCGCGCGGCGCACGATAAAGGCCATGGGCAGCGTGGCGACCGCAGCGCCTAATGCCAACAACTGCCAAGAGGCGCGCCAGCCGAACAGGTCAACCGACGCGGTTGCGAGCATCGGCAAGACGATGCCCGAAAGCGAGATACCCATGCCAGCGAGCGCGACAGCGCGGCCGCGCCGCTCCACGAACCATTTACCTAGGGTCACGTTGACGACAAGGTTGCCAATCATCGCCGCCCCCGCAGTGAGCGCGAGTCCGTTAAGCAAAAGCCATTGGGTCAGAGTCTGCACCTTGCTCAGGGCGAACAACGAGCCTGCCAACAGCAAGCCGCCCATTAAGATGAAGCGTCTGCCGCCGTGCTTGTCGATCTTCGCGCCGATGAAAAAGCCGGTGAACGCCATGACTAACTGGCCGATAGAGCGCGAGGCCGAGAACTCAGCGCGCGTCCAGCCGAACTCCTCGGTCATTGGAATCATAAAGGCGCCGACGACATAGTTGGCCATACCGACGGAAACAAACTGCGTAACGAATCCCGCGAGAATTATCCAGTAACCGTAGAAAAGCCGCGGATTAGCGGCCACGGCAGCACCCGACTCGCTGACAATGGCTCCGTGTCGAGAATGCTGTGGCATGAAATCCTTGGCGCTGGCCGCGATAGCCTAAAATTTAGAGTAGTAGTTGTTAAACCTTAGAAGCAGAGATGAGATCAGCTAGCCTCGGCGCAAATCTCAAGATAGCGTCTTACCACCTTATCGACACCCTCGTGCAATGACTCAACCACTAGCGCATGGCCGATGGAGACTTCGAGTATGTGTGGAATGGTCAGGAACTCGCTTAAGTTCGCAAGGTCAAGATCGTGTCCCGCATTAAGTCCAATACCAAGCTCGGTCGCACGTGCCGCGGCAAGACGATAGGTGTCTAAGACAGCGGCCTGTGCCGGGCCCGCATAGGCCTGCGCATAGCTCTCGGTGTAAAGCTCAATGCGATCGGCGCCCACCTTCGGCACGCGTTCCACGCTAGCCACGTCGGGATCCAGGAAAATGCTCGAGCGAATGCCTGCCTCGCGCAGCCAGCCGAGCACGTTGGTGAGCAGCCCTTCATTGGCGTCTATATTCCAGCCGTGATCTGAGGTGAGCTGGTCTGGCGCGTCGGGAACCAATGTGCACTGATCCGGCTGCGCATTGAGCACGAGCGCCATGAATTCTTCGCTAGGGTAACCTTCAATATTGAATTCGACACCCGGGTAGTCGGCGAGGAACGACGTAAGCTCGCGGATATCGCGGCGCGTGATGTGACGCTCGTCGGGGCGTGGGTGCACGGTGATTCCCTTAACCCCAAGGCCGATTACACGCTTGGCGAACTCAATGACGCTGGGGAAATCGCGTCCCCTTGAATTTCGCAGGAGGGCAATCTTGTTAACGTTAACACTTAGAACGGTCATTTTTTTCCTATTGCGCTCTTGCTAAGCGCGTAACGTTTTGCGGCGCTGAGTTCCGCCGACTGCGTTATTGATGAGGCTCAGCTGTTGCGAGTCTCGGTTGTCGTTAAGCCCCGTTGCCTTCCAGAAAGTCGAACACAATTTTTTGAAAGGCCTGGGGCTTATCCGCGTGGACCCAATGCCCCGCTTCCATCACTATTTTCACCGCGGCCTGCGGAAACAGCTCGAGGATTTCGGCTTCGTGCTTCGCTCGAATATAGTCAGACT
>JAYOBL010000013.1:28126-29291 GCA_038104835.1 Gammaproteobacteria bacterium | reverse complement strand
AATAGCACCGGCTTGTCGAAGGGGATCTCCCCAACTGGCTTCTCGCGCAGCTTATCGTACTGATCTTCGATCGCCGCAACGTTGAGTTTCCAGCGCAGCCCGCCGTTTGGAGAACGCGCAAGACTCGTCATAATGAACTTGAGGGTCGCTTCGTCCTCGATGTGCTCCTTCAAATGCGCCTCGGCGTCGGCGCGCGTCAGTGCGCGCTCGAGATCGAGAGTCTTCATGCCCTCGATAACCCGGTGATGTCCCGAGCCCATGCTTTGATAGGCGACCGGCGCAATGTCCACCACGATTAGCCGCTTCACCAGCTGCGGGTAGGTCAGCGCAAGCTGCATCGCGACCTTACCGCCCATGGAGTGGCCAAGGACCGTGCAGGGAGCGAGTCCGCGCGACTCAATAAGCAGCCTCACATCCTCTGCCATCGACTGATAATCAAGCTCGGGCGCACGGGGCGACTCGCCGTGATTACGCAGGTCCACGCCTATCACCGCGAATGTCTCCGCGAGCGCTTTGCTGTGTATTCCCCAGTTGCTTTGGCTGCCAAAGAGCCCGTGCAACACGATTAGAGGTTCACCTTCAGTTGAATAGTCACGCGTGTTTAACGCAAGCGCTGTTGGCATTAGGACTCAAGCCCCGCGAGTAAAGCCAGCACGTCATCGTGATGGGTTTTGGTCTTCACTTTATCCATGATATGCACAAGCCGCCCGTCCTTATCGATAAGGAACGTCGTGCGCAGCAGCCCCATGAACTCCTTACCCATGAACTTCTTCAATCCCCAAACACCGTATTTGTCGGCCACCGCGTGATCCTCGTCCGACAGCAGGGTGAAGTTGAGATCGTGCTTCTGCTCGAACTTCGCAAGCCTCGCGAAGGGATCGATGCTGATACCAATCGCAACCGCGTCGTGCTTCGCAAGCTCTGCCTTGGCGTCGCGCAGTCCGCAGGCCTGCACCGTGCAGCCCGGAGTCATTGCTTTAGGATAAAAATAGAGCACGACCCTAGCCTTGCCCTTAAAGTCCTTCAGGCTCACCTTGTTGCCGTTTTGGTCGAGCAGGCTAAAGGCGGGGGCCAGATTGCCCAGCTTGGGAAAAGGCTTTTTGGTGTCGGTTGTCATCGTAATCTCCTAGAACTTTCAGCCGATGGATTATACTCAGTACGGGGC
>JAYOBL010000013.1:0-28116 GCA_038104835.1 Gammaproteobacteria bacterium | reverse complement strand
TCGCCTCCCCCGAGGGCTTCGCCCGTAATCCGCAGCTCGTTTACAACTTCTACAATCAGCGCCGCCGGCAACTGCTCTCCCCGCGCATAGGGCCCAATCCGGCCCACAGCGCCCTCGCCCGCTTCGAACATGAAATCTTGGAGGCTGGCGGGGAGTTCCTGTTGGTTACCCAGAATGTAGACAACCTGCACGAACGCGCAGGCTCCCAGGCGCTGCACCACATGCACGGCGAGCTGCTCAAGTCCCGCTGCGTACGTAGCGGCTTGGTGTTCGACTGGCAGACCGACCTAAACCCAGGCTCCCGCTGCCGCTGCTGCAACACAGCCGGCAGCCTAAGGCCCCACATCGTCTGGTTCGGTGAGATCCCCCTGCATATGACTGCCATCGAAGAAGCCCTCGCCCGCTGCGACCTCTTCGTCGCCATAGGCACCTCCGGCAACGTCTACCCCGCGGCGGGCTTTCACAGCCTCGCGCGGCAAGCCGGCGCCCACACGGTGGAGATCAACCTAGAAGACACGGGATCGGGGTTTGATGAGCTCGTAGCAGGACCCGCGTCTGCTGAAGTGCCCGCCTTTTTCGAGTCTCTCCGAATGTGTGATTGATGTCGCAGATTGGCAATCACTCTTGTTTACTTTGGCTTCAAGGTATCTGAAAATGATGAGTTTTCTGGGGGAAATCAATATGCTACGTAAAATCGCACTCAGTCTTAGCGGCCTCGCTCTGCTGCTTCTCGTCGGCGGGCTAATCGCCTACTTAGCAACGGGGCCAAACCAGCCTCCCTCAGGGTCAGTGGCAGCCAATTTACTAGCACCCGGCCCCTTTGAAACCGCGACTCAGGACATTGTTTTCGTTGACGAATCTCGCCCCACAGCGGCGAATCGCGACTACCCCGGCGCCGCCAACCGCACCTTCGTCACCACACTGTGGTACCCGGTCGGCGCCGATGACAGCCACCCGCTGGTCATTCACAGCCACGGATTTACCTCTACCCGCACCGACCTTAGCTATGTGGCCGAACAGCTCGCGAGCTACGGCTATGTAGTCGCTGCCGCCGACTATCCTCTGACCCACGGCGGCGCACCCGGACGCCCCAATTCCGTCGACGTGATCAATCAGCCTGCTGACGTGAGCTTTCTCATCGACTCGGTCATCGCGCTCAGTGGCGCTGACAAGCCCTTCGCCGGCACGATTGATGAAGCCCGCATCGGCCTGATGGGCTACTCCTTAGGCGGCCTGACCACCGAGCTTGCAACCTACCATCCGCGCCTGCGCGATCCCCGCGTCGCGGCGGCGGTTTCCTTCGCCGGCCCCACCGCGGGCATGACTGCTAAGTTTTTCGAAACCAGCAACGCGCCTTTCATGATGATCGCCGGCACGCTCGATTTCCTGATCAATTTCGACGCCAACGCGGCGCCTATCCCGAGCCTAATTCCAGGCGCTAGGCTCGTCGCCATCGACGGCGGCACTCACCTCGGCTTCGGCGCGTTAGCCGAGCCGGCTTTCCGCTTCATGCACCACCCCGATGACCTCGGCTGCCAAGCCGTGCTCTCAAATCTCGATACCGATCCCAACGACACCGTGCTACAGCTAGGTGACGAGAGCGACGGCATAGTCGTTGACCAGACCGCGCCTCAGGTTTGCGAAATCCGCCCGGGGGATAAGGCTATTCATCCCGGCGAGCAGCACATGATCACCAGCGCCGCGACGCTGGCGTTCTTTGAGTCGGTGTTTGCGGATACGCTAGCGCAGCGCGAGCGCGCCGAGACAGATCTAGCCCAGGCGCTGGCTGATCTCGATGGCGCACAGCTACGGCTAGACTAAAACAGGTAGCTAAACCCAATTCCTGTTCCAAAATCGGAATCCCTGCCAACCACCAGCGCAGTCCGCTTACTCAGGTTGAGACCTAAACCCAGCCTGTACTCTTCGTCGGTGTTCCAACGCCAGTCTAGCGCGAGACGTCGAGTAAGCTGCAGTCCGGAGCCTAATTCAAGGCGCGCCTTGCCGCTGTCGTCAAACCCAAGCTCGCTGTCGATAAAGAACGGTAGCGTGGTGCGCAGACCTGCGAACAGGCGAGTCTCCTGTGCGCCATCCGCGTGCACGCGCCGCTCGGCGCTCACGAAGGGCGCGGAGAATCGGCTTAGCTGGTAGCTGTAGGAGGCGCGCAGCTCGAAGTTGTCTCGCCCGCGCTCCAGGCTGTGGTCGCCCTCGAACATCACGCTGTGACGCTCGTCCATTAGCGCATAGTCCAGCCCGATCACGTTTTCCTGCAGCCGCAGGGCATTGCGGGAATACCAGCGCCTATACGGGAGAATATCGCGCTCAACCTGCGCGTCTAGAAGCGAGCTCTCGACATAGCTGATCACCCGATTCATGCCGGATTTCATGTGATACTGATTATGACAGTGAAAGAGCCAGTCTTGATTCTCGGTGGCGGAGAACTCAATCACAACCTTGCCCATCGGCGGCACATCGACGGTGTGCTTAAGAGGGCTGCGATCCCCCTGTCCGTTGAGCACCCGAAAGTAATGGCCGTGCAGGTGAATAGGATGATGCATCATGGTGGTATTGCTCATCTCAAGCCGCACCGTGTCGCCCGCGGCCACGCTGAGGCGCGGATCCTGCCGCTGAGTCTTACCGTTGAAGCCCCACACGTAGCGCTGCATGTTGCCGGTTAGCTCGAGCGGGATCACGCGCACGGGACGATCCGCGGGCAGCCGCGTATCGTCTGCCGCTATCAGAGACTCGTAGCTCAGCAGGTGGGGCACAAACGGAATCTCTTCCTGCGTGCCGCCGTGCGCGCGCTGCGAAGACTGACTCCCATGGCTGGGCTTCGCACTCTGGGCATGCATGGCGTGTTGGGCATGCTGGGCGGGTTGGACGTGCTGAGACGCCTGAGAGTGCTGCCCGTGATCGGCGTCCTGATGAGCATGCCCCGAATCCGACTCGGCGTGCGACATGCCGCCCGCCATCCCATGACCGACAGACTGCGCTATCAAGTTTGGCCGAGGAATGGTCGGCGCAGGAATGCGCTCGCCCGCACCGACGTAGGTGCTGCTAAAACCGGTGCCATCGAATGAACTCGCGCGCAGCTCGAAAGCCTTGCCCGCTGTCAGCGGCACAATCACGTCGTAGGTCTCGGCGGTCGCCATACGCAGCCGCTGGACCGAGATCGGCTGCACAGGCAATCCATCCGCGGCCACGACGCGCATTGGGCCGCCGGCATACTCCACGTCGAAATAGCTAGAGGTCGATCCATTAATCAGCTGCAGCTTGATCTCCGTAGCACCAGGAGATTCGACGGCTATCGCCCCGACCTCTACCCCATTTGCGAGGAAGGCATCGTAACCAACATCAGCGAGATCCATCGGACCCATGCGCGTGAATCCCTGGCCTAGTCGTGCACCAACCGCCGCGCGACCGTTGGCCAGCACTCGGTCCCAAGACTGCACGGTGTTCTTCTTGAAGGCATAGTAGTCGTCATCTTTTTTGAGATTTTCCAGTACGCGCGTAGCCGGCTCGGCCGTCCAGTCTGAAAACAGGACAACCGCCTCCTGCATGGACTTGTCAGGCATAAAGGACGCGTCGTGCGCAGCGTGAGCATCGGCTGACTGCAGCGCCAACTGATGCCCCGCGTGAGACTCTTTAGGATTGGATGCGGACTCGCCCAGAACGATAGAGCCATACACGCCTCGCTGTATCTGCATATCCGTATGGGAGTGGTACCAAAAAGTGCCCGACTGAATAACTGGAAACTCGAAGGTAAAACTTGTCTGGGGCTCTATCGGCGGCGTATTGAGGAACGGCACACCGTCCTGATCGCCCGGTAGCAGCAGCCCGTGCCAGTGAATAGAGGCGGCAACCTCTAGCGCGTTGTGGAAGGTTACGCGCAGGGTATCGCCGCGTCGTGCGCGAAGAGTGGGCGCAGGAATCTGGCCGTCGATCGCGAGCGACTGCGCCGTGACGCCGCCGAGCTCGGTGACGAGCTCATCGATCGTGAACTCGTAGTCCACGACCTCGGCCCGCAGGCCGGAGGCTGCAAGCTGCGCTAGACATACCAGGACCAACAGCAGCGCGCTGTGGCGCGAATTAAACTCGCTGCGCGCGCCAGGCATGCTTCGAGCAGCCTCCACGCGCGGGCGCCCGTGCGAGCGCCCGCGTTGAAACGAATAGAACATGATCTTCTCCAATAGCTCTGAGGCGACCTCGCGTCGGCAAGGTCGATAGCGCGGACGGACCGCGGGCATCGGCTAGGAGAAATTGGGAGGAGGCAGTACTAGGTCGAGCGTAATAGAAAGATAGCCGGCGTCCGCTTGGGCAGAAACCGAGGCGAGCTGCGGGGCAGCGAGTCCGGCGCGCAACTGGCTCAGGCTCGCCGAGCTGAGGCAGCACACGTCATCGCAAATGCACTCGTCGCTCTGCTGAGCTTTGGGTTCCGACTCGAGCTGAAGGGCCGCCTGAGAATCAGGTTGAGAACCGGCTTGAGCTTCGAAAGCGACAATACCCTGCAGTGAGTCTGCAAATAGATCGGTAGGCTGATCAGCGGAAGAAGGCACCGCGCTGTGATGGGCGTGCGATGCGTCATGGGACCGCGTTTCGGCGCTGAGCTTCTCCGTACTAGGCTTCTCCACACTGTGAGACTCTGAACCCTTATTCGCAAACCCCTCATTCGCAGTACTGTGCTTCTCGGGAGCAGCGGACGCAACCATTGAACCGGCATCGGAGACCGGCTTATGAGACCGGTGCTTAGCAGATTCGTGTTTGCCAGATTCGTGGTTAACAGACCCGTGGCCATGAGAATTGTGCGCAATAACCTCCGCCAGCGATGTAGCGTTAAACAGAACACACACGACGAGGCCCAGGACCCAGTGTCCTGACGCTTTCGTGGTTTTCTGTCGCCGTGCTGATCGCATCACTACGTGTTCTCTTGTTTCTCAATACCTCAGCCTGCACAACACTGCAGACTGGGCGTCTAGCTTAAGGACATCGCTTGTTACTGGCAAGCTAATACGTCTGCAGCCTTAGCCATAGACCAAAATCGTCTGCGGCAATAGACATTCACGCTCGCTGCAAAGTTGAACGCCAAGTTCTAGTCTCAGCGCTTGGTCTAGGTTTGTCTTTATTGAAGGGCTCGCCTGTACTTCGAGCTTCAACTCCACGCGGCCGGTATACGGCTCGCTTCTCGCTTCGAGATGGGACCCCTCGACAATGCGCCATGCGCTTCCCTCCTCAAGCGTAAGTGTTAGGGGTCGGGATTCGCTCTGTGCGCTAGTGCCGGCACCTGACTCCAAATGCCAGCCCTCGGCAATAGAAAGGCTAAGCTCGAGAGAGCGGCTCTCCCCTTTGTCTTCAACCCTTTCAAGGCGGCAGACACCAAGCCCGCCGTCGATGTACGCCGCCGGTCGGCACACAAGGCCCGAAGGCAGCGCATCAAGTCGCAGCAGGCTCGGGTGACTCAGTGGG
Source organism: Gammaproteobacteria bacterium (assembly GCA_038104835.1). GTDB lineage: Bacteria > Pseudomonadota > Gammaproteobacteria > Pseudomonadales > Pseudohongiellaceae > UBA9145. The sequence continues at coordinate 22,656 of JAYOBL010000013.1, read as the reverse complement.
TGCTCGTTTAGCTGGCCGCTCACGGCCACGAAGCCGCGTCGGAATAGACTGTCATAGTCATGCTCACTCTCGGTACCGAGCAGCTCGCGCCGCTGGGCGAGCAACCACAAACAGCGCAGCGCGGTGCTTACAGGCGAAAGTGTTGCTCCGTCGCTCGCGCTTTTTGACCGCGTGAGCTGTGGCCCAACCTGCTCCGCCGGACTCATAAAGAAACCGGCGGAGCTGTCGTCCCAGAACTCCGCGATCATCGTATCGACAACTCGCTGCGCGGTAACCAGAGCCTGCTCGTCCTGAGCAATATCGAACAGCGTAATCAGGCACTCGGCCAGCGCGGCGTAGTCTTCGAGCTGCCCTTCAATCGACACCGTGCCGTCTAGCGCGATGCGCGAAAGCTTTCCAGCTGAGTCTATATTTTCCGCGCAGATCACCTGCGCCGTGCGCGCCGCCGCCTCGACCCAGCGCTCGCACCGCAAACGGTGGCCTGCCCGCGCGAGCGTCGTCGCCATCGCGGCGCTCCACGCGACAATGAGCTTATCGTCACGCAGCGGATGGATGCGTTTCTCGCGCAGGTTATAGAGTTTGCCAAGAACCTCATCAAGTGTGCTGTAGAAATTCGGGTCAGCCGATTCCTTGGCCGAGGTCTCTAGCGCTCGTGACAGCTTGAGGATATTCGCGCCTTCGAAGTTTCCCAGCACGGTGGGCTGGTAGAGCTCGCTGATAAGAGCAAACTCGTCGGCGCTGAGCGCTTCTTTCAGCTCGGCAAGAGTCCAGGTAAAAAACACGCCCTCCTCACCTTCACTGTCGGCGTCGGTTGCAGAATAGAAGCCGCCTTCGGGCCGCTGCATATCGCGCAGCACATAGTCTAAGGTTTGCGTGAGCAGCCGCAGGAAGAAGGGTTTGCGGGTGAGCTCATAGGCCTCGAGCAAGACAAGCCCGAGCTGCGACTGGTTATAAAGCATCTTCTCAAAATGCGGCACCAACCAATCTTCGTCGACGCTATAGCGCGCAAATCCGCCTCCAACTTGGTCATAGATGCCGCCGCGCCCCATGCCCTCTAAGGCTCTGTCGACAAATCCTAGGGCGTGCTGATCGCCGCTGCGCGCCGCTGCGTCGAGAAGAAGCAGCAGTAACGGCTCCTGTGGGAACTTCGGCTCCCCCACAAGCCCTCCTCGTTCGCGGTCCTCGCGCTGCAGCAGTGCCTGCAGGCTGTTGGGCAGCAAGCCTTCATCGAGCTCGGCCACGGCCTTACGATCGCCCAGTATCTTCTCAATACCTGACTGCATCTGCATGGCGCTGGTTTCGAGCTCTTCGCGCTTGTCACGCCACGCGACAACCACCTGTTCGAGAATGGCGATAAACTGTGCCGCCGGGAAATAGGTCGCTCCGAAAAAAGGCTCACCGCTTGGCAATAGCAAATTAGACATTGGCCATCCGCCGTGGCCGGTCATCAGCTGAACCCCCGTCATGTAGATCTCGTCTATGTCTGGGTACTGCTCGCGATCCATTTTTACGCTAATAAAGTGCTCGTTAAGCACTGCCGCGACCGCAGGGTTATCGAAGCTCTCAACCTCCATCACATGGCACCAGTGGCAGGTTGCGTAGCCAATAGACAAAAACACCGGCTTGTTCTGCGCTCGGGCGCAGGCGAAGGCTTCGTCACCCCAAGGGAACCAGTTCACCGGGTTGTGTGCGTGCTGCAGCAAATAGGGGGAATCCTCACGGATCAGCCTGTTTATGAATAAGCCGTAGCCGTCAGCGTTTAGATGCTCCGTTCGTTTGTCATAGGAGCCGTGTTTAGCGAGCTCGTGCTGGCGGAGATCCGCTTCTAGCTCGACTGAGTGCTGCTGCGAGGGCGCTGTCATCGATAATCCTATTAATTTTAGGGGAGGCTAGCCTAGTGATGGCAAATAGTGAGACTTTGTTTGAAATAAACCGGCCGACTATCCGTTCTTACTTTACAGATTACATGGATCTGCGAATGTAATCTTCTATGCCCTTTTTATGCCCCCGCTTGCGGGGGCTTTTTTACTCTCGTTTGAGCCGGCATTTCTGGCCAGGACTCGTGCGCTGCCTTGTTTTTCCTATTTTTTGACTGTTCTTCTCTGACTACTCTTCATTGCTGGTTCATCGCGATTTTTTTCAACCCACTCTCTTGGCTGATTCTCTTGGCTGTTTCTCTTGGAAGTCTCTCTTGCCGAGTCTTTTGGCTTGATTTCTTGACTGACTCGGGTGTGTGAACCTTTCGCATAGCCAAGCCAAGCGACCTAACAAAGAGGACGGCGCGCTCAGGTGACTTCTGCAGGTCTTTAGGCTATTTTTCATCCAGGTTCACCCAACAACGAAACCCCTGCAGGAAGGAGTTCACTATGCCCGTTAATCGCTTTTCACGATTCCCCTTTACGCTCCCTTTATGCGCTGCGCTAATGTCGCTCGCAACAGTCGCATATGCCGATCATCACGGCGGCGGCCATGCCACACTCGAACAGCTCGCCGAAGGTGAGCATCGCAGCGCCAGCAATATCGCCCGCAATGGCGCGCGGCATCCGGTCGAGACACTAGAGTTCTTTGGCCTGCAGCCTGACATGACCGTTGTCGAAATACTGCCCTCCACGGGCTGGTATACCGAAATCATCGCACCCTTCGTGCGCGACCAAGGAAAGTTCTACGCCGCTCACTTTTCACCGAATGCGAGCCTGAGCTACATGCCGCCTAATCTGCGCGCATTCGAGGACAAGATCACGGCGGAGCCGCAGCTCTATGGCAAGATCACCGTGCGTCATCTCAACCCTCCCCACGAGGTGGTTATCGCTCCGTCGGAGAGTGCCGACATGGCGCTGACCTTCCGCAATGTCCACAACTGGATAATGGCTGACCAGCAGCATGAATTCTTCGCGACCTTCTTTGCCGCACTAAAGCCTGGCGGAATTTTGGGCATCGTCGAACACCGCGCCAAGCCCGATGCCGGCATGGAGGTCATGCGCACCTCGGGCTACGTCACCGAAGCCTATGTTAAGGAGCTAGCTGCGGCGGCTGGCTTCGAGTTCGTCGCCAGCAGTGAGATTAACGCCAATGCTATGGATCCCACGGTACATCCCCGCGGCGTGTGGACCCTGCCGCCGAACTATCGCTTAGGCGACGAAGATCGTGCGAAATATGAAGCCATCGGCGAAAGCGATCGCATGACGCTCAAATTCAGAAAGCCTCTGTAGGAATACAGCACGTGGTGACGCACGACAAAGTTTGTCTCATCATCGGCGCTGGTGACTACATCGGCGCGGCTATCGCTAGGCGTTTCGCCGCTGGCGGCTACACGGTGTGCCTAGGGCGGCGCAACGGCGACAAGAACGTAGCGCTGGTCGAAGAGATTCAAGCGGCTGGCGGCCGCGCTCACAGCATCTCGGTTGATGCCCGCGAAGAACAGCAGGTGATCGACTGCCTGTCTAGCATCGAGCGAGACATAGGTCCCTTGGATCTAGTCATATTCAACGTCGGCGGCAACGTGCATTTTCCACTAGTGGAAACCAGCGAGCGGGTTTTCCGCAAAGTTTGGATGATGGCCTGTCTCGGCGGCTTTCTCACCGGGCGCGAGGCGGCCAAGCACATGCTGCCGCGAGCGCGCGGCTCGATCTTCTTTACCGGTGCAACCGCGAGTCTGCGCGGCGGTTCCGGTTTCGCAGCCTTTGCCTCAGCGAAGTTCGGCCTGCGCGCTCTCGCTCAGAGCATGGCGCGCGAGCTAGGACCGCAGGGCATCCACGTTGCACACCTCGTAATAGATGCCGGAGTAGACACAGAATTCGTGCGTGAACGCCTCGCCGCTAAAGGGATCGATCACAGCGAGCTTGCCGAAAACACGTTGATGAACCCTGACTCTGTTGCCGAAGCCTACTGGCAGCTGCATCAGCAAAGCCCCGACGCCTGGACCCATGAGCTTGATCTGCGCCCCTTTGGCGAAAATTTCTAGGCCTTCAAAGCACCAAAATCAATATTAGGACATACGATGAACACACAGCGTATAGAATTTCACTACGACTTCGGCAGCCCAAATGCCTATCTCAGCCATCGCGTTTTGCCGCAGATTGCCCAGCGCACCGGTGCGGCAATCGAGTATGTCCCGATCCTATTAGGCGGCGTTTTTAAGGCGACCAATAATCGCTCGCCCATGGAGCAGTTCGCCGAGGTTAAAAATAAACCGGAGTATCAGCGCCGCGAGACAGAGCGATTCATAGCTAAGCACAAACTGGAGGCGTTTTCTCGCAACCCGCACTTCCCAGTGAATACGATCACCATGATGCGCGGCGCAGTCTACGCTCGGGGGAAGAGCTGGGAGAGCGACTACATCGAAGCCATGTTTACTGCTATGTGGGAGCGCGGCCTCAACATGGCCGACGCCGAGCAGTTCGCAGCGGTGCTGCAAGAGTCAGGACTGCCCGTAGATGAAATTGTAGCCGCCGTTACCGATCCCGCCGTAAAGAGCGCGCTAGTTGAAAGTACGGCTGAGTCAGTAGAGCGCGGCAATTTCGGATCGCCTAGCTTCTTCGTCGGCGATGAGCTCTTCTTTGGCAAGGACAAACTAGCCGACTTTGAAGAAGAGATACTTCGAACACTTTCAAGCTAGCGTGCGTGCTATTTGGCGTCGCCGGCACGATCAAACACCCGCACAAGCTCGATCGCGGCGCCAAAGGCATCGGGCTCGATAAGCATTTCAATGCGTAGGCGACTTCCGCCATCGATCAGCGAGTAGGTTTCAAGAGTAAAACCGCCGTCGCGGGGCCGTGCTTCGACGACAAGCTGAGCATCGCGCCAATTGGCGAAGGAAAAGTCGCTTCCCCCTTCCTCGTAGAAAGAGTTTGCCGTCGTGCGTCGGCGGCGGCCGTCGCTGTGAAAGAGTCGCACATAATTGTCGGCGTACTCGAAACGCAGTTCGGGCTCTTCAATGCGAATAGTCAGCACGTCGTCGTAGGAGATGCGATCGTAGAGTTCCTGCTCGGCGGGGCCGCCGCGGTAGAAATCCTCGGGGCGCCTGCGTAGAAAACGCCGTTTCACTTTACCGCCCGCTTCGCGTATCGCGTCTTCGACGGCGTCGTCGGTGTTGTCGCTCAAGTCGTCGTTAATCACCCAGCTGCCGTTGAACTGCTGGATGAGCTGTGTGCGGTCCTGACCGTAACTCTGTGCAGTCAGCACGAGCCCAAACAGGATCAATAAGAACCGAGTTCGCACGACTAAGCCTCGCATAAAAATTTACTCCTCACCGACGTCATCGCTCTTTGCGGCGGCACCGCCACCTACTTGCACGAACGCCTGGCGTTCGCCAACCCACAGACGTGCTGCGGCTACTAGACAAAAGAATAACACGAGAAAATACAGCGGGAATGCTGTCAGCGCGTCGACAAAAATACGCTCATCACCGGCTTCGGGACTGCCCGCGCGCAAGCGAGCAACGAGCGCCGTGTAAAACAGGCTCGCGGTGCCTAGGCCTAGGTTTAGCGCTAGCCCGCGAAAACTTAGTACGGTGGCGCGCAGCTTGGAGTCCACCATTCGGTTTAGGTAGTAGCTCGATTGGAGCTGCACCATACCCATCACACCGAACACAGCGACGGCGAACACAAGCCCTACTCTCGGTAGCGCGAGGCTCGCACCGGCCAGCCCCGTGAGCAAGATTAGCGCAATCACGCCTAGATTAAAGAGCGGCGTTTTGTTCATCACCAGCATACGCGAGAGTCGCGCGTTAGCGATGCTCACCAGTGAGATGCCGGCGCCAATAAAACCGAATAGCGAAACGGGGATATCAATGATTCGGTAATATTCGCTAGCTAGCACGACAAACTGCCGCGCCACGCTGTCGAGGACTAGTGCCGCCAGAATCACGAATAAGACAAAGCGATGGCCCACGGTCCAGCGCCCGGCCTTTAGTATCTGATAGAACGGCTGTGCGAGCTGTGCTCCCAAGCGCTGCTTTTTCGCCTCTTCGCGATCCTGTGCCAGACGCTCCTTGTCGATATCGAAGAAGCCCAGCGCGACGACTAAAACCACTAGCGCGGACAGCAGCGTGAGGATAACCGGCAGTCGGATGATACTCGTATCCGCTAAACTGCTACCGGGTACGAGCGTGTCCAGCACGCCATTTACTACCGCCGCGTCGTAAACCAAACCGCCCAGTATCATCGAGACGAAAAATCCCACTGACACGACTCGCGTGAGCTTTTCAAGATAGCCTGCCCATTCTTCTTCACGCCCGAGCGCCTTGAGGGAGTCGTATGCCAGCGCCTCGTCTGCCCCACTCGCGGCTGCTTCTGACAAACCCGAACAGATTCGATTACCAAGGAATAGCCAAAACAAGAGTGAAGACGCAGAGCCCTGCTGAGCAATTGGAGCGAAGGCGATGAGTGCCATTTCGCTCACCATCAGCAGTGCTGCAAAGACAATGAGTCGCTTGCGGCCGACGATATCCGCTAGCGCGCCCGAAGGCACCTCGGCGCCAACAATGGTCAGCGCCCAAACGGTATTGAGCAGTGCAAACTGCTCGAGAGTCAGGCCAAAGTCGAGGAAGAGCACCGTGAAAATGGGGTAGTAAAAGCGGGCGGTGTAGAACAGACGAAAGACGATAAAACGTCTCAGATTCCCTTCAAGTCGAGCAACGTGTTCGGGTGAGGGCATGTCGTCGGTCTCTTTGGGGAGATTGATAATTGAGCGTTCGAGAATACGCTGAGGCATTTGAAGTGTCACCCAGTAATCGTCTATGCTCCAAAGCGATGCAAGCGGCACTCTGATGCCCGACAAATAATAAAATTACCGAGGGAGACTCTCGATGACCATGCAACAAACCCCCTTACTGCTATCGCGTATTCTTGGCCGCGGAGCGGTGCTCGATCCCAAGGTTGAAATCGTCACAGCGCAGGCCGAAGGCACGCATCGACAGACCCTGGGCCAAACCTGGACACGCGCCAATCAAGTCGCCCACGCACTAAATAAGCACGGCATAAAGGTGGGTGATCGCGTAGCCAGCTTCATGTGGAATAACTACCGCCATCTCGAGCTTTACCAAGGCGTACCGTCGATGGGCGCCGTGTTGCATACGCTAAATATTCGTCTGTCACCGACGGACCTCGAGTACATTATTAATCACGCCAACGACCGCGTGATCTTCGCCGACGAAGATCTGCTGCCGCTGCTGGAGCCTATTTGGGACAAGGTGCCCTGCGTGGAGCTGCTCGTCATCTGCCGACACGGCGAGGGCGGCGAGAGCAGCTTTAAGAATCAGATCGACTACGAAGACTTCATCAAGGGCCAAGAGGAATCCTACGACTGGCCACAGATCGATGAAAACTCACCCATGGGCCTGTGCTACACATCGGGCACCACAGGCAAGCCAAAAGGCGTGATGTACACACATCGCTCTACTTACCTGCACACGCTCGCTGGCTGTTTGACCGATGCTATGAGTCTTACGGCGCTGGATTCTCTTTTGGGCATCGTTCCTATGTTCCATGCCATGGGTTGGGGCCTTCCCTTCAACGCCTCAATGCTTGGCTGCAAACACGTGATGCCACACCGCTTCATGACCCCAGACCGCTTCCTTCAGCTAATGCATGATGAAGGCGTCACTATTGCAACCGGTGTACCTACAATCTGGCAGGGCGTGAAGGCGGCGATAGAGGCAGCGGATGGCAAGCTTGGCCTCAGTAAGCTAGACCGCCTGACCTGCGGTGGTTCAGCGCCACCGGTGTCGATGATGCGCTGGTATTGGGACACCCTCAACGTAGAAATGATTCAGGGCTGGGGCATGACCGAAACCAACCCGCTGGGCACGCTGTCGCGCAAGTGCGCCAAGTTCACTCAGCAAGAGATGAGCGAGGACGAGCAGTTTGAAAACATCGCCAAAGCCGGACTGACGATGCCAGGCTTGGAAATCGAGATCTTCGACGAGAACTGGAATCCGCAGCCCCATGATGGCGAGACCGTGGGCGAGCTTTGCATTCGCGGGCCGTGGATCGCAGCGGAATACTACAACGACCCGCAGCCGGAAAAATTCCACGACGGCTGGTTAGTCACCGGTGACGTGGCGAAGATCGATACCGAACAGTATTTGATGATTGCCGACCGCTCCAAAGATTTGATTAAGTCGGGCGGTGAGTGGATCTCATCCGTCGATCTGGAGAATCACATCGTTGCTTTGCCTTACATCGCGCAGGCTGCGGTGGTGGCTCAACCGCATCCGAAATGGGACGAGCGCCCAGTGGCCATGGTAATTGTTAATGAAGGCCACGAATTGGATGCGCAGGCGGTATTGGCTCACTGCGAGAAGATCTTTGCGAAGTGGCAGCTGCCCGACGAAATCATTCAAACCGATGCTATTCCGCTTACCTCAACAGGCAAAATAGATAAGAAAGTGATTCGCGCTCAGCTCGAAGCCGACGGCTACAAACTGCCTAGTTTGCGCTAGAGCCCAAGCTGCCCTCGCATTGCAAGGATGCGGGGGCAGAGAGCTCAGTAGTTTCTACTGCCCCGAATAGGTCGGGGCGTACTCTTCACCATCCGCCTCGGCTCGGCGTGCTCCGGCAAGAATCCCCGGCAGCGCGTAGTTACCTTCGTGGCAGGCGTATTCGTAAATACCCTCATCACTCGCCACCATAGGCAGTTCGCCGCTCCACGGCTGCGTGTAATTCTCGGGGTCATTCACCGTGAACTGATAAGTAATCGTATTCTCGTCTGTACGAGTAAAACGCTCGGTGACACGCATTTGTGGCGAGCCGTAAAAACGGTGATCCAGCGACGAGCGCAGATTTTGCTGCAGATGAAAATTGGTAGTCTCTACAACCAGCGTATCGCCTTCGTAGTAACCCACCGAATCTCCCATCCAATAGTTCATCGGCGGCTCGGCGTGTTCCGCGTTGAGTCTTATCACTCTCGCGTCATGGTTCATTTCTGCGAGCAGCACAACATAGTCTTCGGTCTGAACGATCTGCGTATTGTTATTGTAGAGTACGGGCAGCTTAGGCGGGCCGCCCGTAGAGCCAAAGCCCACGACGCAGCGCTCGCCTAGTGGACGTATTTCAGGGCCGTCGTACCCGGCGCGGCGCTGCATCGCCGCAGCGAAATTCGCTTTGCCCTGCTCGCTGTAAGGGAGGCGACCGTCTGCGGGATCGACAATAATCGAGGTCCTTATCTCGCCGTTAACCATGGCAAGCCGCTGACCAGGATCCATCCAAAACGTATTGTAGCCGCCAACATTAGTCGCATCCGGCGCGTCACGGTTAGGGTCACTCGGCCGATTGCTCGCCTCGAACCCGGCACGCACCGCCGCTTCGATGCGCTGCGCTTCGTCTTCGCTGAGTACAAGCTTGCCGCCGAAGCGTTCCGCTCTTTCGAGATTGGTCTGCGTGGCGATCGACCAAATCCCCTGTAGGTCTGGTGCACCGAATTCCGTGCGCGGGGCAGTGTAAGCCGAGTCCGCAGCGACTGCAGAGTTCGCAGCGCCAATCAACAGCGAAAGTGCCGCGTGCTTGAGACAACTTTTGAATAGGCTACGCATTGATAATGCTCTCCATGAATCGTAGGAAACTCTCTATAAAATCTTAAACGCGCTCTAAATTTCCCGCGCGATTAAAAGCTTCATGATCTCGTTGCTGCCGCCGTAAATCTTCCCGATGCGGCTATCGGCATACATCTTGGCAATAGGGTATTCCATCATGTAGCCGTACCCGCCAAAGAACTGTAGGCACTCGTCGACAATCTCGCATTGCTTTTGCGTCGTCCACCACTTTGCCATCGCAGCCGTTGTATCGTCGAGTTTACCTTCAGCGAGCTTCATCGCGCAGTCGTCGACAAAAATGCGGGCTATCTTGGCTTCGGTAAACCGCTCCGCCAATTTAAACTGAGTATTCTGAAAATCGAGAATGCGCTTGCCGAAAGCTTTGCGTTCTTTTACATAGTCTGAGGTCAGCTTGAGCGCCTTCTCCATAGCCGCGCAGGCGCCGGCAGCAATGATGACACGCTCCTGCGGCAGCTGCTCCATGAGCTGGATAAAGCCCCTGCCCTCGGTGCTGCCTAGCAGATTCTCCGCTGGCACCTTCACCTCGTCAAAGAACAGTTCCGAGGTGTCCTGGGCTTTCTGCCCGAGTTTTTCTAGGTTGCGACCGCGGCTGAAGCCGCCATCGCCCTCGCAGTCGGCGGTTTCGACCATAAGCAGCGAAATACCTTTGCCTTTGGCCGAAGGATCGGTTTTTGCTACAACACAAATCAGATCCGCAGACATGCCGTTTGTGATGAACGTCTTTTGTCCATTTAACACATAGTGGTCGCCCTGCTTGATGGCTGTGGTCGCTATAGATTGCAGGTCGGAGCCAGTACCGGGCTCGGTCATGGCGATAGCGGCGACGATCTCTCCCCGCGCCATCTTTGGTAGCCAACGCTGGCGCTGTTCTTCACTACCGTAGGCATGAATGTAGTGGGCGACGATGCCCGAGTGGACGCTATTGCCGAAGCCGCTGACGTTGGCGTAACTCATTTCCTCGACCAGCACCATTTCGTGCTTGAAGTTACCGCCACCGCCCCCGTACTCCTCCGGAATCGAGGCGCACAAAATGCCCGCCTCACCGGCTGTGGTCCACGCTTCGCGATCAACAATGCCCTGCTTCTCCCAGCGCTCGGCATGGGGAACAAATTCTCGGTCGAGAAATTTGCTTACGGCATCTCGCATGATGTGCAGTTCTTCATCCATCCATGGAGATACATAGCCTTCAAACATTGTGTAATCCTATTTTTCTATTCAAAAAGGTCTGTCAAACGAATTCCAGTGGGTTTGCTTACGACACCGAGTTCATGCGCTCGATAATCATCGCATTCGCTGTGCCGCCGCCCTCGCAGATTGCGATAAGGCCGTAGCGGGCTTCGCGCCGCTCTAGCTCATGCACGAGTGTAGTCATGAGTTTGGCGCCGGTGCCGCCGAGCGGGTGACCGAGAGCCTGCGCGCCGCCGTTCACATTGAGCTTTGCGGGGTCTGCGCCCACGGCCTTTGCCCAAGCGAGAGGCACGGAACCAAAGGCTTCGTTCACCTCATAAAGGTCGATGTCGTCGATGCTGAGCCCGGCTTTCTCCAGCACTTTTTGCGTTGCCGGGATCGGGCCTTCGAGCATGATAACTGGGTCAGAGCCAACGACTGCCAGCGAGTGAATCTTAGCTCGCACCTGCAGCCCGTGCTTCTTCACTGCGTCTTCATTGGCGATCATAATCGCTGCGGCGCCGTCGCTGATCTGACTCGCGCTACCTGCGGTGATTACACCGCCTTCGCGCAGCGTATTGAGCGACTGCAAACCTTCGAGGCTAGCCTCTGCGCGAATGCCTTCGTCTACGGTGTGGACAGCGGCGCTGCCGTCTTCGAGTTTGATATTCAGCGGCACGATCTCTTTCTCGAAATAGCCCTTCTGTGTCGCTTCCCAGGCGCGTTTGTGACTAGCCAGCGCAAACGCGTCGAGCTCTTCGCGGCTTATGTCGTATTTCTCAGCCAGCAGTTCGGCTCCGTCGAATTGGCTGAACTGAATGCCGGGGTACTGCACTTCTAACCGCTCGCCCTTCGGAATGCCGCGCCCGTTCGCTAAACCGTCACGCACGTTTGAGCCGATCTCTACCGTGCTCATCGCCTCTACTCCGCCCGAGATAATCACGTCTTGAGTACCGGACATCACCGCTTGGGCGCCAAATTGAATCGCCTGTAGAGATGAGCCGCACTGTCGATCTACCGTGGTTCCTGGCACGGCTAGATCGAGCTTAGACGCCATCGAGACATTGCGGCCAAGATTGCTCGCCTGCGCACCGATCTGCATAACTACGCCAAAAATAACATCGTCTACTGCATCGACCGGCACGCCCGTGCGATCCACTAGCTCATCAATCACCATGGCGCCCATGTCGATGGGATGCAGATCGCTTAGCCTGCCCTTCTTCTTACCGGTTGCGGTTCGAACTGCGCCTACGATATATGCCTGTGCCATGAGCTTGTTCCTCTATTTTTAGTCAATCTTGTTAGCTTCAGTTGTGAATGATTTTTGCTACGCGCCCTTTCTGCTGCGCTCTTTCTACTGCGCTGCTATGCCGGCATGCGAATCCCAGAGTCCAGACGAATAGTTTCGCCATTAAGATAACCGCAGCGCACGATGTGCTCCACTTCCTGAGCGAATTCCTGTGGGTCGCCGAGGCGCTTTGGGAACTGGGTAATGGCAATAAGTGGATCACGCACGGCGTCCGGAGCCGAGGCGAGCAGGGGCGTTTCGAAAACACCTGGCGCGATAGTCATCACTCTAACGCCACGCTTGGATAGATCTCGCGCAATAGGCAAGGTCATCGCGGCGATACCGCCCTTAGACGCGGCGTAGCCAGCCTGCCCTGTTTGGCCATCGAACGCAGCGATAGACGCGACATTAATGATGACACCGCGCTCACCGTCTTCTGTCACCGGCTCGTTGAGCTGCATGACTTCCGCACACAGGCGAAGGACATTGAATGTGCCGATGAGGTTTACACGCACAATGTGCTCGAACTTTGCCAGAGGCATGGGGCCATCTTTACCCACCGTTCGCGCAGCGCCGCCAATGCCGGCAGAATTCACGTTAATGTGTATCGTGCCAAACTTCTCTTTCGCCAGGGCTACCGCCTCCGCCACAGCAACCTCATCGGCCACGTCGCCTGCGTGCCAAGCCGTATTTGGGCCCAAGCCAGCGGCGGCCTCCTCGAGCGCGTCGGCGCGCAGATCATAGAGCATGACATTAGCGCCCGCTGCCAGAAGGTGCTTCGCCGTGGCTAAACCTAAGCCTGAGGCCGCACCAGTAATGAAGGCCGTTTTACCCTGTAATTCCATCGCTCTCTCTCTTTTTAATTTTCTAAGACCTCCCGAAGAATAGTCCATCGAGTGTAAAAGTGGAACGGCCGGTGAGAGCCGTTGCGAGGCCAAGTTCGCACAAGATGAATGTATCGAGGGGTATCAAATTAGGAGCCCTATAGCCTACACTTGGCTTACGCGTGCAAATCACCGCGACAGACCAATAACCAAAAGAACTAAGCTGTAGAGGGCGATCGATGGGACCGTTAAAGGGGATAAAAGTTGTGGAAATGGCCGGAATCGGACCCGGGCCGTTCTGCGCCATGATGCTGTCCGATATGGGCGCAGAGGTCATTCGTGTCGACCGGCTCGCCCACAAGGGCAGCGGTCATAAGGCAAACGTATTGAATCGTGGACGCCGGTCGATCGCCATCGACCTAAAGAATTCCCAAGGCGTCGACACAGTTAAAAAGCTGATAGATCAGGCTGACGTAGTCATCGAAGGGTTCAGGCCCGGCGTGATGGAGCGCCTCGGCTTGGGGCCAGAAGAATGTCTTGAGCGCAATCCGCGACTCGTTTTCGGACGCATGACAGGCTGGGGCCAGCACGGGCCGCTCGCGCACGCCGCTGGCCATGACATTAACTATATCTCGATAGGCGGCGCACTAGGCGCCATGGGTCACCCTGACCGGCCCCCATCTCCTCCGCTCAATCTCGTTGGCGATTTTGGCGGTGGGGCCATGTATCTGCTCGCAGGCGTGCTCGCTGCCTTGGTCGAACGCGCAAGTTCTGACAAGGGCCAGGTGATAGACGCTGCGATGACAGACGGAACAGCCAGCCTTTTGACGCCGTTCTACGGCATGATGGCCATGGGCATGTGGACCACTCAGCGCAACGATAATAGGCTCGACGGCGGCGCCCACTACTACGGCAGCTATACCTGCTCCGACGGCAAGCACATCAGTATCGGCTCCATCGAGCCGCAGTTCTATGCGCTGCTGCTTGAACTGTGCGGTATCGACGACCGTGAATTCCTTAAGCAGAACGAGAAAGAAAGCTGGGCGAGCCTGCGCCAAAAACTAGAGGAGCTTTTCGCTACGAAAACGCAGGCCCAGTGGTGCGAGCTACTCGAGGGTACCGACGTCTGCTTTGCGCCAGTGCTTAATCTCGCAGAGGCGCCACAGCATCCGCACAACAAGGCGCGCGCAAGCTTTGTCGACTTCGAAGGAGTCACCCAGCCGGCGCCAGCGCCTCGCTTTAGCCGCTCTCAGTCGAGCATTCAGTCCGCCGCCGCGATTGCCGGCGAGCACAGCGAGGAGATACTCAGGGACTGGGGTTTCGACGATCACACGATCGCCGAATTAGCAAGAGAGAACGCAATCTGAGCGAAATTTTATGGACGCTCTGTCATTCGCAATTGCTCTAATTTTTGTTTCGCTGTTTGCGTCCTGCGCTCTTGCTCTTTTTGCGTGGCAAAGAAGACATGTCCCTGGCCTGACTGAGCTCGCCATAGGATCCTTCACCATCACGCTTGGCATCATCCTGCTCGTACTTCGCGAGGTCGAGATTAGTCGCTTCCTCAGCAGCTATGTGGCTAATCTGCTGCTGCCGGGCGGTCGTCTCATTCAGCTGTATGGCATGGCCAAGTTTTGGGATGAGCGTCACTCTCGAGCACCGGCGTTCGCCGCCGCTTGTTTAGCCATCGTTGCCCTCACGCTCCCGTATTATGTTTTCGTTTTGGATATTGAGAACACTCGCATCGGTCTGCTTTCGGTGATGACAGTGATTCTCTCGGTCGCCTTTGTCGATGTCATCGGGTCTGGCTTGAAGCGCCGAAGCATCAATCGACCGCTCAGTGCGCTGGTTCGCAATACGGGGGCCTATGCATTTATTGGTACCAGCATCTTTGTCGCTTTTACGGAGATCGCACTCGCCTACTTTCGCTTCGGCGCCGACTTTGTTTCTGAACAGGCGCTGCTGCCTCTGCTGATTCTCTATGTCATGGCGCTCACTTTGTTTACCACCTTCAGTATTTTGTTTATGAGCTTCGAAGAACAGCGCATCGAGCGCAGCGAGACGCAAAGTCAGGATCCTCTCACCGGCGAGTTAAACCCTGACGCCTTCGAATCCGTGGGGATGCAGCTTTATAGATCGGCCTGTCTCAGCAAGAACACCGTCTTGCTCATCGGTATTGAGCTATTGGGGCTCACCGGCGTTGTGTCGCGGGAGGGCCCCAAGCGCAGCAACCGAATAGTGATCGACACCGTGGCCAAGATTCGCGAGCATTTCGGTGACGATGCTCTGCTGTGCCGCTACCGATTCGATCGGCTATTTTTAGTCACAACTCAGATAGAATCTCGTGAGGCTCAGAAAAAAATCTCGCGGCTCGAGGACGAGCTACCCAGCGCTCTCGCCCTAACCAGCCCCAGCGCCATTATAGGCTTCAAGCTCGTGTCTATGACCAAGAAGCCCAGCGAGCCCGTTACGCGCGGAGATTTTGAGGCCCTGCTGTATGAGCTCGAGATCGAACTCATTAGACGCCGACTCGGGTAGTGAGCCACAATACGGCCAGGTAACTAATAATTAAAGGCAACACGATTAAAGGCAACACAATGCAATTCAACACTCTCCTATGGCAGATAGACGAGGGAATTCTCACCCTCACGCTCAATCGCCCCGAGCAAATGAACTCTTTTACGGTAGAGATGGCCAACGAGCTTATCGCCGCCTTTGCTGCGGCCAGCGAAGACGATGAGGTCCGTGCTGTCGTCGTGACCGGCGCCGGCAAGGCGTTTTGCGCGGGCATGGACCTATCAGCCGAGGGCAATGTCTTCGGTCTCGACGAAAGCCTGCAACCGACGATGGCCGACATGCAGAATCGTCTCGAAGACCCCGTCATCGAGAGCGGCGTACGCGACACCGGAGGTCAGGTCGTACTAGCAATCTACGACTGCAAGAAACCGGTAATAGCGGCGATTAACGGCGCCGCCGTGGGTATTGGCGCGACTATGACCTGTGCGATGGACATCCGCGTGGTCTGCGAAAGAACTAAAGTAGGATTCGTGTTTAACAAGATTGGCATCACCCCGGAAGCCTGCTCGTCTTGGTTCCTGCCACGAATAGTGAACATGGGCACGGCGTTGGAATGGGTTTACAGCGGCGATCTCATTGAGGCTGAGGAGCTCAAAGAGCGCGGCTTCGCCAATCATGTGGAGACCAGCGCCACGTTACTGGAGCGCGCCTACGCTATTGCTAAGCGCATCACCGCCCACAGCCCCGTCGCCATCGCCCTGAGCCGTCAAATGATGTACCGCAATGCCGCACAGCCGCATCCAGTGGAGGCACACCGCGTAGACTCCCTCGCCATTTACTACGCAAGCCAGACAAGCGGCAAAGAAGGCGTCGCCGCATTTCTTGAGAAGCGCAAGGCGGATTACACTGACAAGGCGTCTAGCGATATGCCGCCTTTCTATCCTTGGTGGTAGGCGCATTACGCCAAGAAAAGCTGCCAGAATGAGAATTGGTCAGCCTGAACGGCGCTGAAAGCAGAGTGACAGCGGCGTGGCGCACCAGCATAAGTTTATCCACAGCACTAAGCCCAAGAACCCCAAGCAGGCATGATCAAAGCCCCTGCCCCAAAATGGAAACACCCATGACTCAGAATGCCGAACAATCCACCGTGCAAGCCCTTTTAGAAACCACAGGCCGCGTAATGCTCGGCCTCTACTTCTTGCTGCCGGGCGGGTTGATGAAGATCTTTAATTACGAGGGCACAGCCGAGTACATGGCGAGCCACGGCATGGTCTTTATCCCTTTCTTCCTCGTAGTGACTATCGTGATCCAAACCGGCGGCGGGCTCGCGATGATTGTGGGCTATAGAACCAAGCTAACCGCGTTTCTGCTCGCCGGCCTCACGCTGGTCATTAGCGCGGTAATGCATGATTTTTGGACGCTGCCCGCGGGCGAGCTACAAACCGCTCACGAGACGCAGAACTTCGTGAAGAACCTTGGCATCACTGCAGGGCTTCTGGTGGCTGCGGGCATGGGCGCGGGGCGCTGGAGCCTTGATTCTCGGCGCTAAGCCCTCATTGAGAAGGACTGGAAGCAGCTTTAAAAGCCGCTTTGAATTCGCCTCAAAAACTGTTTAAAGTGAATCGAAATAACTGCGCCGCAATGCCCAGTTCACCCTGCAGGATATGTAGCAATGATAATGGTTCAGTCAACTTTTTTTCTTGTCGACGAGACGAAGAACGACGCGCTCGAGCTGATGAAAACCATGGTCGATAACTCGCGCCGGGAAGAAGGCTGCGTGAGCTATGAGTATTTCGCGGGCATCACCGAGCAAAATCAGGTTGTGCTCCTGCAGGAATGGACCGATGCTGAGAGCCTGCAGGGGCACTACCAAAGCGCCCACATGGAAGAATTCCTTTCAAAACTGGGGCTTTATCTCGAAAGCGAGGTCATCACGCGAACCTACGCCTCTCCCGATGAGCCCGTCGCCCAGCGCGCCGACGCGCGTGACGAGGCGAAGCGCGCGCGCAGCAGGGCCGCAACCAAGGCACCCCAAACAATTCACTAGGCCGTGTTTGGCGCCTAGAGCTCCGATGTGTTTCGGACATCCTTCCGGCTCTGCTCATAGCCAATATTTGCAGCCCTAACCAAGACACTAGACCCACAGCGAGAACGCGAGCCCTATGTTTTATACTCAATCATCGGGGCAGCGCGTTCCCGTGGACGCGGCCGACACGACTCGGCTCCTAAAGTGGCGGCTCTCGACCTTCTGGGTCATGCTCGTCGGCTATATTGGCTATTACCTCTGCCGCGGCAACCTCTCCGCCGCCTTCCCTCTGCTAGAGCAGGAATTCGGCTACTCCAACACGCAGCTGGGCCTGATCGTTTCGCTGTCGGAGATAGCCTACGCAGCGGGCAAATTCGTGAACGGGCCCCTGGCAGACAAACTCGGTGGCCGCCGCATATTCCTCATTGGCATGGCCGGCGCCATTTTCTGGAACCTCATATTCGCGCTGTCGGGCAGCCTCACTGCCTTCATCGTCGTTTGGTGCTGCTGCCGGTATTTCCTCTCCATGGGCTGGGGCGGGCTGACGAAGACCATCGGCTCATGGTACTCGAGCGATAAGAACGGCCGCGTGATGGGCGCGATTAGCATTAGCTTTCAGTCCGGTGGCGCCATCGCTGCGCTTTTCGCCGGTTTCCTTGTTGCCAACGGCGCGAGCTGGCAAGGCGTGTTCGTTTACCCCGCGCTGGTGCTGAGCGTCATCTGGGTTTGGGCGTTTTTCGCGTCCCGTGCGAAACCCGCTGACGTCGTGCCAGGGGCCATAGCCGTAGAGGGCGAGAGCGCGAAAAAACAGCTGGCCGACTACGGCGACGAGGAAACTCCGCCGGTCACAGTGATTCTGAAAACCCTGATAAAGATGCCGATTTATCGTCAGCTGCTAGTGTTCAGTTTCCTAACGACGCTGCTGCGCTCGGTCTTTCTAATTTGGACACCGAAATTTCTTTTCGACATAGGCCAAGGCGCCAGTGCGGCAATTTTGAAGTCGGCGGTGTTCCCTGCCCTGGGCGTCGCCGGCACGGTATTCATTGGCTGGTATACCGACCACTACGCGCGCAATGGTGACCGCGCGCGAATGATGTGGATGATGCTCTCGGTGCTCGTGCTCTGCACCCTAGCGATCTCGGTACTAAGCGCGGCAGAGTCTCCCAATTACAATCTGATCCTATTTTTCCTCGGCGGCAGCGGCTTCTTTCTGCTAGGCCCCTATTCGATGAGCAGCGGCGCGCTCACGCTGGATATCGCCGGAGCGAAGGGCGCGGGCTCGTGCACAGGGATTATCGACGGCATGGGCTATATAGGCGGGGCGATTGCCGCCTTTGCCGCGGGAGCCATGTCCGATGCGCTGGGCTGGTCACAGGTGTTTTTAGTGCTGACAGGATTTGCGCTGGTATCGACCCTCAGCGCCTACGGCATGAGCCGCGGGTTTCAGAAGATAGCTAAGGGCCAATAAGCGAGAGGAAACGTTTAGCCGTCTGCGTCTAAGCGCGTAAAATAGTCCTTTGCCGCGGCCTTCACCTTGGGTGCAAGCAGAAGCGTTGAGATCATTGTTGGTATGGCCATGGTGGCGTAAGCGCCGTCTAGGAGATTGATCACGACGTCGAGAGAAACCACCGAGCCTGCAACTATGAGTCCCATGTAAGCCCACATGTAATATTTCTCGCGGGCTGTGCCGAACAGAAAGCCCATGCACTTGCTTCCGTAGTACCAGTAAGTCATCACCGTGGTCATACTCAGCACCAACACCATAATCAGCAGCAGATAGGCACCGAAGCCGGGGAACACCTGCTCATAGGCAGCCGCTGCCATAGACACTCCCTGCGCACTTCCTTCCCACACGCCGGTCACTAGCAGGGTTAGCGCCGTGCAGGTACAAACGATCAGCGTGTCAGCCACCGGGCCGACCATGGCAACCAGGCCTTCACGCACGGGCTCGTTAGTTTTAGCAGCGCCATGCGCCAAAGACTCGGTGCCGATTCCGGCTTCGTTAGAGAATGCGCCGCGCTGCACGCCAATAAGAATGACCGTGCCAATGACACCGCCCGATACCGCTTGCCCGCTAAAGGCATCGCTCACGATAAGCCAAAGCATCGCCGGCACTTGATCCATATGGCTTAGCAAGAGAATCGCCGTAACCACAAAATAGAACAGCACCATCGCCGGCACCATTCTTCCTGCTACAGCGGAGACGCGTTTCACGTTGCCCGCAGCAACGGAGAAGACGACAACAGCCAGCACAATCCCAAGCGTTAGATCAAAATTGAAGTGCGCATCGGCGGCGGTCAAGCCGTTTGGTATGGCCACCGTATCGCGGATGATCTGCACTAGCTGATTGACCTGAAACACCGGCAGTGTCCCGACCATGCCAGCCACGGCGAATAGCCAGGCGAGCGGCAGCCAACGGCGTCCCAAGCCTTCGCGAATGATATACATCGGCCCGCCCTGCAAGCGGCCGGCGTCGTCCGTTCCGCGGAATAGGATAGCTAAGGTGGCGGTGTAGAACTTAGTGCTTATGCCCACTAAGGCGGTGACCCACATCCAAAAGATGGCGCCGGGCCCGCCCACGGTAAGCGCAACGGCCACGCCGGTAATATTGCCAAGCCCCATGGTCCCCGCGAGTGCGGTAGCGAGGGCGGCGTAGTGAGTTATATCACCACCAGCGGAGGCGGAATCGGCATCGAATTTGCCGCGTAAGAGGTCGAAGGAATGACTGAAGTAGCGCAGATGCCGAAGGCGCGAGTGCAGCATGAAGAAGACGCCGCCGCCCACTAGCAGGATCACCAGCGGCAGACCCCACATAAAACTCGCGTAGGCCGACACTGCCGCTTCGATAAACTCCATTGGCCCTCGGCCCTCCGTTGTGACGTAGTTAGCCGAGCATCATAGCACGCGCTGTGATTTACTCGCTCGCGTCGCGAGCATCGGCCTCGGCACGGCGCTCGCCGGCGAGTATCGCGCGCATCGCGTAATTACCCTCGTGACAGGCATATTCATAAAGCTCTGAGTCGCCGTACATAGGCAGCTCTCCTGTCCATGGCTCGGTGTAGAGCTCGGGGTCGTCAATGGTGAAAGAGTAGTGAATTTTTTCATCCTCGACGCGAGTGAAGCGCTCGGTGAGATGAATGTTGTCGGAAATCAGCCGCTCTTTTTGCACCTGCCACGGATTAAAGCCGCGGGTTTCCACAACTAAAGTGTCGCCCTCATAGTAGCCGATCGAGTCTCCCAGCCACTTGTCATAGGGCAGATCTTGAAAGTCCTGATCGATCCTAACTATGCGCGCGTTGTGCACCATCTCGGCCAGCAGCATGACGTGGGTGGGCGACTGCACAATCTGCATATTGTTGTTGTAGAGGCTGCTCAGGAAGGGCGCCGTCGACGAGAAACTTACAAGACAGCGGTCCGAGAGTGTGCGCCCTTCGGGGCCATCGCTCTCGGCGCGGCCCATGGGCAAATCTGACTGCTGCGCGGCCCGCAGGGCTTTACCGTCTTCCCGCCAGGGAATGCGCCCGTCCGCCGGCGAGGTAATCACCGAGGTTCTGTACATGCCGTTCATATAGGACAGCGTGTCCCCCGGGGTAATCCAGAAGCCGTTGTAGCCCCCTACGTTATCTGGCCCGGGCGCTTCGGCGCCGGTGGCTTCGAGAAACGCAATATAGTCTGGAGTCGACACCATCGTCTCCAGCATCTCTTGCTCCGAGATTTCCAGCTTGCCGTTGTAAGCTTCGGAGCGTTCTAGCGAAGACCGAGTTTGGTAATTCCAAATACCCTGAACGTCGGGCACACCCCAGCTCAGCTGCGGCGGCTGCCACTGCTCCTCGCTTTGAGCACAAGCCACTCCAGAAACGGCGAGCAGCGCGAACGAGCCTGCTGCAATGAGCCTGGGCTTAAGCGGAGAGGTAAAACGCGGGCTAACGGGTGTATTCACGGATGCGCGACGAAGCTGCATGATCTTCACCTTCTGTTGTTGTAAAAAGTGCTGTGGTTATTTTTATTCACGGCGGTCCAAAATTTAAAAACCGCAATTACTCTGCGCGAGCTAGCAGCGGCTGCTCAAAAAATCACCGGCTGCGAGTGTCCCGCAGGCTAACCTAGGCTCACTGCTGCGCGCAACTCGGGAATCGCGCCGCTAGGGGATATTGTCGGCAAAGCGAAAATCGGCTACGGGTTCTTGGCCAGCAAGATGGCGAACAAAATAGTCCCAACGCTTCTTCATAAAATATCGCGAGTTGCCAAAGCCGTGGTCGGCTTCAGGTAGCAGTAGCAGATCGAAGTCTTTCTCTGCCTCGATCAATGCCTGAACCACTAGTAAGGTGTTGGACGGATGGACGTTGTCATCCATTAACCCATGGGCGAGCAGCAGCTTTCCTTGCAGGCGATCGGCGAGCAGCTGATTGGCCTGATTGTCGTAATTGCTCGTTTCGCGCTCGTTTTCACCCCCT
This sequence comes from Gammaproteobacteria bacterium, assembly GCA_038104835.1. Lineage (GTDB taxonomy): Bacteria > Pseudomonadota > Gammaproteobacteria > Pseudomonadales > Pseudohongiellaceae > UBA9145. The sequence goes on along the minus strand of JAYOBL010000013.1, from coordinate 833 downwards.
TCGTCGAGTGTCGTAGTCTCCAGCAGGCCCTGCCATTTCTCACCCCAGTCATCCTCGTAGTTTCGATTATCGTGATTGCCCGCGCCCGAAACCGCAACTTTATAGAATTCCGGGTAGCGCAGAATCGCCGCGGTCGATGCGAAGCCGCCGCCGGAGTGACCCCAGATACCCACCCGATCAAGATCCATCCACTCGCGTGTCTGCGCGAGCTGCCGAATGCCCGCCACCTGATCGGGCAGGCCGTTATCGCCCATATTGCCGTAGTAGGCATCGTGGAAAGACTTCGAGCGACCCGGCGTGCCCATTGCGTCTAACTCAACAACGATGAAGCCTAGCTCGGCTACGGCCTGTTTATCGCGGCGCGCCGCAGAGAAAGCGCGGCTACCGACGCTGCCCGTTTGGGGCCCCGGGTAGAGATAGTTAAGCACGGGATATTTTTGCGATGCATCGAAGTTCGATGGCTTGTAGAGCAGTCCATGAATATCGGTGGCGCCGTCGCGCGCCTGAGTAACGAAGGGCTCCGGCGCAACCCAGCCAGCGGCAACTAGCCCGTCGCTTGTCGTTTGCGCGAGGGTCATCACTACCTCGCCTTGATCGTTTCGCAGCACGCTAACGGGAGGTGTTGTGGGAGTCGAGTAAGTGTCGAGAACAAGCTGCTTACTCGGCGCCAGACTCACCTCATGGTGAGCCGGTTCGGGCGTAAGCAGCTGCGGCTCAGCTCCGTCGAGGGCTACGCGGTTGAGTTAGTGATTATACGGATCTCCGGCTTCGCGGTTAGAACCTATATAGGTGTCTTCTCGCGCGGGTTCGTCGTCCTCCAGTAGCTGCAGAAC
>JAYOBL010000087.1:6949-8946 GCA_038104835.1 Gammaproteobacteria bacterium | reverse complement strand
ACCAGCTCACAGGTTTGGCTGCAGCCGCGCAGCTCTACGCCATGCTCGCGGTAAGCTGCGGCTAGCAGTGGCAGGGCGCGCTGCGCTATCGCTTCATCTACGAGCAGTGATTCGAGAGAACAGCAGGTGCCTGCGCGCTGAGTCTTAGCATTCACAGCCACTCTTAGCGTTTTTTCGAGGTCGGCAGCCCTGTCAACGTACAAATGACAGTTGCCATCTAGGTGCTTAATCACCGGCACGCGAGCGTCGCGACTAATACGTTCGATTAGCCCCTTGCCTCCGCGCGGCACGATCACATCAACGAACTCTGGCATGGTGATGAGATGGCCGACGGCGTCGCGGTCGCTGCGGTCGATGACCTGCACTACTTCTTTCGGAAGCCCCGCGTCTGCAAGCCCCGACTCGATGCAGGCGGCAATCGCCTGATTCGACCTCAGCGCCTCGGAGCCGCCGCGCAGAATGCAGGCGTTACCGGCTTTCAAGCACAAACTCGCCGCTTCACAGGTCACATTGGGGCGCGACTCGTAGATGATGCCAATTACGCCCAGTGGCACGCGCATACGCCCGACCTGTATTCCGCTTGGCCGCGGCTTGAGGTCGCTTATCGAGCCAACCGGGTCATCCAGCGCGGCAACCTGCCGCAGCCCTTCCAGCATGCCCTCTATGCGCGCAGGCGTGAGTTCGAGCCTATCTAGCAGAGCGGCATCGAGGCCTTTAGCCTTTCCAGCCTCCATATCGAGCGCATTAGCGGCGAGCAGCTTTTCCCGGCTGTTCTCGATGTGCTGGGCGATCGCCAACAGCGCGGCATTCTTCACAGCACTGCTCGCTTTCGCGATTATCGCTGAGGCTCCCCGCGCACTGGCGCCGAGCGCCTCCATATACTGCTTTACTTCACTCATAATTCGGGCTTTTCTGCTGTGTAGACAATGCCGCTAGTATACCTCAGCGCTGGGGCTGTGGTCTGCTCGCCAGAATAGGCTTCTCGAGAGCGCAAGCTCATTATTGGACAGGCCAAGCCGGAAGGGCTTATTCTCGTCCACCGGTTCGCTCACTCATCGGCTCGCAATCTCTCTCGCGCAGCCGATAGCACGCAGCTACTTTACTATTTTGCACGCAAACACGATCAAGGTGACAAGCGAGAAACAATGAGCGACACCCCCCCCTTAGAAACAGCATCTACACAGACCGACGCTAACGCGACCGGCACAGAACCGTCACTATCGCAGGCACTGATCCCCGTTGCCGTGCTCGTTGCTCTGCTGTCCTTTTCTGTTTACTTGTTCGGCGAGGATGCAAGCTATGGACCCAACCAAATAGCACTTTGTTTCGGCGCAGCGGTTGCTGCCGCCATTGGTTGGCGCAACGGTCTCAACTGGCCAGCGATCGAAGACGCCATCGTCGCAGGGATCACCATTTCGCTAAAACCGATACTCATTCTCTTCAGCGTCGGCGTGCTCATTGGTACCTGGATTCTGTCTGGCACCGTACCGACAATGATTTATTACAGCCTGCTGATCCTCGACCCCTCCATATTTTATGCGGCGAGCTGTGTGATCTGCGGGCTCATTGCGCTGAGCATAGGCAGCTCCTGGACCGTCGCGGGCACGGTCGGTATTGCCCTCATTGGCGCTGCCGCCGGCCTGGGTCTATCACTCGAAATAACCGCTGGCGCTATTATTTCCGGAGCCTATTTCGGTGACAAAATGTCGCCTCTCTCGGAGACCACAAATCTCGCTCCTGCCGTAGCCGGCACCGACCTCTTCAGCCACATAGGCCATATGGTTTGGACCACAATTCCCAGCATCGTCATCGCGCTAATACTTTACGTCATACTGGGTCTCAACATAGACACGAGTGCGAGCGCCGACGACCTCGCAATCACTTTGCGGCTCATTCAAGAGAATTTCACGATCAATCCTCTCATGCTCCTGCCGGTTGGCGCCCTGCTGTTCATGGCAAACAAACGGCTGCCGCCAATCCCAACCATCCTTGCCGGA
>JAYOBL010000087.1:0-6939 GCA_038104835.1 Gammaproteobacteria bacterium | reverse complement strand
AGAGGCGCTCGCTGCGATGGCCGGTGACAGCCCGAATCAAGCCTTGGGAGTTTTTAAGGGTATTTGGCAAACGCTGTTTGACGGCTTTGTGCTCAACAGCGGCAATAGCACCTTAGACGACCTCATGACTCGAGGCGGCATGAGCTCAATGCTGAACACGGTCTGGCTCATCCTCTGCGCCATGGTATTCGGCGCGGCAATGGATTACACCGGCCTTCTGCAGCGCCTAGTGCAAACTACTCTGTCCTTCGTTCACAGCACTGGCAGCCTTATCGCAACAACCATTGGCACCTGCATCGGAGCCAACATCATTACCTCAGATCAGTACATCGCAATCGTTCTGCCGGGCAGGATGTACAAGCAGGAATATGCCGATCGAGAACTAGACCCAAAGAATCTGTCTCGCACCTTAGAAGACGCCGCGACGATGACCTCGCCACTGATCCCATGGAATACCTGCGGCGCCTACATGAGCGGGACGCTCGGCGTGGCGACGTTCGCCTACCTGCCCTTCTGCTTCTTCAACCTCATCTGCCCCATCGTGGCGATGATCTATGGCTTTATGCATTTCAAGATTGCGCCTCTAGAAGACGAAGAGACAATCCGAGGTGCCAGCGAGTCCAGCGTCTAACTCTGGACTTCCTCGATGCACTCGTCTGTCTGAATGCCCAGCAGCTCGAGAAGCTGACTGCGAGTAGGTGCATTTAAAACCAGTCGTTCTTTTTCCGCCTTAGCTAAACGCTTGACCGCATACTCCACCCGCGAGGCCAGAGATCGGCTGCCGAGGATCTGCGAGTAAACGATGCCAACCAGCGCTTTACCACGCAGCGCCCGCGCTCCTTTGCCGCTTCTGTGCTGAACAAATCGGCGCGGGACATCAGTCGTAATACCCGTGTAAAGTCCGCCATCACCTCGGCGTAGAAGGTAAAGACACCACTCCGAGACCCGCGTTTCCGCTCCGCAATCGGCTCCATCTACTGACTGTTTGTTGGCTTCTGTCACTTAGGGCCTAAGTCTATTTCGTGTTTCCGCTAAGACGGAGAGAGTTCAGGGTGCGCGCCACTGCGCTGACTCAAGTTCTGCGGCGCCCTCTTTCGCGAGTTTGATGAGGTGCGCACTCATGGTCTTCTTGGCCCAGGGCAGCAGCTGCTCAGCGACATCGTCGTAGGCTTTGCGCACCAGCTTATCCTCGTCGCAAGGGCCGAGCTCACGCAGGCTGCTGAGGATTTTAGCCTCCCTCTTAAGGCGATGAGCGATTAGCTTTTCTATTTCGGTGAAAGGCGCATCCATGACCGCTCCGTGGGCTGGCGCGAGTTTGATAAGAGGCAGTTCAAGCAGCTTTCTTAGGGAGGCTAGGTAGTCGCTCATGTCGCCGTCGGGAGGCAGGATGACCGGCGTTGTGCCCTCTAACACGTGATCGCCGGTAAACAGCAGGCCCTCCTCGCGCAGAAGAAAGCATAAATGATTCGAAACGTGGCCAGGCGTGTGAATCATTTGTAGCGAGTAGCTCGCAGCGCCGTCTTCGCAGCTGATCACCGCGCCATCTTCACAGTCGATGTCGGAGACAAAACTGTGATCCTGACCCAGTGCCTGCGGCGCATTAATGCCCACAAGCCGAGCCCCCGTCAGTTCGGCTAACTGCTTAGCTGCCGGAGAGTGGTCGCCGTGAGTATGGGTCACGAAGATATTGGCGAGTTGCGCCGAGCCAATGGCGCGGAGGAAGTTCTGTTGCTGCGCAGCATCGATAGGCCCCGGGTCTATCAGCGTGAGAGTCTGCTCGCCCACTAAATAGCTATTAGTACCGGGGCCGGTCATTGGGCCGGGGTTGAGTCCTAGGAGTCGGCGCACTGGCACGACAGCCGTATTAAGCGTTACAGCCTCACCGGGAGTGAGCGGCTCGGAATCCACTACTACATTCGCTGACGACATGGTTTGACTCCTTCGCGACTAATTTGAACCGAGCTATTGTACTTGGCTAAGCCAGTTTCTACACGACTCAACTACAGAGTAAAGAGTACGTCTTAAGGTTTTCGTAGCGACACGCTAAACTGGGCTAGCGAGACCCGCAGGAAGGCAGGCGAATGTGGAGTTTATGCGCGTTTAGCTTCATACTTGGCGCTTAGTTTCCACGCCCACAGCAATCACGCAGTCGCAGTCTCCACCCGCTTGGACTCAGTCTCGTTTTGCATGCTAGCCACCTAGCCTCGGGCTTACGCATAAGGACTGCAGCACATGTACTCGGTAAAAACCTACAATCAAATTTCCGATCGCGGCCTGAGCCGCTTCTCCACCGAAAACTACAGGGTTGCAGCGGACGTTGACGCAGCCGACGCGATTCTGCTGCGCAGCCATAAGCTCGGTGAAGACGAGCTCGGTGAGATTCGCGCTGTCGCGCGTGCGGGAGCCGGAACAAACAACGTGCCGGTAGACGCCTGTACGGACAAAGGTATTGTCGTTTTCAATACTCCGGGAGCGAACGCGAACGCAGTAAAGGAACTCGTGCTCTGCGGCCTACTCCTCGCCTCTCGCGGTATTATCCCCGGCATTGCCTTTGCAGCGAGCAAAGCGGATATCGCTGACCACTCCGCCCTGTCTAGCCTGATGGAGAAGGAGAAAAAGCGCTTCGCCGGCAGTGAAATCGCGGGCAAAACTCTAGGCGTTGTAGGCCTTGGCGCGATTGGTTCGCTGGTAGCCGAAATGGCAATCAATCTGGGCATGCGCGTGCAGGGCTACGATCCAGCTCTCTCTGTCGACGCAGCCTGGCGTCTACCTAGCAAGGTTAAGCGCATAGAGAATCTCAGCGCACTGGCAGCCAGCTCGGATTTTATTACTCTACATCTACCAGCAATCGAAGCGACCCGCGGTCTAATCAACGATGAGCTATTTGCGGCGATGCGCCCTGGCACTTGCCTCATCAATTTCGCCCGCGACGAGATCGTCGACCCAGAAGCCTTGGTGCGCGCACTCAATGCGAAAACGCTAGGGCGCTATGTCTGCGACTTTCCCCGCCAAGAGCTCATGGGCAGAGACGAGGTCATTGCCATGCCACACATTGGTGCGAGCACACGGGAAGCCGAGGAAAACTGCGCGGTCATGGCGGCCGATCAGCTGATGGATTTCCTTGAGAATGGACACGTTAAAAACTCGGTCAATTTCCCAGCCTTAAGCCTAGACAGAGCAGAGGGCGCAGCCCCGGGCACACGACTGGCGATTAGTAATCGCAACGTGCCAAAGATGCTCGGACAGATCCTCGCCGTATTGGCCGATCAGAACGTCAACGTGCTCGACATGATCAACAAGAGCCGCAACGATGTCGCCTATAATCTTATCGACCTCGAGAGTCCGCCGTCCGAGGAATCCGTTGCGGCAATCGCGGCTATCGACAACGTTATCAAGGTCACCGTAATTTAAGCGCTGACGCATTCACTTAGGGAGCAAGGACATGACAAAGGTATTCAATTTTGGCGCAGGGCCGGCGATGCTGCCTGCAGAGGTAATGCAGAAAGCGCAGCAGGAATTTCTCAACTATCAGGGAATGGGCACCGGGGTTATCGAGATTAGCCATCGCTCACCTGAGTTCGAAGCCATACTTAACCGCTGCGATGAACTCCTGATTGAACTTGCGAACATTCCCGAGAACTACAAGATTCTCTACGTGCACGGCGGCGCACAGATGCAATTTTCTGCGGTGCCCCTCAACCTGCTGGGGCGCAGCGCCACAAAGTCGGCTAGCTATATAGAAACTGGTACCTGGGGTGTAAAAGCTCGCAAAGAGGCCGCCCGTTTTGGTAACGCGAGCACGGCAGCTAGCAGCGCCGACACAGGCTTCGATCGCATACCTGAGTTCGATCCTGCTAGCCTGCCGTCCGACACAGCCTACTTACACATCACTAGCAATAACACGCTTTACGGTACGCGGTGGCATCAGTTTCCTCAGACACGGGACATTCCCCTTGTGGCGGATATGACCTCAGAATTCCTGTCGCGCGAAATAGACATCAGTCAGTTCGGCATCATCTTTGCTGGGCTGCAAAAGAATCTCGGCCCAGCGGGCCTTGCGGTAGTGATTGTGCGCGAAGATCTGCTCGATCAGGCGCTGCCGGAAACTCCCGCGCTACTCGACTACAGTGTCTACGCAAAGAGCCACTCGCTATCCAACACCAACAATACCTTCGCCATCTACATGATGGGCCTGGTGCTGGAGTGGGTAAAAGAGCAAGGCGGAGTCGCCAAACTCGAAGCGCAGAACGAAGCGAAAGCACAGCTGCTTTATGAGGTTATCGATGCGAGCGACTTCTATCTTGGTGTCGCCGATCCAGCCCACCGCTCAATCATGAACGTGACCTTCAATCTAGCACGCCCCGACCTGCTCGCCGATTTCCTTGATCAGGCGCTTGAGAAAGGATTGTATGCACTCAAAGGCCACCGCGACGTAGGCGGCGCTCGTGCTTCGATCTACAATGCGATGCCTGTAGCCGGCTGCGAAGCACTCGCTGCCTTTATGCGCGACTTCGAACGCGATAACGCCTAGCTTTCCCTCGCTTTAGCAATGGCGCAGAGTGAATTACAACACGGGCCAGCTTACGGAGATGGCGATGGAGCAAGCAGCCAGCGCAAGCTCTGATACGCAAACGCAGTCGCAGCGGAAAATCATCCATTGCGACTGTGATTGTTTCTACGCATCAATCGAGATGCGAGACAATCAAGCGCTCGTGGGCCGGCCTATCGCAGTTGGCGGATCACCCGACCGACGCGGCGTGGTCGCCACGTGTAACTATGAGGCTCGTGAATTCGGCATTCATTCTGCCATGGCCTCTGCCACCGCCAGACGGCTCTGCCCGGATCTCATCATTATCCGCCCCGACATGGAAAAGTATCGCCGGGCCTCGGAACAAATCCACACCGTATTCCAGCGTTATACTGATCTTATTGAGCCTCTCTCACTAGACGAAGCCTTCCTTGATGTTAGCGACTGTAAAGAATTCGGCGGCAGCGCCACGCGCATTGCGACTGCGATTCGCAAGGAAGTTCACGAACTAGTTGGAATCACCATCTCCGCAGGAATCGCGCCGAATAAGTTTCTCGCTAAGATAGCCAGCGACTGGAATAAACCCAACGGGCAATTCGTCGTCCTACCTGAGCAGGTCAGCGAGTTTGTTGCCGAGCTGCCCGTTAAAAAACTGCATGGAGTGGGCAAAGTCACCGCCAAGAAAATGCAACGGCTCAGGCTCTTTACCTGTGGCGATTTGCGCCAGCTGAGCGAGGATCAACTTTATGCCCACTTCGGCAGCTTTGGCGAAAGACTGCATCAATTAAGCCGCGGCATAGACAAGCGGCCCGTGAGCACCGATCGCATCCGTAAATCGGTCAGCGTAGAAAACACCTTTGATGCCGACCTTCCGGACCTAGCGTCTTGCAAAGCAGCGCTTGTCGAGCTGCTACCCAAACTCGCCAAGAGGCTCGCAAAGGTAGAGGACTACGTCATCAAGAAACAGTTCGTAAAGCTTAAGTTCAATGACTTCGTTATTACCACGGTGGAGATGCTTTCACCTGAAACCGACGTCGAAAATTTCCTAACACTGTGCGAGCAGGGATTCTCGCGGGGCGATAGGCCCGTGCGATTACTCGGCGTAGGTGTGAGAGTAGAACCGCTAGAGACGGAACTAGACCACAGTGGCGCGCAGCTGCCGTTAGCGCTTTCGTCTGGCGAAGAACAAGAGTCCGAATCATGAGTCGTTATCGACCGCCTACCCCAGCTAGCTCTAACTACATTACAGCCGAGGGCTGCCGAGTTCTTAAAGCCGAAGTCAAACAGCTGTGGAAGGTTGAGCGCCCCCAAGTCACGCAAGCGGTTGCCGATGCGGCCGCCCAGGGTGATCGCTCAGAAAATGCGGACTATATCTACGGCAAGCGCAGACTACGCGAGATAGACAGGCGCGTGCGCTATTTGAGCAAGCGCTTAGAAAACTTTATTGTGGTCGACAGGCCCCCTGAAGATCGCACTCGCATTTTCTTTGCGGCCTTCGTAAGCCTAGAGTTCGAAAGTAACGGCGAATGGCTTGAGAGGACCTATCGTATAGTGGGCGCAGACGAGTTAGATCCCGCTCGCAATACGATCAGCGTCGACTCGCCTCTAGCGCGCGCTCTACTTGGCAAGCGCCTCGACGATGAGGTCAGCGTCAAAACCCCTACGGGCACGATAGACTATACGATTACCGGCATTAGCTACGCACAGGAGTAGCGATCTGCGAGTCTCTTAGCAGAGTTTCACCCCAGCACTTTCTTGCGCGGCATTCAAAGACAAACGCAGCGCGGCTTGAACCATGATGAATAGGTCTAGCTAATTCGGAAGGAAAAACCATGCTACGTGTCATCTTAGTCGCCATGCAAGACGCCCTGGGCTCTACACTCAGCATACCAACAGAAATGCTCAGCGCCGCCTCTGATATAGCGAAAGCTAGGCGACAGGAGTTCCCTCAACTGTCGTTGCGTATAGCGACCGGCGACGGCATGGCAATCAAGCTCAAAGGCGGAATTCGATTAGAGCCTGACTGCAAGCTCGCAGACTGCGGCAGCGCTGATTTGATTTTTATTGCGGGTTTCTGGGGCAACCCTCAGGCAACCCTCGCTCGCAATCCTGCGATAAGTCAGTGGCTGCGGCAGCACAGCTCAACTCCCATGTGCGCGCTCACCACAGGCTCCTACTTTCTCGCCCAAGCCGGGCTGCTTGATGGCAGAGAGGCAACGACCCATTGGCGCTTCTTCGAGCACTTCGCTCAACGCTTTCCAGAAGTTTGCCTGCAGCGATCGCGTTTTATTACGCGCTCAGCTAATCGTTATTGCACCGGCAGTGTCGACGCGGTGCGGGATGTAATTTTGCACTTCGTGGCGCATTTCTTCAGTGAAGACATTGCCCGTGAGATTGCCCGACAATTTACC
>JAYOBL010000012.1:39607-39833 GCA_038104835.1 Gammaproteobacteria bacterium | reverse complement strand
ATCGAAAGCAATGCGGCCGCCGTAGTGTCCATTTCGGCCTTCTGTGCTCGCTTGGAAGACAGTCTCGACGTTGCTCAGTCGATCGTTCTCAAATGTGCCGCGAACCACCGTGGTGGTTGATTCGTCGGGGAGGGGCTTGGAAAAGCTGAGGTAGAGCAGTTTGTTAGAGGCGAACTCCGGGTGGGGGAGTACATCGAAGAGGCCGCCTTGACCTACTGCGTGAACC
>JAYOBL010000012.1:35459-39597 GCA_038104835.1 Gammaproteobacteria bacterium | reverse complement strand
CGAGTAGCGTGCCGTTGCGCACCACGCGCAGGCGCCCTGGGCGTTCGGTAACGAGCATGTCGCCATTGGGGAGCCAGGTCATTGACCAAGGGACTTCCAAGCCTTCGGCGACCGTTGCGACTTCGAAGTCGTGGGCGGCGGAGCTGAACTGCTCCTGCGCGATGGCTGAGGTTGCTAGTGAGCCGGCTATTGTTGCTGCCAGTGCCAGGCTGCTAAATGGATTGATGCTTAAAGAAGATCGGTGCTTAGTGCTCATGAGTTGCGCTCCGTCGAATGGGCAGTTGCTGGGAATTCCATTACTCTACGGTCATTCTAGTCTCTCAGACCGATTGAGGCTATGCCTCGCAATGGAGAAAACACATGGAGTTTGTAGGGTTTTTAGGTGCCTGGAGTCGTCGCTTTACCCCTGTTTGGGGCCCGATGGTGCTGCAAGCAGTCGCGCTAAACTGGGCTGTGAGCGCCATGGCCTTTGCTGCAGAGGAGCAGCTGGTCGATATCGCAAGCTCGGCTTCAGGCATTGTGGTCGAAGCGCGCTATGCGCAGGCGGATAATTTCGTTGGAACTGCCATAGACGGCTACGAAGCGCCTAAGGCGCTGCTAGCTCCCCAGGCGCTTGCCGCTCTAGAGCAGGCGCAGCAAGCACTGAGCGAATTCGGTTTGGGGCTTAAAGTGTTCGACGGCTACAGACCGCAGAGGGCGGTCGATCATTTTGTGCGCTGGGCAGAAGACCTCAGCGCGACGCAAATGAAGGATAAGTACTACCCCAAAGTCGACAAACGCAATTTGTTTAGCGACGGCTACATCGCAGAGCGCTCGGGTCATTCGCGAGGTAGCACGGTCGATTTAACGCTGATTGATCTTGCGTCAGGCGCAGAGCTTGCTATGGGAACCGCATGGGATTTCTTTGACCCCGCGTCTTGGCCGTCGAGTCAGGAGCCTAGCGCGCAGGAGAGGGCGAATCGTGCGCTGCTTCGAGCTGTGATGTTAGCTGCAGGTTTTCGGTCGCTGGAGACCGAGTGGTGGCATTTTACTTTGGAAGACGAGCCTTTTCCGGAGACCTATTTCGACAGGCCGATTCGCTAAAGCCCCTCACTCTATTTGAACCGTTGCGAGTGTCGCTTAGCGGCAACTTTCGTCGGTGTCTTACAGCGGCAGCGGTTGAGGACGGCTTACTCACCTGCGGCCTGAGCTGACGATTTCGCACAGTCACCACTCATGGCGCTAATCCACTCGCGGACCAAGGCTACGCCTTCTGCGTGGACGAGGGATCTACCGAGTTCGGGCATCATTTCGTCGGGCCGCTGGGAGGCGAGTCGGTAGTGAAGAATAGAGCTGTCGGGGTCGCCCGGCACAATCCCGTACTGTAGATCACCAGCCCCGCCGCCAGCAGCGACTGGGGGTTTGCAGACACCGGTGCTAACCAGTTTCTCATGCCTGCCTGTGAGTACGAGGCCAGAGGTATCGGCTGCGCCTTCAGGGTTGTGGCAGTGGCCACACTGCATGTTGAGGTAGGCCATGGCCCGTGCTTCGAGGGGCTCGCTTGGGTCGTCGTAGGCGGCAATAGGCGCTTGCTCAGGTACCTGATCTAGCCAGCCGCGGGCAACCAGAGTCTCTATCTGAGGCCTAAACTCACCGTCTTTACTGTGTGCCGATGCCGTGAGTTGGCTCGCTATTGCGCCCAAGGGGTGCATGCCGCCGTCGGGATGCTTAGTGGTGTGACAGCCTGAACACTGGTTCTCGTTGGGAACAAAATAGGCGAACTGAGTTGGCGGCGCGGCGGCGTGGTCGGCATCGACCATGGTGAGCGCGTAGCTGGCCCCCGCCACGCGCAGAAAAGCCTCAGTCTCGTCCTCATTCCAGACATAGGGCAGAGCTGCCCAGCCGCTTGCCTGGCGAACCAACAGCCGGGTTTCCAATAAGCGAGAGTCGGCGAGTGAAATTTCGGACGCGCCGCTATCCCGCGTCTTGATTACTCTGCCCTGCGAATCTGTTGGATAATAGAATGTCTTGCTTAGAATGCTTCCTACCGGATAGTCGATCTCGCCATCGACGAGCTTCGCTTGCGCCCCCGTGGGAATCCACAGGGTTCGCAGTTTGTGAGCATAATCGGTAAACAGAGGGTTCGCAGGCCGCACGACTTCTAAATTGGGTAGGGGGGCGAGGCGCTGCTCGTCTAGTTCAAAAAGCCCCCATTCGGACAGCCTCAGGGGTTTGTGCTGCGAAAAATCAGCGAAGAAGCTTGGCGTCTGCTCGCTACAGGCGCCTAGGCAGCCTAACAAGAAGCCTACAACCAGCAGCCTACCTGCGGCAGATCGGAAAAAATTCACTGACTTAACCATAGCGTGCTCGTACTTAGTTTAACGGCGCGGTTCTTACCTGCGGTCTCTTTTTATCAGGCCCCCTTCTATGAGGCCTCTTTGAATAAGGCCTCTTTGAATGAGGCCTCTCTGAATGAGGTCAATCGTCTGAGGACCATTAGTCTGCGGCGGTGTCGTTTGGCAGGACGATTTCCTGCAGCCGCGGCTGTGTGCAGAGGTGCGGCGTTGGGTCGAAAGAGGGCGCTTCGAAGCCGTTCATGGCGTCGAGGTTCGCAAAGCTCATGCCGCCTTCGCCTAGGCAGATAATCTCATCCGGTGTCTTAGACGGCGCGCCATTCGCATCGGGCATGATTGCTCCACCCCAAATCACGTCTGGAACATTTTGACCAGTAGCTGCCTGCAGGGCGCGTAGCGCGTCGAAATCAGGATTGTCACCGCCACCTGTGAAGGTATTGTCGTGAATGTAAATGGCCTCTGGGAAAGGGTCGTAGTTGGGGTCGTCTAGCGGAAGTCCATTGATTAGATAGCTGACGATCATCACGTTTGTCGTTTGATTGTCGGCGAAGCGATTACCAAAGATTTCGATGCTGTCGTTGGCGAGCACCATCATGCCGGTGCCGGCAGGGACTGTGCCCACAATATTGCCCTCGGGGGCGAAGTTGTCGACATTGTTGCTGTGAATTTCGTTGTCGAAAACGCGAGTGTTGCGACCGCCTTGCACTGGCAAGTTCGGCAGGTCGAAAACCAGAATGCCCCCGGTATTGTTCGTCGCGACGTTGTTATAGACGTCGGCAAAAGTGGAATTCTCGATCTCAATGCCCGCCACATTGTATTCGGCGCGGGAGTTGCGCACGATAATCTGGCTAGACTGGCCTACGTAAATGCCCGCATCGGAAGCGCCGATCGCGACCGCGCCTTCAATTAGGATGTTCTTAGACTGCACCGGATAGATGCCATAGGCGCCGTTGGTAGTGAGAGGGCCGCCAGTCCACTCGGTTCGAACATTGCGTACGATCACGTTTTCGCTCTGATTGATTTTTAGTGCGTCGCCGACCGTGTCTTCGAGTGCTAAGTCTTCGAGTATAAAATCGTTGGCATTGACCAGCAGTCCTTCAGCGCCTTGAACCTGATTCTTGAAAGACAGAATAGAGACATCCATGCCTTGGCCACGGATTGTGACGCCCGGCGCATTAAGAGAGAGGCTACGGGTCATTTCATGAACGCCCGCGGGAATTTCGATAACGTCCCCCGGCTGCGCCGTAATCAGCTGCTCCTGCAGAGACTCCTCAAAGCTGAGCTCGGGCATGGCGACCTCTTCCGGCGAGCAGCTCACTAAAAGAGCGCTGCCCAGCGCGACGAGCGAGCCCGTAATAAAACGAGGGCTCAGCGGCTGCTTGCCCTTACGCTGGCCAGAGGCATGGCAGGCTGAAAAGCAGGCAGAGAGTCTGTGCGATGAATAGTGAGTCATGATAAGAAGCGTCCCTTAGCGGAAGGCGCTGCAGCTTGATCGCAGCAGACCTGGATTAGGCGGCAGCGCGCGGCTGCTGCTCTTTATTGTTGTAATTGTCTCGTTTCAGTATAGAGGGATTGTAAAGGCGCGGGCAATACCAAGGCAGGGGCCTGCTGGGATGCCGATGAGTAGTATTGTGGTAGGTGCTAGGTTATGCTCAAGCTCAATTTTCGTTGCGAGTAATGAAGCAAATAGCTCCGAATTAGAGTCGGGTTTTGCTCAGTATAGGAGCGCGATTGCGCCGCTGCGAATACCACTTTTTGATGGAGACGAGTTGCCCAATGACTGCTCGAAGTATTTCCCCCTCAAC
>JAYOBL010000012.1:13262-35449 GCA_038104835.1 Gammaproteobacteria bacterium | reverse complement strand
CTTCTTCACAGTGTTTCCTGCAGCTTCTAAAGCAATGTCTTACACTGGATTTCGCTAAGCGTCTGCGCTCACCTAGCTGCTATCTCTTGGCTTTGCTGCTGGCACAAAGCTCGCAAGCGGCGAGCGTGGGAACGGTGCCTGCACAGACGGGTATCGAGCTGCCCAAAACTATGGCTTGGTCTGCCTATCCCACAGGAACCGGCGGCTACAGTCAGGCAGTAGCGCTAGGTAATATTTTGCAGCGTACCTATGGGGTGAACCTGCGCGTGATTCCGGGGCGCAACGATGTGTCCCGCCTCGCGACTCTGCGCGCCGAGCGTGTGCATTTTTCAGCGGGTGGCTCAGAGTCGGTCTACGCACAGGAAGGCATCCTGAACTTCGCCTCAAAGATCTGGGGGCCGCAGCCAGTGCGCGCGCTGCTGTCTAACTATTCCAACAGCTGTTCGTTTACCTTTGCGACCGCGGCGGACGCCGACATTCTCAGCGTTGCCGATTTGAAGGGCAAAAGGGTTACGTTTGTTCAGGGGGCACCGTCGCTGAACAACGCCACGGCGGCGCTGCTGGCTTACGCGGAGCTCACTTGGGACGATGTCGAGCGAGTCGAGGTTGGGGGCTACAATGCGTCGATCGACGCCATTCTTAACAACCGCGCCGATGCCGCCGGCGGAGCCTGTAATTCGCCGCCGTTTCTTCGAGTCGAGGCCTCGCCGCGAGGGCTGCGTTTTCCCGCCTTGCCTCACGACAACGCCGAAGCCATCGCACGCGTTCGTCAGCGGCTACCTTGGTATGTGCCCCATATCGCCTACGAAGGCCCCACGCTGCCGGCAGAGGGGTTAGAGGTGTTCACCTCGGCCTACCCCTTGCTCGTGGGGCTTGAGACCTCAGACGAGGCGATGGCCTATAGCACGGTAAAGATTCTTCACCGTCATTACGAGGAATACCGCGACGCGGCCCCAGGCGCCATGGGTTGGACGTTCGATCGTCAGAAACTCGAGCAGGCCTTCCTTCCCTATCACGAAGGCGCCATTCGCTACTTTAAAGAGGTAGGCATGTGGACCCCCGAGGCGGCAGCGAAGAACGAAGAAAATTTGCACCGGCAGTCGGTCTTGCGCACGGCTTGGGAGGCGTTTTTACCGACGGCGCCCGAGGGCTACAAAGAATTCGAGCAGGCATGGCTAGCCGCCCGCCTGAATGCGCTGGAGGCTGAGGGCCTCGTGACTCTCTCCGATACGCTCTAGCCGCAGAGCTTAAACATTTAGCCTCTAATAAAAATACACCGAGCGACCAGCCGAATGAGCCAAAGCACCAGCCCACTGAAGACTCCGACTATCGATTCAAGCAAGCTCGCCATACGTTACCGCGAGCTCTCACCGCGCTGGCGCACCGTAATGGCTGTGCTCACGGCGGTATCTATTCTCCTAGCCGTGAATCAGGTTTTTAACCTTGGTTTTTTTGTCGGCTATGTCCTGCTTGACAGCCGCTATATGTATCTCATTACCGGCGTGATGTTGAGCATGGTGTTCGTCACCTTTCCCGCGACGAAGCACAGCCCGCGTCATGTGCCTTGGTACGATATTCTCATTATGCTGCTTATTGCTGGTGTCTTCGCGTATTTCGCCTTTTATGCCGAGCGCATTGTGCTCGAGGCTTGGGAATACGCCGCGCCGCCGGTCGGCGTTTGGCTCGCGCTGCTGACCTGGGCCATCGTCATGGAGGCGGGACGTCGCGCCGGCGGTTGGCCGGTTTTTACTATCGTTGCACTGTTCTCTCTTTACCCCACCTTCGCTGACAAACTGCCTAATGTGATTGCCGCTCTGAGCATTCC
Organism: Gammaproteobacteria bacterium; assembly: GCA_038104835.1. Taxonomy (GTDB): domain Bacteria; phylum Pseudomonadota; class Gammaproteobacteria; order Pseudomonadales; family Pseudohongiellaceae; genus UBA9145. The sequence goes on along the minus strand of JAYOBL010000012.1, from coordinate 33,624 downwards.
GGTTCAGGACGTGGCGATGTTTCATGTCATGGGCGCCGAGAGTCTGTTCGGCATCCCGATGCAGGTATTTGCACAGCTGGTGTTTGGCTTTCTCGTTTTTGGGGTGTCTCTGCAGTACACCGGCGGCGGCCCTTTCTTTATTAATCTTGCGTTTGCGCTGCTCGGTCACAAGCGCGGCGGGCCTGCCAAGGTCTCGATATTTTCCAGCGGGCTCATGGGGTCGATGAGCGGGGGGCCCATCAGCAACGTGCTCACCACCGGGCCGCTGTCGATTCCGGCGATGCAGCGTATCGGCTTTACGCGGGAATACGCTGCGGGAGTCGAAGCCTGTGCCTCCACGGGGGGCGTGCTCATGCCGCCGATTATGGGCGCGACCGCCTTTGTGATGGCGAGCTTCCTCAACATAAGCTATGTCACTGTGGCGATAGCGGCGATCGTCCCGTCGCTGCTGTATTTCTTTGGGCTGTTCATGCAAATCGATGCGCATGCCGCCCGCGATAATCTGCAGGGGCTTCCGAAGGAAGAGCTCCCACGCGTGGGCGAGGTCTTCCGCGACGGCTGGTATTTTATTGCCGTGTTCGCCGCTCTAATCTGGATGCTCGTGTTTATGCAGCGCGAGGCGGTTGCGCCGTTCTACGCCACTGCGCTGCTGCTCGTGATCAATCAGTTCACTAAGCATAGGCTCGATAAGACCCGCCTGCTCGAGCTAGTCGCGACCATGGGTAAGCTGCTGGCGGAACTCGCGGGAATCCTCGCTGCGATTGGCTTGATTATTGGCGGACTTGCGGTGACCGGAATCGCCGGCACCATTGCCAACGATCTGGTTTATTTGGCTGGTGAGAATGTGCTCGTGCTGCTTATGATGGGGGCGCTCACCAGCTTCGTTCTGGGCATCGGCATGACGGTTACCGCAGCCTATATCTTCCTCGCAATCGTATTGGTTCCCGCGCTGACGAACTCAGGGTTAGATCCCCTCGCGAGTCATATGTTTGTTATGTATTGGGGCATGCTGAGCTTTATTACGCCGCCGGTTGCCTTGGCCGCCTTCGCCGCAGCCTCGGTCGCGCAGGTCTCGCCGATGCGGGCAGGTCTGCAGGCGATGCGTCTGGGTGCAATTATTTATTTCGTGCCGTTCTTTTTCGTGTTGAATCCGGCTCTCCTGCTGCAGGGAAGCTGGTTGGAAAACGCGCAAGCGCTCTCCACCGCACTGCTAGGCGTTGCGCTTGTCAGCGCGGCGCTGCAGGGTTATCTGATCGGTATTGGTGATCTCGGACGAGGCAGCGTTGGGTTCGTAGTACGAGGTCTAGTGGGAATCGCGGGGCTTACCCTAGCGCTCCCCGCGGGCGGTCTGTTTGGCCTGAGTCAGCTACTCTTGCTTGCGATAGCTGGGCTGTCTCTCTCTGCGGGCCTTGGTTTGCGCGCCATGCTCGGCCGTCGCGACGGCTTAATTAGTCAATAAACAGGAATCAGTATGAAGCCTCTAAGCCAAGGGTATCAGGCGCTAGTAGCCGCCGCCGAGCAAGAAGTGGAAGCCCTAAGTCCAGCTCAGCTGCGGGCTGCGCTGAATGAATCAACCGGTAGTCTGCTCCTAGTCGACGTGCGCGATGTGCGTGAGGTGAAGCGCGAGGGGTTTATAGAGGGATCTCTCCACATTCCCAGAGGTATGCTCGAGTTTTGGATAGACCCCGACAGTCCTTACTACCGCCGCGAGTTCGATAGCGCGGAGTCGCTAGTACTCTACTGTAATAAAGGTTGGCGCTCAGCGCTGTCTGCGCACACCCTAAAGAGGATGGGTCTGGATGCAGTTGCTCACCTCGCAGGCGGGCTAGAGAACTGGAAAGCGGAAGGCGGTGCAGTGCAAGTGAGTAAGCCGTGAGAGCGCTACTTGGCCGCCTGCATGCGTTGGGCATCGGGACTGCGTGGGCGTTCTGCTTGTTTACACTTAGCAGCGTGGCGAGCGCACAGGAGCTGCACTTAAGTTATAGGCAGGTTGCTTTACAAGTAAGCGATCTTGCGCGTTCCACTAAGTTCTATGCCGAAATGTTTGGCCTCGAGCCAGCTATGCGCACTTCAAGCGCGGACTTTTCCCTTGGCTCTGATGTATCCTTCTTGCTCATGAAGGCCCCGGAAGGAGCTGCGCCGAAGATTGCATGGATAGGTCTTGCCGCGCAGCAGCGCGGTGCGCAGGGGGCGACTGATCTGCCGCGTTCTCGCTTGACCGGCTTGCTTAATGACGCGGGATTTCGTGCGGCCGAGCCTGATTCTCGACAGCGGGGTCTGGCCCAAGCGCGGACCTACTGGTCCGCCAGGGTCTTCGATGATGAAGCCTTTTTCTTCGCCGATGCAGAGGGCATTCCCTTTAGGGTGATGAGCGGCAACTGCATTCACTGTGACCCAAATTCAGCCCAGCAGTCAGTCTCGAATGGCGCCATCGAGGCATTAGGCATTAATCACTTCACCAATTTTGTCAGCAACGCGCCGCGCAGTAATGAGCTGCTCAAGCAGCTTTTTGGCCTTGGCATTTTGTCGTACCAAGGCCCGAATGCGCCGACACTCAGTCTCGGCGACGGTCGGCAGTTTCTGATGTACTTCGGAACAGGGAATCCGCGAGAGCCGGAAGTGGCAGGCGTCACCGACCATGTGAGTCTGGCCGTGGAAGACTTCAATGTCGCGGCGCTGCAGTCGCGGCTTGAAGATCTCGGCCTGCAGGCAGGCTCGGGCACACGGCCGCCACAGCCGCTGCGTCACTGGCTTAGTTTAAGAATGGCTAATCGTGGCGGCGCCGAGGAGGGAACGCCGGAGCTCTACTTCAGCGACCCCGACGGCATTGCCATTCAGCTTCAGGATAAGAGCTATTGCGGCGGCAGCGGCTATTTGGGCGATGAGTGCCCGGCGCTCGAATGATTACACGCAGCTGTGCTCTGCGCTTTGGAAGTACTGATGACAGCTGCGATGCACGAAATTAACTGGTTTTTTGTTAGTGAGGAAAAGCACAATGGAATATCGTTACATCGGCAAGAGCGGGCTGCGAGTCACGCCTATTTGCATGGGCACAATGAGTTTTGGCAGCTGGAGCGACAAGAAAGAGTCCTTTAGGATTCTCGATACCGCCTATGATCGCGGTATTAACTTTTACGACACCGCCGAGATCTATCCTGTTCCGCCCAGCGCGGAGACAACAGGGATCACCGAGGAAATCTTCGGCGAGTGGATCCAAACCAAACCCCGTGACTCGCTAATCGTTGCTACTAAGGTTGCTGGCGCCGCAGCGGGCTGGTTCGTGCCGCCACTTCGCCATGGGCTCACTGCGATAGATCGCTTTCATATTGAGACAGCCATTGAAGGCAGCCTAAGGCGTTTGGGTACCGATTACGTAGACCTCTATCAGGTGCACTGGCCCGACCCCGTCGTGCCGATCGAAGAGTCGATGGAGGCGCTTGATCGTCTCGTGCAGGCGGGCAAGGTTCGCTACATCGGCACGTCGAACGAGACGACCTACGGGCTGACAAAGGCGAATACGGTTGCCTCCTACGAAGGCCTCGCAAAGTTCCAGTCTATTCAGAATAACTTCTCGCTTCTGCACCGCCGCTTCTTGGACGAGCTGGCCGACGCCTGTAGGCGCGAGAATGTGTCGCTGCTGCCTTATTCACCCATCGGTGGCGGCGTGCTGAGTGGCAAGTACAATGCGCCAGAAATGCCTAAGGGCTGCCGCTTTGGCGACTATCACTACCATGACAATCCCAGGCAACGCGCCATGGCGGATCGTTTCGTGAACCCAGCGACGCTGGCGGCGACTGAAAAATATCTCGAAATTGCTAAAGACGCTGGCATGGCGCCTGTCACTCTCGCGACCGCTTGGAGCATGAACTTCGACTTCGTTGCATCAACGATCATCGGCGCGCGTACGGCGGCGCAGTTGGAAGACTCCCTAGCGGCGCTTGATGTCACGCTCACTGACGAGATTATGCAGCAGTGTGACGAGGTGCATAAGCAATTCCCTTATCCCATGGGCTAGCGATGAAGCGCTCTGTGAAACTCGCTGCTGTCCTTTTGTTCTGTGCCGCCACTTCGCTGTTCGCCAGCGAAGTGGTGGTCTCGCATTGCTACGGCGGCGCGTGTCCGCAGGAGATGGGAGCAGACGCAAAGGGAGCGTTTGAACCAAACGACGGGAGCGGCCACAGCCTCATCTTACGGCAGCTCTTCGCCGCGTCTGTAGATCTGCAAACAGACGAGCAATTACCCCGCTGGTTGGCTTATCGCATTGTCAGCGGCAGTGTTGGCATCGCCTCGTTGCTGCCTAGGGAGTGGCGCGCTGATTCTTTACTGACCCAGCGCGCGCTGCCTAATCTTGCTGAGGATGCCAGCACTCGTTTTGTGCAGCCCGATCTTAGCGGCTCGCAGGACAGGGACTATCGAATGACTGAAGTGACGCTGCTCGCGGCGGAGCAGGGTAGACTCGCGCCCATGACGAGTTTCTCTGGCACTCCGCTGTGGCAGGAGCTTAACTTGCTAAGCAATCGTGCACGCTTGCCCAGCGGTTTGCGCTTAGGGCCGTGGTCGCGTCTTGATCAGGCATTGAATGAGTTAGCACAGAGGCTGCCGTCTCAGGCTGACGGACGTCCGGAGACGATTTACGTGATTAGCGGGCCGCTGCCGGAGTCGCCGGCCGGCCCTACCGGTTTCTTTAAAATTGCGCGCCTTAAGGGCAGCTATGCCGCGTTCGCTTTCCCTGCCACGACGCAGAGTCATGCCGACTACTGCGAGTCTCTGACTGCGCTCGAGTCGCTCGAAGCCCGCGCGCAGATAAGTTACTTTCCAGCTGGCGGTGAACTAAGCAATGATCTTGCGGCTGCGCTAGGCTGCCCATCTCTCAACTAGGAATGCCCCTATGAGTTCTGTTCGCTCGCAGCAAACTGAGGCTGACGACTATCTTTTCACTCCCCCGCCGCGGGTAGCGATACCAGTGCTAGGCAGCGCGAGCCAGTTTCCCGTCCATCGGGTCTACTGCGTGGGCCGCAACTACGCCGATCACGTCGCCGAGATGGGTGGCGATCCCAAAGCCGAACCGCCGGTTTTCTTTTCAAAGCCGGCGAGCGCCCTGGTGCCGAATGCTCAGGAGGTTCGCTATCCGCAGGCCACGAGTGATCTTCACCACGAGGTTGAGCTGGTGGTTGCACTGGGCGCAGGGGGAAGAGACCTCAGTCTCGAGCGGGCCGCAGGCTGCGTGCTCGGCTACGGAGTCGGGATAGATTTTACGCGCCGCGACCTGCAGGCAGAGGCCAAGAAGCATGGCCGCCCTTGGGATACGGCAAAGGGATTCGATCAGTCAGCGCCTGTTTCCGTGCTCACTTTGGTAAGTGATATTGAATGGGCAGCCGATGCGCGCATCGCTTTGGTGGTCAATGGCGAATTGCGCCAGGAAGCGACGCTTGGGCAGATGCTATGGAGCGTGCCGGAAATATTGGTACAGCTGTCGCAGCTGTTCGAGCTCAAACCTGGGGATATTATTTTCACGGGCACACCGGCAGGCGTCGCTGCTACCGAGGCAGGGGACAAACTCAGTGCGTCTATCGCGGGACTCGAACCGCTTAACTTCACGCTAATCTAGGCGGAGACTTTATGCCCGCGAGCGACTCGCTTGCCCAATTACAATTAATGGCTGTGCTCATTGGCCTGCTAGTCCTATTAGTATGGGGGCGATGGCGCTATGACGTGGTCGCGCTTGGCGCGCTTTTTCTTGCCGCGCTGTTGGGGCTCGTACCGCAGTCGGAGCTGTTCAGCGGTTTTGGTAATCCCGCGACGATAACCGTGGTCTTGGTTTTGATCGTCAGCTTTGGGCTGTCCCGATCTGGCGCTGTTGGCTTCGTAACCAGTGCCATCGATCCGCTGTCCTCGCGCCCATGGCTGCACATTGCGGTGCTGTCTTTTATTGCCGCTTTCCTGTCGATGTTCATGAATAATGTCGGTGCCCTCGCGCTGCTCATGCCTATCGCAATACAGTCCACCAACGCCGCAGGTCGCTCGCCCGCGAGCGTTCTCATGCCCTTGTCTTTTGGCTCTATTCTGGGCGGTCTTGTGACCTTAATAGGCACACCGCCGAATATCTTGATTGCTAATTATCGCGAGGAGATAACGGGCGAGGCCTTTAGTATGTTCGACTACGCGCCGGTTGGCGGTGCCGTGGCGCTAGCTGGCATCGTGTTCATGCTGCTGTTTGGTTCAAGGTTGGTGAAAGTAAGACAGCAATCGCAAGGTGCCGAGGGCTTTGATATTGAGCGCTATTTATTCGAGGCGCGGGTCGTTGCGGACAGCGCGTTTCTCGGCAAGACAGTCGGTGAACTGAAGGCGGCGCTGGCTGCGGGAAAGATGGACCTCGTGACGCTGCAAAGCCGCCGCCAGATCGCCGCAGTGGCCAATCGTCATCAGCAATTAAGCGAAGGCGATATCTTGGTGCTGCAAGGCTCGCAGGAAGACATAGATGCCTTCACTACCGAACATGATCTGGCACTGGTGAGCGCAGAGAATTCGACGCGTGAGCTGCTGCACTCGGCGGATTCGCAGATGCTGGAGATCGTCGTGACCCCGCGCTCGCCTCTGGTAGGACGAACGCCAGCGCAAATGCGGTTTAATCGCCGCTACGGGGTAAATTTACTGGCCGCCTCCCGCTCGGGTACCCCGCATCGCAGCAGGCTGCGAGATTTCGAGATACGGGTGGGTGATGTGCTGCTGCTCCACGGAGAAGAGGAAGCGCTGCAGGACGCGGTGAGTAAGCTCGACTGCTATCCGCTGGCTACCCGTGCGCTTGATCTCAAACGAGGCGAAAATTCGCTGCCAGCCCTGATTATTTTTGTAACCGCTATCGCTGCCACGGCTTTGGGGCTGGTTTCTATTCAGCTCGCGCTAGGGCTTGCGACCGTGGCAATGGTCCTGCGTTCTATTGTGCCGGTACGAGAGCTCTACTCAGGCGTCGACTGGCCGGTGGTGGTCTTGTTGGGGGCTCTCATTCCCTTGGGCACCGCGCTCGAGACTACCGGTGCGACTCAGGTGCTGGTGAGTGGGATTCTGAGCGTGGGAGGCGACTATTCGCCGGTGCTATTGCTGGCGCTAATTCTAGTTGTCACGATGACCGTGTCGGACGTGTTAAACAATGCGGCAACGGCGATTCTGATGGCGCCGATCGCGTATAGCATTGCGACGACGCTAGGCTTGAATCCGGACACGTTCTTGATGGCGGTTGCGATCGGGGCTTCCTGCGCCTTCTTAACGCCTATAGGCCATCAAAACAATGCGCTGATCATGGGGCCTGGAGGCTACGAGTTCGGTGACTATTGGCGCGTAGGCCTACCGCTGGAGATCGTGATAGTCACCGTCGCAGTGCCCGCGCTTCTTATTGCCTGGCCGCTTTCTGCTTAGCCCGCTTGGCCTAAGAAGAGTAGGAGTAAGGAAGCCTAGCCAAAGGCGAAAGAAGCTCTGGCCGCAGGCGAAAAGAAATGCAAGCCGCAGGCGAAAAGGAAGCCAAGCCGCGGGCGAAAAAGAAGCCCAGCCGCAGGCGACTAAGAACGGCTTGCCCCGCGAAGAAAGGCTAGCCGTGAGCCAAACGAGTTCCTAGCCCAGGCGATCTAAAAAACGATCAGGCCCAGTGTCGTCGTCCAGCTCATCCCACTCGTAGCTATCCCGCAGGCGTTTGCTCTCCAACCTGTCTTCGATCCTGCGCCTGAGGTCCGTGACCGCTGACTTGCGGAGCTTGGGGCTTTGCGCTGTCGCTTCAACGTCTTCGATCTCAAGCTCTTCAGAATCAAAAGAATCAGAGGACTGCTCATCCTCGCTGCTAGCATCCCAATCTTCTTCTTTCATGGCACCCTCACAATCAAACGGTTGAATAAAAGTGAACGCTTTACTGCCTTCAGGCGGAGGGCTAAATCTGGTCCGCCTGCTTTGTTATCGGTCGTTCTCGAACATTGCTTGATGCGAAAAAATGTCGATTCAAGCGAGCGCCTAGCGCGGGAATCTCGCCATGCGCTGGGCATTTTTCGCGGATTCTAATGAAGGTCTAAGCCGCCGTCGAGCATTTTTTTCGACGGCGGTTAGGCGAGGGAGGAGGGGTTGGATAAGGGCTGGATAAGAAGCTGGATAAAGGATAAGACCGTCGGTAACAGAGGCTTAGCAAAGCCCCTGTAGCCGCTTGGTCTAAGCCTCTAGTTTGAGGCTTTCCAGTGTGTTGGCTCGCAGTTCTTTTTTAGCAATCTTACCAGTGGCAATACGCGGTAGCTGCTCGTACTGAAAATAGAAACGCTCGGGTATTTTGAACGCGGCGAGGCGGCTAGCAAGATGCTCCCTAAGCTGCGCCTCGTCCAAACTAGTCTCTTTCTTAAGCATAATTGTCGCGCAGGGGACTTCGCCGAGGCGCGTGTCAGGAATGCCGTAGACCGACACTTCGCTCACACAGGGATGTTCGGCAATCGCGTATTCTACTTCGGCGCAGCCGATGTTCTCGCCTCCACGAATCACAATATCCTTAGCTCTGTCGAGCAGGATAAGAAAACCCAGGCTGTCGAGCATGCCGATATCGCCGGTGTGAAACCAGCCGTCCTTGATTACCTCGGCGGTAGCCTCCGGTTGATTCCAGTAGCCATGCATCACCGTGGGGCCTTTAATGCAGACCTCGCCAATGCCGCCGGCGGGCAGCTCAGCGCCGCTCTCGTCGACTATGCGCACGCTGGTGACAGGCGGGGTCGGTCGTCCGGTGCTATTAGGTCTGGCGATGTAGAACACTCCAGAGATAATCGCGCCGATGGCATTGGTCTCGGTAAGACCGTAGCCCAAACCGGGAATGGCTTTCTCGGGGAATTTCTCAACGATGAGGTTAAGGTGCTCGGGTGGTCGTGGTGCGCCGCCGGCTTGAACGCTGCGCAGGCTCGATAGGTCCGCCGATGCAAACTTCTCGGACTGCATAACCTCCCAGGCCATGGTCGGTACGCCGTGGAGTATAGAGATGCGCTCTTTCTCTATGAGCTCTAAAGCCTGCTCCGCATTCCACTTGTACATCATCACGAACTTGCGCTCGTACAGGAAACTCGAAAGGAACTGCGCGTGGCTGCCCGTACAATGGAACAGGGGCACGTTGGCGAGCAACGCCGCTTGGTGTTCTGGGTTTTCTTCGCGCAGCTCAGGGCGCAGTGTCTCGGTTATTTCTTTAACAAACTTCCAGGTGTAGAGCGCGCTGATGGTGTTGCGATGGCTAGAAAGCACGCCCTTTGGGTTGCCGGTCGAGCCAGAGGTGTAGAGTATCGTCGCACGATCGTCCGCGGCGACTTTGTACTGGGCTATGTCGTCGTCGCTCAGGGGTTCGAATTCGGCAGCGAGGGAGTAGAACTCCGGATAGCCAGCGCAGAGCTCGCCTTCGGGCTTGGCGATGACCGCGGCAATGCCGAGTTTGCCGAGCGTCTCGTGCATGTGAGCGAGACGCAGCGGATCGGTGATAATGAGTTTGCAGCCGCTGTCCTTAAGTCCGTATTCAATCTCTCGACCCTGCCACCAGGAATTCATCGGCACAGCGATGGCGCCTATCTGAGTGATAGCTATAAAAGCCATGCACCACTCGGGGGAATTGCGCGCGCAAATCGCCACGCGATCGCCCTTTTGCACGCCGTATTTTTCTTTTAGTGCGCGGGAAAAACGCCGGGCCAGTGTGAGCGTTTCGCCGAAGCTGAATCGCTCATCCTGATACACCAAGAAGCACAGGTCTTCGAAGTGATGAGCGAGCTGATAGTAGTCTCCAAGACTCGCGGGGATATTGCTGAAAACGTCGAGTTCGACGCCCTGCACGACCTCTTTGTGGACGGCGAATTCTCCGCTGGCCATTTTGGCCCCTGCAATCGTTTTAAGCTGTTCGAGGTCTTGCTGAATTTGTTGGTCGGTGAGCATGATAGGGCCTTGGTTTTTCGTGTTGTTCGTGTGGTCAGGCGAGGAATTAGTCTTCAGTCTTGATCTCTAAGGTGACCTTGCCCATGACCTTGCGCTGGGTAAATACATTGAAGGCGGCAACGTAGTCGTCGAACGCAAAAGATTCGGTCACGATGGGTTTCAGCTTGCCTTGCTCGTAGAGGCTGAAGAGCTCAGAGAAGTTTTTCTCGTACTCCGCAGGTTCTTCTTTGCGGAAGCGGCCAAGGAAAACTCCAACCATTGCCGAACCCTTGAGTAGGGCCAGATTGGCTTTATATTCTGGGATTCTGCCGCTAGCGAAACCAACGACTAGCAAGCGTCCATTCCAGTTTATGCAGCGGCAGCTTTGATCGAACAGATCGCCACCCACGGGGTCGTAAATCACATCGGCTCCGCGGCCATTTGTCAGCGCATTCACTTTTTCTTTGAGCTCGCCGTCGCCGTAGTTAAGCAGCTCATCGGGTCCCGCAGCTTTTACAAAGTCGAGCTTCTCATCCGAGCTCGCCGCCGCGATGACCCGTGCGCCCATCAGCTTGCCTAGCTCGACGGCGGCCAAGCCCACGCCACCGCTGGCGCCGAGCACTAGCAGCGTCTCACCCGCCTTTAGCTGGGCGCGCTGCTTTAATGCATGATAGGACGTGGTGTAGACCATGGCGAAGCTGGCCGCGCTCTGGAAGTCCATGCTGTCTGGAATTTTACGCAGGCCCTCGGCTTTGACGCACACCTGCTCGGCTAATCCACCAATGCCCGGCGTCGCCATAACGCGATCACCCACGTTAAAGCCTTTCAGCTCTTCGCCCACAGCCGTAATGATGCCGCCGACTTCTGAGCCGGGGGTGAACGGCATTTCTGGTTGAAACTGATACTTGCCCTGAATCTGCAGGCCGTCAGGGAAGTTCAGCGCGGCTGAATAAACTTCTACCAAGGCTTCGTCTGGGGCGGGACTCAGGTCATCGATCTCTTCGAGGCTTAGATTCTCGGCGGGGCCATGGGATTTACAGAGTATTGCTTTCATTTTTATGCCTCGGAACTGGGTGTTGAAATTCGGGAGTTGATTATGCTCTTGTACCGCAAATGCAGGACAAAGACTTCCTAGCGTTTGGTGCGCGAGAAGGTGCGCGACAGCTCGTTATTCGCCCGATTCAATCACGAAAAGACAGCTACTTCAATTGAGCAGCAAGTCTGCATTAGTCAAGTACAATGCCAGCATAAATCAGAGCTGCGAGGCGGCTAAGGCCTTAAGTTGGCGGCAGATGAGTCGCGTAAAGAGTCGGCGGAAGATTAGTGTCTAGAATAGCGCTGAGCTAGAATACGCGGATACCCGGTGGATACTCCAAATGATCGACGAAACGACAAGACAGGCCTATCTAAAGGCGATGGGCATACAGCCCTACTACCCGCGGTCTGTCCTGACTGGGGCACTGCCTTCGCCACGTTATGAGTTCAGCGAGCCAAAGGTGCCTGTCGCTACGTCTGCCAACCTGACAAGCGATGAAGGTAACAATGCAGGTAAAAGGGAAGGCTCGGGGGCCATGGCCAATAGGGAGGCCGCAGTTGCCCCGACCGCAGCGAATGCCCGCGCATTACTCGCTGAATCGCTGACGGTTAAGAAGCAGGGAAGTAAAAATCCGGCGCGGCCAATAATCGAGCAGGGCTCTGCCAAGCCACCGCTATCGCAGCCTGCCGCACCACGCCAGCGAGCAGAGCGTCCTGTATTTCGTAGTGCGCCGAAAGACGCGGGGGGTTCGCTACGCTTCGATTTGGGCTACGTTATGCTCAGCGAAGGAGTCGCCGTGCTGTACGAGCTGCCTCCGCTTGCGAGCGCTGAGGATAAACGTCGGGCAAAGACGCTGCTTGCGGCTATCATTCGGGCTTGCGAGTTCAAGAATCGCAGCGATGGGTCTGCCTATGACAGTGAGCTGCCCCACGAGCGTTTTAGCTGGCCTATGGCCGAGGGTTTGGGGCTGCCCGCCAGCGACAAAGGCGGTGAAGCAGCGTTAGCAGGATTCCTGCGCAGTCGATTCGAAGGTGATCGTTTTTCTGAGCTGCTCATTTTTGGTGGTGTCGTTGAAGGCCTAATTGGTCAGCTCGCGAAAGACCTCGAAGTGAGTCATACGCTTTTCGCTTCACTCGCAGCCATGCTGTCCCTAGCCTCTCTCAAGCGCGAGACTTGGGCCGATCTGCAGCCCGTGCTAGGGCGTATTCGAGCTCATTCCCCGAATAAAAACTAGAAATATCGTTCATGCTTCCCGAAATCCCCAACAACGAATTCTTCGCCCGTGCCATGCGCTCAAGCGACCTAGATCTTGTCGTGCGCAATGAGGCCGCGGCCTACACTTCGCCTTGGAGCAAGCGCGTATTCGTGGATTGTTTGCGCGCGGGATATCAGTGTTGGGTTCTCGCCAATAAAGATCAGATAGCAGCTCACGGCGTCTTATCCGTGGCGATCGGCGAATGTCATTTGCTGACGCTTTGTGTCGCACCCGAATTCCAGCGCGGAGGATTAGGGCGCCGGCTTTTCAAGCTGCTGCTCGAAAAAGCAGCCAAGCTCGAGGCAGAGACCTGTTTCTTAGAAGTGCGCAAGTCCAATGCTGCCGCGATAGCTTTGTATGAGTCGATGGGGTTTAGTCAGATTGGTGAGCGCAAGGGCTACTACCCCGGAGGTGCCGCTGGCGAAGACGCCTTGGTAATGTCGGCTCTGGTACGGCGTTAGAAGCGGAGCGTTAGCGCCGAAAGCGGCTAATTACGAAGCCAATAAGCGCGGCGAGAGAGAGAATCCCGAGAAGAAGAAGGAGTAGCGCGCCAAGCTGAGCGGCAAGCGCTTCAAGCGGAATATTCTGCCAAAGCGAGAGTCCCCAAAGGCTGCCCGCACCAATTAAGATTCCGCTGAGTGCAGCGGCCGTTTTCTTGCGCAGTTTAAGAAACGAAAAAATCATAATTCAGGCTCGCCTTCTTTATCGTTGTAGCTTGCGGTGCAACTTGGATAGCTGCTGCATCCCCAAAAAGTGCCGTTCTTACCCTGCCTTTGGCGCAGCAGCTGGCCACAGCGCTTGCAACGAAAGCCTCGCTCTGGCCGACCCTCTACGTCCTTGAGTCTCACTTTGCAGCCTTTGCTGTATCCGCTGCAAAACCAAATATCAGCTGAGTCTTCTTTTTTCTTGTCTGCGCGTACTAATTTGCGCGTGCACAGCGGGCAGCGATAGTCCGGATTGATCTCGGTGCTGGGTTTACCATCTACTTCGTTGAGTGTGGTCTTGCATTGTGGAAAGCCGCTGCAGCCCCAAAAGGGACCCATGCGGCCATCGATCCGTCGCATAGGCAGTTTGCAGCTGGGGCAGGGGTGTTGGCGCTCGCCGCTCGTCGCAGCCAGCTCGGGGTCAAGCTTGTCAGCGTGTGATTTGTCGGTGTGCTCCATTGTCCTGCCTTAGTCATGCGATTAGTTTTTTCAGCGCCTCGATCAAGCGCTCGTTCTCGTCGGCGCTGCCAATAGATATTCGCAGTTTGTCCCGCAGTCGATCCTGATCGAAATAGCGGACAAGAATCCCTTGCGCTTTTAGAGCTTCATAGAGCTTCTCCGCGCTGTGAATCGCAGGAACAGTGCATAGCAGGAAATTGCTTTGGCTCGGCAATGCAGCAAATCCGAGCGCCGTGAGCTCGTCTTGGAGCTTAGTCCGGCTTGCCCGCACCTTTTGCCAAGTCTCTCGAGCGTAGTCCTGTGATCGAAGCGCTGCGCTGGCAAGACTTTGGGCAATGGCGTCGGTGTTGTAGCTGTCACGGGTCTTGAAGAGGATGGGTGCCGCGAGTGATTTTGTGGCCAAACCGTAGCCGAAGCGCAGACCTGCAAGAGAATAGCCCTTGCTAAGCGTGCGCAGAATGACGAGGTTGTCGAAGCGCGAGAGCAGGGGGACGCAGTCGTGCTCGCGGTCTGGGTCGACGAAGTCTATGTAGGCTTCATCTATCACAATAAGCCCTTTGAAGTTCTCTGCGAGATTGGCGATAAGCTCGGCGCTCACCAGAGCCCCCGTGGGCGCATGGGGATTAACGAGAATAAAGGCTTTGGCCTTCAGTCTGCGTAGCTGCTCGGCGAGGTCGCCTGGCAGTCGCCACTGCTCATCCAGCTCAATTTCCTCGAGCACTGCACCTTGGATAGCGGTCAACACAGGATAAAGGGAGTAGGTTGGGCGTGTGGTGGCCACCACCTCACCCTCATCAATGAAAGTGGTCAATAACAGACGGAGCAGTTCGTCGCCGCCGTTGGTGGGGATGACATTGTCTTTATGTAAGCCGTGAAGCTGAGCGGCAACTTCGCGAAACTCATCGGCAATCGGGCTGGGGTAGCGCCTTAGGCTTGCGACATTGAAGCTCTGCAACGCCTCCCTCACCGCTGGGCTTGGCGGGTAGGGGTTCTCATTGGTGTTTAGTTTTATCGTCTCGGCGTCGCGAGGCTGCTCACCGGGCGCGTAGCCGCTCATGGCAGAGATATTAGGGCGTTCCAGTGTCATTGTCTTTCGCTTATCAGTTTGCTTGTGATGTTTGGTGAGCCCATTTTTTGTGTTTACAGCGTCTAGGCTTGATTCGCGTGAGTTACGCCTTAGCTCGGCTCGGCGTTCATTTTAAGACTAAGTTTACACGAGCCGGGGGCTTGCAGGCACAATCGTGAGCCTTGGATTTCTAAGTCTATCTATCATGGCTTTAAGCGCGTTCAGAGCTCGCCGCTTGCTGCTTGGCTATAGGTCTCTAGCCGATTTAGCCAACCCTGCAGCCAGCGCTGTTCGCGCCGCTCGGGGGGTGCGTTTGCCACACGGGTGGTGAGCCTAGCCTGCGCCGATTCTATAAAGCCTTCGAGTGCCGGCAGCCGGTCGTCCATGCCCCGTAATACCTGCAAGAGCCCCCAGCCTTCTCCCGCATAGCGCTCCGTTGCCTTGAGCCCTGTGCCTTTGAAATGCACGTAATCGATCAGGGCGTAGAGTCCCGCCGGAGGCGAAGCCTGAGTCAGTGCCGCCAGTCGAGTTTCCAAAGCGGCTCTTTCCTTGAGAGGCGCCGCGGCGACCACGGCGTCCGAGCTTTTGCTGAAGCGCTGAATAATGAACTCAGCCTGCTCGGCCTGCGTGCGTGCCAGAAGTTCGCGAAGGGATTGCAGCCGTGGGCCGTCAAAGTCGGCAAGAAATGCTTCGCGGCTTTCCCACGGTGAGTCGGCAAACAGTAAAGAGTCCGAGGAATCTGCACTAAATCCTCCTTCATTCCGGTCGTTTGAGGAAGGTCGGTGGATGGTCGCCGAAATCCAAGAGGGAAGTTCGATCCCTTTGTTTGCCAAAAAGCTTAGCAGGCTCGGGAAGGTCTCTTCGAACGCTTCGTCCTGCCCGCGCTGGTACCAAATGAAGTGGCCAATTCCCAGTGAAGGAAAATCTTCGCCTGCGTTCCAACTGCTCAGGCATGCGAGCTTAGAGGCGCATTCGTTGGCGAAGACGCGCTCTCCTAGCCAGCGCGCCTGCGCTGCGCTTAGGCCAATCTGTGACGCAGAGCGGGTCTGTGCTGCGGCAGATGCAGTCTGGTTCAAAGCGGCAAGCAGGCTAATCGCTAAGATAACGCCGAGAGCTGCGGTGCACCCACGCCGGATGCGTGTCGAAGCAGTAGGGCCTAGCTCTGAGTCGCCAAAAGGCTCGGAATCTAATGGCCGATTGGCTTGTATTTTAGACGCCATGAAGTGTGCTCATTCTGACTGTGAATGTACCTGCTGCATTCGCAGTGATTGGACAGGGATCGAGTGTAACAAGTTTGATAGAGAGGGGGCAGGCTAGCGCTGTCGCCCCCTAGGAGTCGCTATGCTAAACACAGAGGCGCGCCAGTCAGCGCGGCCGAGTGAAGGGGAGTTTCGCGAAGGCATTCGCGAGATCTATGCACAGCTAAAAAAGGAAGTGTCCATGCAAGCAGGGCTTCAGAGCTGCGAGGATGCCCTGCTGAAATTGCTCGATGCCCGCTTGTTTACCGTTTACGAACGGGTTGCGAACGGTAAGGAATTGCGCGCAGTTTTCCGCGGTGGCGATGCGAGTGGAGATGAAGCTACGGAGATCAAGGTGCCGTTCAGTGCTACGTCGATCGCAGGCTATGTGGCGCTCAGTCAGGAGGCCATTCTCGTGCGCGATGTCAACGACACAGAGGAGGTTGCCGATATCCACCCGCGGCTTCAATTTGACCGCCGCTTCAGCGACGCTCGCGGTCTTGAAATTCGCTCTATGTGCGCGGTACCGATAAAAGACGAAATCCTACTCGGCGCCCTACAGCTAATGAACTTTTCGCAGGACAGGGAGTTCGATGAAATAGACTTGAAGCGCAGCGAAGTGGTGGGCCAGCTCTTCGCACAGCAATTCCGTGCCTCGCTGGCGGGCAGCCACGGGCCTTATGATCACTTAGTTGAGCGAGGTTTAATTTCGCAGGAAGACCTTGCAGAGGCGAGCCGCAGCACCGAGACAGACCCTTCGTTCATGGCTAGCGTCCTGATGGAGACGCACGGTCTTGATGCGGATGCGATTGGGCGCTCGCTTGAGCTTCATTATCGTGTGCCCTACATGCCCTTCGAAGAGGGGCTTACACTGCCGGACTCCTTGATCGCCAACATTAGCAGAGAGTATCTGCGACGCAATCTTTGGGTGCCGGTGAGTGGTGATAAGCAGCAGGCAATCGTTCTCATCGCTGACCCGTCGACCCAGCAGAAGATCATGGAACTCCCAGGCCTACTCAATGCCCGCAGCTACGTTTTTCGCGTAGGGCTGCCAGAGCATATCCGTATGTTTTTGCGGGAGCCGAGAAAAAATGGCACGCCGGCCGGATTCCAAGAGCTGTTCACCGTGCTGGGTAGCGCCGGCAATGCGGTTAAGTTGGAACAGGCCGTTGTCGATGAGTCCGAAAACGATGCGCCGGGGATGGTGCAAATCGTTAACCGCATGATCGCCGAGGCCGATCGCCTTGGCGCCTCAGACATTCACATCGAACCCGGTAGAGACGGTTTGGCGGGTGCCGTTCGAATTCGCGTAGACGGCCTGTGCCGGACGCTATTGGAAATTCCAGAGGAGCACTGCGCGGCCGCGATCGCGCGCGTAAAGGTCATCTCGAGGCTGAATATTGCCGAGCGCAGACTGCCTCAAGACGGCAAGTGCAAGCTGCAATTGGGGGACCGCAAGATCGAGATGCGCGTAGCAACGCTGCCGACCGTGCACGGTGAAAGTGTCGTTATGCGCTTGTTGACCTCTGGAAGCCCCATGGAGTTAGAAAATTTAAACTTGAGCGCGCAGAACCAGGCTCAGATCATGACGATTGCGGCGCAGCCCCACGGTCTGTTTCTAGTTGTCGGCCCGACAGGTTCTGGCAAAACTACGACGCTCCACGCGGTGCTCAGTAAGCTCAATGCGCCGGAGAAGAAAATTTGGACGGCAGAAGATCCTGTAGAGATTACTCAGGATGGCCTACAGCAGGTCCAAGTGCAGCCAAAGATTGATTTCACGTTTGCCAAGGCGATGCGAGCCTTTCTCCGCGCCGACCCAGACGTCATTCTGATCGGCGAAATGCGCGATCAAGAGACTGCGAATATCGCTATCGAGGCCTCGCTGACGGGGCATCTGGTTCTCTCCACTCTGCATACTAACTCGGCGCCGGAGACCATTACGCGCCTGCTTGACCTGGGGCTCGATGCGATTAACTTTTCAGACGCACTGCTCGGCGTCCTCGCGCAGCGTCTGCTGCGAACCTTCTGTGCTCACTGCAAGCGGGCCTATATTCCAGATGAGATGGAGAAGAAGCGCCTGATCGAATCCTATGGCGTTAAGGCGTTCAAGAGCCACGGCTTAGATGAGCAGGGCTGGGCCATGTATCGCGCCGTTGGCTGCGGAGAGTGCGGCGGCACGGGCTACAAAGGAAGGATGGCCATCCACGAAATGCTGCCCTGTAGTAGCAAGCTGCGGGAGATGATTTATCGCCGCGCGAGTCTCGATGAGATTCGCAAACAGGCGGTTGTCGAGGGCATGAGGACGATGCGCCAGGACGGGATCCAAAAAATCATCGCAGGTCACAGCGACTACAGCCAGCTACTCCAAGTTGTTGGTGTCGCGGTCGATTAGAGCTTAAGCGCCTCAGACTCAATGCGCAGCTGCGCGACGAGCCACTCGGAGCCCTGCTCGGCGAAAACGATTTCCACGACTGCAGGGCCAGTTCCAAAGCGGCTGCTGATGCGATAACTCACCGAGTTCGGCGCCGACTCAAAGCGCGCGCTGAGTAGGCCTTGCTCGAAATTGGCGGTCAAGGAGTCTAGAGACTGCAGCTGGCCGAGGCGTGCGCGCTGCTCAGAAAGTCTGCTTGGCCAGTCGAGTTCTGGGGTATAGGTGAATAGCTTCGGGTGTGCGTACAAGAGGAGCCTGCCATGGCTCCCTGTGTCGAAAACCTCCTCCGCTATCTCCACTGCCAGGCCTGCGAGCCGCTGCTCTATGACTCGGCGACTGTTAACCGCAATGCCTAGGCTCACAAGTAGCACTGCCAAGGCGCAGATAGCGCAGACCCGGAGAGCGGAGTGCCACTGGGCGCGGTGAACGACGCCCGCGAGAACCGCTAATGGATTGGCGTGCTCCTCTGCTGGCTCTGGGGGATGATCACTCTTGCTCATGGGTGTTTGCCTTGGGATGTAAGCGGGTTCTCACGCGGGGCCGAGCAGTGCTTTTGCGACCATTCTGTCAGCTTGCTGCAATATTTACAGAACGCTTGGTTTTTGCTTTTGAAAAAGGCTAATAAAATCAGAAGTTAGCAACTTGGATGCTGGCTGCCTTGACGCTTAACTCGGTTTTTTATGCACATACGCTGCACTCTTGTCACAAAACACTATAAATTACGCGTGTTTTTTTTGTATAAGCTGTATAAAATCTCTAAGCATATGTTTTTATTGAAAAAAAGAAATTGATCAAAAATTAAGCAATTCGAGCCGAAAACGCCTATTTTCCGAGCATAAAGCGACGATCTTAATTCTATCCCCAGAGTTATCCACAGTTACTGTGGAAAACCTTGTTGCCTTTCTCTCGCTGGTAAACTTTATCTATGACAATAGTTTAAGTCACTAAAGTCGGTGCTACTTGAGCTGTTTCTCCTAAGCCTAGGCTTGAGTCTTATCGACAAGCGAGTTTCGACCCTTTTGTGCTTACAGCGATTCTGTCGCTTAGGCGCCTGTGCTATCTTAGACCACGTTGAAACCGCACGCAGGCCCTAATCGTCAATGATCGATCTTACCGCTGACATCCCCTTTCTCTGGCGGCTCGGTGCCGAGAGCAGCGAAGGCTATTGCTCGGTCTCTATGGTGGTGCCTTGCCCGCCAGAGACGGAGATAGAAGACCTCACGATTGAGACCTCGGTGCTCAGCCTGGCGTCCGACAGCCTGCGCTCCGCCCACGAAGAAACGCTCGAATGGAACGAAGAAGACATCAGTCTTTTTCTGCGCTTGCTCAATCAGCGCAAACCCGAAGCGCAGGTAGAGCCGGGGAGCAACCTGCGAGTCGATCTCGCCGATCCCGAGGTTATTGAGATCATCCATATCGTCGCGGCGGCCGGTTTCGGTGTTGCCTTTACCTCAACAGGACTGCTGCGCTCTCCGCAGGCCTTAAAGCCTGCGCCTCGCTTCGATGTCGGCTCTAAAGCCTCGATCAACACAGTGGTGGGATTTACCCAAGTGATTGTGGTTGACGTCGATGACGACGACGTTGTCTGCGTTTTGTTAGAGGAAGTTGATGTTCAGGCTATTGACTCCTCCGCAGACGAATACGACAAACTGCTCCCCAACGACCTGCTCCTAGTGCAGCGGGCAGACATTCTGCACGCAGACTATGCCGAGGCCCGAGAGAGGCCGACGGCCGCCGTCTTGCATTAGAGTCTCGCCCTAAGCGGGCCTAAGCCCGCTGATTGAAGCGGCGTCCCACTAGCGCTGCGGTGATGTTCACCTTTTGAATGTCTATTGCCCCCCCGGCTATCCCCCATCCCCACGCGTCGCGCATCTTCTGCTCCAGCGGGTATTCCTTGGAGTAGCCGTAGCCTCCCATTAGCTGCACGCACTTGCCGGTGACCTCGCGCGCGGTCTCGTTGGCGAAGCATTTGGCCACGGAGCTCTCGGCTATCGATGGCAGTCCGCTCTCGGCATTGATCACAGCGCGGTACAAGAGCAGGCGCGCCGCTTCGAGCTTCATTTTCATCTCGGCTATTTGAATCTGCACGCCTTGAAAATCGACCAACGCTTTACCGAACTGCTCGCGTTCTTGCACGTAATTGAGGACGTAGTCGAAGGCCGACTGCGCGGTGGCTAATGACATTGTGGTATTGCCGCAGCGCTCGAGATCGAAGGCGTCCATGAGCTTGCTGAAACCGCCTGCGGGAACGAGGATGTCTTCTTCGCGTA
>JAYOBL010000012.1:7122-13252 GCA_038104835.1 Gammaproteobacteria bacterium | reverse complement strand
CATTGTCGAAGTACATATCGGCGCTATAAACGCCTCGAAAACCCATGTGGTGATCGCGTTTGCCGAAGCTGAAACCCTTGGCGCCCTTCTCGACCACCACGGCACCGATAGACTTAGCGCCGGGGCTGTCGTCCATGCGGCTGTACACGACATAGGCCTCTGAGTGGCCTGCGCCGGAGCTCCAACGTTTGTTGCCGTTTAGGAGTAGGCGTCCGTCCGAGCGCGAGAGCTGGGTTTTAAGGTCGGTTAGGGCCGAACCGGCATCGGGTTCGGACATCGCGACTGCAACGACCGTTTCGCCGCTGCAGACCTTGGGAAGGATTCGCTGCTTCATTGCCTCGTTGCCGAAATGGGCGATGGCGAGGGTAGGCCCGAAACAAGACTCGAAAATGGGGAAGGCGACCGCGATAGAGACTTTGGCGAGCTCTTCCAACACCAGTACCGCATCGAAATGAGTCATGCCGCCGCCACCGTATTGTGTCGGTAAATTTACCCCCAGATAGCCAAGCTCGCCAAAGCGCTTGCGCAGTTCGAGGCTGGGCGGCTCATCATTTTCCTCTATCTCGCGAGCGATCTCCGGAAGTTCGCGCTGTGCGAACTGACTGACCGAATCCTGTAGAGCGCGCTGCTCTTCGGTGAGCGTGAAGTCCATAGAAAAATCCTGTTTTTGGTCTGTAGGCGCTTGAGTGTAGGTCAAGCTTGGGGCGGATTACAGGGGGGCAAAACGCGCGGCCGCAGGGTTTGGGCCTCGCGTATGGTCTCGCAAATCTAAAAAAGCGCGGGGAATCCCCGCGCGCATCGGCTAAAATGCCGGTTCTACAGTGCGTGGGCGATGTCGCTTGGCGCCCTGATCCCATCCGACAATCTAATTCGACTATTTAATTTAAGAAACTAGCCAGGGCCCCATGAGTAGCAAGCTATCAGCAGAGATAAATAAGCGGCGCACCTTCGCCATCATCTCGCATCCGGATGCGGGTAAGACGACGATCACCGAGAAACTGATACTGCTGGGCAACCTCATTCAGGTGGCGGGCTCGGTTAAGGGCAAGCGCAGCGACAAGCACGCCACGAGTGATTGGATGGCGATGGAACAGCAGCGCGGTATCTCGGTGACGTCCTCGGTGATGCAGTTCCCGTACAACGATCGCGTCGTCAATCTGCTGGATACTCCGGGCCACGAAGACTTCTCCGAGGACACCTACCGCGTGCTGACGGCGGTGGATTCCGCCCTCATGATTGTCGATGGCGCGAAAGGTGTGGAGGAGCGCACGATCAAGCTCATGGAAGTGTGCCGGCTGCGCGACACGCCAATCTTTACTTTCGTGAATAAGCTCGATCGCGATATTCGCGACGCCATAGACATTTTGGACGAGATCGAGAACGTACTAAAAATTAAGTGCGCACCGATCAACTGGCCGCTCGGCATGGGTAAGGAGTTTAAGGGTGTCTACAACTTGTACAAAGACACTATTCACGTTTACCAGCACGGGCAGGGCAATCAGCTGCACGAGGTGGAGGTGATTCAAGGTATCGACAGCGACGAGGCGCGCGAGCTTTTAGGCAGCTACCGTGACGACTTCCGCGATGAGATTGAGCTCGTGCGCGGTGCGAGCAATGACTTTGATCTAGAGGCCTACCTGCGCGGCGAAATGACGCCAGTCTATTTCGGTACGGCGTTGGGTAATTTCGGCGTAAAGGAAATGCTCGACGATTTCGTTGAACACGCTCCGGCACCCCGCGGGCGTGCGACGCAGACACGGGAGGTCGATTCTGTTGAACCAGGCTTCTCTGGATTCGTTTTCAAAATCCAAGCCAACATGGACCCCAAGCACCGCGACCGCATCGCTTTTATGCGTCTGTGCTCAGGCGAGTACACACGCAATATGAAGATGCGCCACTCGCGGCTCGGCAAGGAGATCAAGGTAGCCGATGCGGTTACATTCCTTGCGGGCGATCGTGATCAGGCCGAGGCGGCAGTCTCCGGCGATATAATCGGACTGCATAATCACGGCACCATTCAGATTGGTGACACGTTCACAGGCGGTGAGGAGCTGAAGTTCTTGGGTATCCCGCATTTCGCGCCGGAGCTATTCCGCCGCATTCGCTTGCAGGACCCGTTGAAGCTCAAGGCGTTGCAGAAAGGACTCACTCAGCTGTCAGAAGAGGGCTCAACGCAGGTCTTCATGCCGCTGCGCAACAACGATCTTATTGTTGGCGCTGTGGGTGTGCTGCAGTTCGAGGTCGTCGCCTTTCGCCTAAAAGATGAGTACAAGGTAGACGCAATCTACGAGCCAATCACCGTGCAGTCTGCCCGCTGGGTCGACTGCGAAGACCCGGTCAAGCTCGCCGAATTCAAGAAGAAGGCCCACGACAATCTCGCGATCGATGGCGGCGGCTATCTAACGTATTTGGCTCCGACACGGGTAAATCTCAGCCTGATGGAAGAGCGCTGGCCGGAAGTCGAATTCCGCGCCACGCGGGAGCACTAGCGATGACCGAATTCACTAAGCGCGCCACCAGCCATCTAGAATTCTCACTCGCCGCCACCGACGGCAAAGCGCGTACGGGCAGCATGCGCTTTCCCCGCGGCGAGGTTGCAACCCCAGCCTTCATGCCGGTGGGAACCTACGGCACGGTAAAAGGCCTGACTCCCGAGCAGGTGAGGGGAACCGGCGCCGATATCCTACTTGGCAACACGTTTCATCTCATGCTGCGCCCGGGAACCGAGACGATCAACGTGCACGGCGACCTGCATGATTTTATTGGCTGGGAGAGGCCGATCCTCACCGACTCCGGCGGCTTCCAGGTATTTAGCCTTGGCGAGATGCGTAAGATCAGCGAGAAAGGCGTGACCTTTAGCTCGCCTGTAGACGGCGCAAAGATCTTTCTGGGGCCTGAATCGGCTATTGATGTTCAGCATAAGCTCGGCTCGGACATCATCATGGTCTTCGATGAGTGCACTCCGTATCCGGCCACGCGTGAGCAGGCGCGAGAGTCGATGGAGCTGTCGATGCGCTGGGCTGACCGCTGCAAGCAGGCCCATGGCGAGCACCCATCGGCGCTATTTGGCATCGTTCAGGGCGGCATGTACGCAGACCTGCGGGAAGAGTCCCTTGACGGCCTAGTTAAGCTCGGCTTCGACGGCTACGCTTTGGGCGGGCTTTCGGTGGGTGAGCCGAAACAGGAGATGCGTGAGGTTATCGCCCACTGCGGCGACAAGCTGCCGGAAGACAAGCCGCGCTACTTGATGGGCGTGGGCACGCCCCAGGACATCGTTTATGCGGTGTCTCAGGGGATCGATATGTTCGACTGCGTCATGCCCACCCGCAATGCGCGCAATGCCCATATTTTTACCTCTAAGGGTTTGCTGCGACTGCGTAATCAGCGCTACCGCAGGGATACACGGCCGCTGGACGAGAATTGCGGCTGTTACACCTGCCAGAATTTCTCCCGGGCCTATCTATATCACCTCGATAAATGCCGGGAAATGCTCGGAGCTCAGCTAAACACGATTCATAATCTGCATTATTATCAGGATCTTATGGCGGGTCTGCGGGGGGCAATACAGGCCGGTGAGCTTGCTCAGTTTATTGCCCAGTTCGAGGCTGACCAAATGCGGCTAGCCGCGGAAATCGACGCCGAGCTTGCTAAGGAGCCGGCGGCGAGCGGGGCGGCTAGCTAGCCTGTGCGGCGCGCGCCAACGAGCCGACGGGGCCGATGGACAAGCGAGCCGCTGAGGTGTCCGCAAGTGCCTCCATGTATGAGACAATACTGGCCAGCCTAAACTCGTCAATCGGCTGCACTTAGCCTGCAAACCCATTGACAGTCCAGACACTTAACCAATGCAACAGAGAGCAATAACCATGGATTTCCTTTTTCCAGTCGCCTACGCACAAGAGCCCGGCCAGCCATCACTCGCTTTTAATCTCGTTCTTTTTGGCGGGATGTTTCTGCTGTTCTGGCTGCTCATCCTGCGGCCCCAGTCCAAGAGGGCGAAGGAGCACAAGGAATTGGTCAGCGCTATTGGCAAGGGCGACGAAGTGCTCACCTCCGGCGGTTTGCTCGGCAAGGTGGTCCGTGTGGACGAAGACTACCTCGCGCTAGAGGTTGGCGTGGGCGCAGAGGTTAAGATGCAGAAAGCGGCTATCGCAGCGGTTCTGCCCAAAGGCACGCTTGCCAAGATCTAGTGGCGAAAGCCGTCAGTAGCCGCCGCGTCCGCTGCGGCCGCACCCGAATAATTTAAATTTTTGGACAGAGCCCGCTTATGCTCAATCGATATCCCGCGTGGAAGAACGCGCTGATCTGCCTGGTCGTTCTGCTTGGCCTGCTGTATTCGGTACCCAACCTCTACCCCGATGACGAAGCGATTCAGATCAGCAGCGATGCGGTTCCGCTAATTGAAGCGGACCTCGAACGCGCAACGACGGCTCTCGAGGCTGCGCAGTTAAGTTTCTTCGGCGCTGAGATTAACGACGGCAGCCTGCTTCTGAGGCTAGACAGCGTAGAGGATCAGCTGCGAGCCAAGACTGCGTTAGAAGATGCGTTTGGCAGTGACTATGTCATCGCACTCAATCTTGCGCCGACAACCCCCGGCTGGATGCAGTCGATCGGTGCCGGCAAGATGAATCTCGGGCTCGACTTGCAGGGCGGTGTGCACTTCCTGATGGAAGTGGACATGGATGCGGCTATCGACCGGCGCATGCAGGACAATCTCAGCAATGTGCGTTCGGTGCTGCGCGAAGAGCGCATCCGCTCCCGTGGGCTTGCTCTGGAAAGCCAAACTCATCTCGCCGTGCGTTTTGCGAGTTCAAGCGATCGCTCCGCCGCGCGCTCGGCGCTAATAAGCAACTTTCCCGAGCTGCAGCTGCAGAACCGCGAGGAGGGGGACTTCTTCGTGCTCGACATGCGCATGACTCCCGATGCGGTGCTGCAAATACAGCGCGATACGCTGCAGGCAAACCGGACTACGCTGCTCAATCGTGTTGACGCACTCGGCGTGTCTGAGCCGACGGTGCAGCAGCAGGGTGCGAACCGCATCGTCGTAGAACTGCCGGGCGTGCAAGACCCCGCTCAAGCCATTCGCATCTTACAGCGCATTGCGACGCTCGAGTTTCATCTCGAGTCCGAGCTTGGCTCATCGAGCCTGTCCTACGAAACCTTCGACTACCAAGGCGTGCCGGTCAACGTGAACAATGACGTGATCCTGCAGGGCGATCGCGTTAGCAACGTACGCTCCACCCTAGACCAGAACGGTCTGCCGCAAGTGCAGATTAGTCTCGACGCCCAAGGCGGTAGTCAGATGAATCGGGTGACCCGCGACAACGTCAATAAGTTCATGGACATCCTGCTGATCGAAACCAAGTCGCGCACAAACACCGTGATCGACGAAGAAGGGAATGAAGTCGACGAAGTCGAATTCTTCGAAGAGAAACGTCTGATTAGTCACGCGCGAATCAATTCGGCCCTTGGCCGTCAGTTTGTTATTACTGGGCTCACCTCGCGCGAAGCGAATGATCTCTCCCTGCTCATCAGTTCGGGGTCGCTAGCCGCCCCCATGACTATTGTCGAGCAGTCGGTGATCGGGCCGTCTATGGGTCAGGAAAATCTTGAGCAGGGCGTGCGGGGCGTGCAGGTTGCAGCGGCACTTGTGATCGCTTTCATGCTGTTCTACTACCGAGTATTCGGCCTAGCCGCTAACCTCGCTCTGATGATGAATATCCTGCTGATCTTCGCCATCATGTCGTCGATTATCCCCGCCACGTTAACGCTACCCGGCATTGTCGGCATCGTGTTGACCGTCGGCATGGCGGTCGATGCCAACGTACTTATCTTCACCCGGGTAAGAGAGGAACTCGCGGAGGGCTCGTCGCCACAGCGAGCAATTGATGCCGGCTACGATCGCGCATTCACCACGATCTTGGACGCGAACCTAACGACGTTCTTGGTCGCTGCTGTGCTCTTCAGCATCGGTTCGGGGCCAGTCAAAGGCTTCGCGGTTACGCTGATGATAGGCATCATCACCTCCATGTTTACCGCAATCGTAGGTACCCGCGCGCTGATCAATCTGATTTATGGCGGCCGCAAGGTCTCTAAACTTTCCATCGGCGCAGTACCGCAGCTGAGCAAGCCG
>JAYOBL010000012.1:1664-7112 GCA_038104835.1 Gammaproteobacteria bacterium | reverse complement strand
CCGCAATCGGGCGAAGCCGAAGCTCAGGCCTAGGCTCGCCTAGGCTGCCTCGGGAATCGACAGAGAGTCATTGGCAATGGAAAGACAATTGAGAATCGATAGAGGCGCGGCAGGCCGCGCATTAACGGATAACACACTATGCTAAGCAAGCAGTTCGATTTCATGGGAGTTCGCCGCCTCGCCGCGATGGGCTCGCTCATCTTGGTTCTAGTCTCTATCGCGTCGTTGGCGATTCGGGGACTGGATTTCGGCTTAGACTTTACCAGCGGCACCTCGGTACGACTTAATTTTTCTGAGTCGGTGGAGATCTCGCAGATCAATCAAACCCTGAGCGAGCAGGGCTATGGCGACGCCGTGGTCGTGAGCTTCGGCTCCGACAGAGACATTCGCGTTATTCTCCCGGTAGACGAATCCGTGGCAGAGGCCGACCAAGCCTCGCAGGCGGTGCGAATTGGAGAGGGAATACGTGACATCCTCGCACAGGCGACGGACGCAGAGATCAGCCTGGAGGGTTCTGACTATGTGAGCGCGAAAGTGGGTACCGAACTTGCGGAACAAGGTAGCCTCGGGATGCTCGTCGCGCTGGGCATCATCATGGTGTACATCGCCGTGCGCTTCCAATTTAAGTTTTCGGTGGGCGCGGTTGTCGCCCTCGCCCATGACCTCGTTATAACGCTAGGCATTTTCTCCGTAAGCGGCATGGAGTTTAATCTCAACACGCTCGCAGCGATGCTCGCTATCATTGGCTACTCGCTCAATGACACGATCGTGGTTTCGGACCGCATCCGTGAAAACTTCCGCAGGCTACGCAGCGGGACCCCGGAAGAAATGGTGAATGTTTCGCTCAATCAAACGCTGGGCCGCACCATCATCACCTCATTCACCACCCTGCTAGTGTTGGTCTCTATTTTGTTCGTTGGCGGCGAGTCAACTCAGGGCTTCGCGATCGCCCTGATCATCGGTGTATTAGTTGGTACTTATTCTTCGATTTACATCGCGTCCAACGTGATTCTGATGATGAACGTGACTCGCGAAGATCTGATGATTCCAATTAAGGAAGGTTCAGAGTTAGATGATATACCTTAAGTCCGGACTCGCTGCGTAATCCGCAGACAATCGTGAAGTAAAAGCACAGGACAGAGATTTGCGAAACGCCCGTTCCTCATTCGGTGTGAATCCAAGCGTTAGCTCGGCTGCTTTCGCTAAATATCGCGCGCTGTGCTTTTTGCTGACAAGCTGCTTCTTCTCTGTCGCCGCCGCGCAGGACCCCGCGAATTTCCCTCGCCCAGCCGAGCTAGAACCCGCGATCAATTTTTGGACCCGTGTCTATACCGAGGTCGATACCCGCAGCGGGTTTCTGCATGACGCAAGGCACCTCAATGTTGTCTATGGCGCTCACCCACTTGATCGTAAGTTGATAGAGCAGGAGCGCGAAAAAATAAAAGCGGCTCTGCATGTGCTAGCCACGGGCAAACGCGAGGGCTTGACCCGCGAGCAGCAACGCGTTTTAGAACTCTGGCCTGCGAGTGTGAGCAATCAAACCCTGCGCGCCGCCGCCGAAAATGTTCGCTGGCAGCTGGGTCAATCGAATCGCTTTTTGGCCGGTCTACGCCGCTCCGGTGCCTACCGCGACCACATCGAAGAGGTGATTCGAAGTAAGAATTTGCCCGCCGGACTCGTTGTACTTCCGCACGTAGAGTCGTCGTTTAATCCAGGGGCCTATTCCTCTGCGGCTGCCGCTGGCATGTGGCAATTTACTCGTGCGACGGGTCAGCGTTTTATGCGTATAGACCACATCGTCGATGAGCGTATGGACCCCTATATCGCCGCTGAGGCGGCGATGAGTTTGCTCGAATACAACTACCGCGTATTGGGCACCTGGCCACTGGCGTTAACTGCCTACAATCACGGGGCAGGGGGCATCGCTCGCGCCGTGCGGGAGACCGGTACTAGCGATATCGAAGAGATCGTCGCGCGCTACAACGGCCGCCGCTTCGGTTTCGCCTCCCGTAATTTCTATGCTCAGTTCCTCGCTGTGAGCGACGTCGAGAATAATGCTGAGCATTATTTCGGCGATGTTGAGTTTAATCCCGCGCCGAATTTCGTAGAGGTCACCACTGACGCTTACATCGACGCCGAGGTCTTTGCCTCCAACGCCGGCGTCAGCCTTGCTCAGCTCGAAGCAGACAACCCGGCGCTGCGACCTATCGTCTGGCAGGGTCAGAAGCGCATTCCACGCGGTTTTAAGGTCAAGCTTCGTAACTCTGTCTCGCCTAGCGCATTGCTAGCGAGCATCGGCCGGGACTATAAATTCGCAGTCCAGACCCCCGATGTGTCCTACACCGTGGTGCGCGGCGACAGTCTGTCGGTTATCGCGAGGCGCTTTAATACGAGCGTGGGCCAGCTAGTGGCGCTGAACCAGCTAACCAGCAGCCACCGCATTCAAATCGGTCAGGAGCTGCTGCTGCCTCAGGACGAAACGGCGTTGGCCTCGCAGCTGCCCCCAGCCGACGGCATCTACTCTGTTGCCCGCGGTGATACCGTATCGACTATCGCTAGGCGTTTTTCTGTCGCCGAAGATGCGCTGCTTAGGCTGAACAGCATCAACGATGCCAGTCGCATCTACCCCGGCCAGGAGCTGCGTTTGCCCGGTCTTTATGCTGCGGCGCCGCAGCTGAGTGCAAACCAGCCGGCGCCGGCGACGCTCGTGGCTCCGGAGGCAGAGCCCGTGTCCGAGCCACAAGTTGCAGCTAGCAACGATCTCGCCATGGCATCGAGCTCGCTTGCCCCGAATGAGAGTGAAGAGTTAGACGATCGCGCAGGGGAGCGTTTCGAAGAAAGCCCTGAAACGTCAATGGCGCAGGAGACAGCGGCTCAAGCGCTTGCGGCAGACGCGGTCGCCATGGAGGCGGTGGCGGGAAGCTCGGAGCAGGGGCCGCTTGAGAGCGAAGCCGAGCTTGCGGAGTCGCTTAGCGCAGACCCCGCCGACTACTCGGTTGCCAGCGACGATTCGATTGAGATTCAGGCGACGGAAACGCTCGGTCACTATGCCGACTGGTTGGCGCTGCGCGCCTGGGATGTTCGGCGTCTCAATGGCATGGCCTATCGCGATCCGGTAATTGTCGGTAGACGCCTGACATTAGACTTCAGCAAGGTCTCACGTCCCGAGTTCGAGCGCCGCCGCAAGGACTACCATTCGGCTCTGCAGAGAGCATTCTTCGCCAGCAACCGGATTCGTGATGTCGAGGAGTACGTCATACGATCTGGAGATAATATTGGCAGCATTGCGCGCAGACGCTATTCGGCGCCGCTGTGGCTCGTGCGTCAATACAACCCCGAGCTGGATTTTAATCGCATCCAAATAGGCCAGCGCGTGGTCTTCCCGCTTTTGGCGAGTGTCTCGCCAGACTGAGGCGAAGCCCAAATAAAGCGGCGCTAGCGCGCGTTATGGGCCGCGATTGTGCTCTCGAATAGCTCGCGGTAGCGCGGCGCCAGAGCCGCGCCTGTGTAGCCTGTCAGACTTACCGTGGGCAGAGGTTCGCCTCTCTCTTTCAGTTTCTGCCACTGATCTAGCCTGCTCAAAATATTGATAGCCGTGCGGCGCTCAGAGGTTTCTCTGGCGTAGAGATTCGCGGCTGGCAGATATTCGGGATAAACAAGATCGTCGGGGGTTAGGGGACTGCAGCCAGCGAGCGCAGCCTCCTGTACCGAGAGCCCCTGAAAATCATGCAGCGCGGTGGACAGGACAATGTCGCAGCGCCGCAGCAATGCCTTGTAGTCAGCTCTGTCTTTTATGAAACCGCAGTGCGCGGGTTGGCGGCCGAAACGCCGCGCCTGCGCAGCAAGCAGCGCCTCAGCCTCGGCGAACTCGGCCGGACGCTGTTTGAACTGCTGCCCGACAATATGCAGCGCGCAGTTCAGCTTGCTGCTGCAAAGGAGTCGCACAAACTCTAAAAGCAGGGCGGGTCCTTTGTCGTATTCCCAGCGATGATTCCAAATCACTGTCAGAGCGGGCTCACTGTCTTTCTGTTCATTGGCTACCGAGGGAGCGGCGAGCGGCACCGGCAAGGTATGAGCACGTTCGAGCTTGTCCATCAGTCCGCGGGGCACATGATCGGGCAGGCGTTCGAGTAGGGTTTTGGCGCCTGCCAGGAAGCTGTGCCTGTTGTAGTCGCTGTTAAAGGCGAGGGTATCGGCGCACAGCGCGGCATAGAGTGGGACGATCTGTGTCTCTGCATTCGCGCGCTGAGTGTCTCGCTCCGGATAGGCGAACTGATTTTCATGGAAATAGACGAGCGTAGGCAGCTTAGCGAGGGCGGGGTGAAAGCCGCGCAGCGTGCTCAGGTCAACCATGGAAGTGACGATGAGCAGGTCGTAGTCGCCGTCCAGAATTTCTGTCTCCTCGAACGCAAAGCTCAGCCCATTGCCGCGCAGGCGCCAACTAAAATGGCGTGCAGGCAGCGCGAGCTGAGTCCAATGATACTCGGGCAGCATTGCTTCGAGGTTTAGCCGCCACTGCCGATGACTTGCCGCATCGTAGGCGGAGAGCAAGAGAATCCTTCGCAGGGGGGGTGGACTATTCATCTAGGGATCTACTTTAGGTCAGCGCCCGCCGTGTGGGGCTTTACTTTGACAGTCGTGGCAGAGTAGTTTCACTGTCTTTTAAACAGTATGAAGGGGACCTTCGTGACGATCAAACTCTACGGCATGCCGCTTAGCAACTACTACAATATGGTGAAAACCGTGTTGCTAGAGAAAGAAATGGAATTCGAGGAAGTGCTCGTACTCCCAAATCAAGAATCTGACTACCTCGAAAAGAGCCCGATGGGTAAAGTCCCCGCGATGGAAACCGACGAGGGCTTTCTCACCGAAACCGGCGTCATGATCGACTATCTCGACTCCCTAGGTCAGGGCGCGAGCTTCTACCCGACTGACGCCTTTGCCAAAGCCAAGGTTGCGGAGGTTATTCGCTATCTTGAGCTCTATATCGAGCTGCCTGCCCGTCGCCTGTACGGCGAAGTGTTCTTTGGCCGCCCAGCAAGCGACGAAGTCAAAAAGGAGGTTAGGGCGCAATTAGAGAAAGGCCTCGCCTCGTTTAACCGGCTCGCCAAATTCTCGCCCTATCTCTGCGGTGAAGAAATCACCTATGCCGATTTCTACTACCGCTTTACTATTAATCTCACTTTAAACGTCGCCAAGCGCGCCCTTGGGTGGGACCTGGCAGGTGAGGCGCCCCAATATAATGAGCTAGTGGCGCTCATTGATCAGCGAGCCTCAATCAAACGTGTGCTCGAAGATCAAAAAAAGAAAGACTAGCGCTTCATCGCTGGGATTCTTGCCAATAAAAAACGGCCCGGGGCGGGGGACCGTTGTATGGTTTAAAAGGTGAAGTGCCCCGGCGGGGTTTTTGGGTTTCGTGGGCCCCCGTCGTCCGGGGGGCGCGGGTGG
>JAYOBL010000012.1:0-1654 GCA_038104835.1 Gammaproteobacteria bacterium | reverse complement strand
CTACAGCGGTGGTATACTTGCCAAAAAAACACGGCCCGGGCCTTGCCAGCTTTTACGCATAAAAGCTTGCAAGGCCCGAGCCGTTTTTTGGCGTTTTGAGGAGCGATCTAGCGGTGGTGAGTGCGCTCGATAATGCCCTTGCTGCTGCTCATGTCCAAGATTGTGTCGATGTTGGCGTCGATGTCTTCAACGCTCGCATTGAGTCCAAGGTTCACGCCCTCGTTCTCGCGCACGTCGGCT
Organism: Gammaproteobacteria bacterium; assembly: GCA_038104835.1. Classification (GTDB taxonomy): domain Bacteria; phylum Pseudomonadota; class Gammaproteobacteria; order Pseudomonadales; family Pseudohongiellaceae; genus UBA9145. The sequence goes on along the minus strand of JAYOBL010000012.1, from coordinate 1,414 downwards.
GAGTAGTAGCGGCCACCGGCAGCCTGGATGATGCGGCCGTTCGGTGCCTTGTCTGAACACAGGTAAACCACGGCAGGAGTCACGAGTTCGGGTGCGAGTTTTTCGGCGCTGTCTTCGAAGCCCGGAAGCTCCTCGGTCATGCGCGTGGCAGCAATCGGAGCGATCGCATTGGTGAACACGCCGTACTTGGCGCCTTCGAGGCGCAGCGTGTTCATGAAACCAACCAGGCCAAGCTTGGCGGCGCCGTAGTTGCTCTGTCCGAAGTTGCCGAACAGCCCGCTTGTTGACGTCGTCATAACGAGGCGGCCGTAGCCTTGCTCGATCATGATGGGCCATACGCACTTTGTGACGTTAAGGCTGCCGGTCAAATGCACGTCGATCACCGCGTGCCAATTATCGAGTTCGAGTTTGGAAAAAGTTTTATCGCGCAGGATACCGGCGTTGTTTACGGCGATATCGATACGACCCCACTTAGCCATAACCTCATCGACCATCGCCTGCACCGCTGCCAGATCGGTGACCGATGCGCCATTCGCCATCGCCTCTCCGCCGGCGTCTATGATTTCCTGAGCCACAAGCTCAGCGGCGGTAGCCGAGCCGCCACTGCCGTCGACGCTGCCCCCGAGATCGTTCACAACCACTTTTGCGCCGCGGCGCCCTAACTCTAATGCGTGTTGACGACCCAAGCCGCCGCCGGCGCCAGTTACGATCGCGACGCGACCTTCAAATCCAATTGTCATAGTCTGTTTTCCGTGTTTCATAGACCCGAAAGCGGGCCAGCGAAGTTGCGTAAGTGTCCTGCGCTTGCGCGAAGGTGTGCGCAAACCTGCTGTGGATTCTAAGCGCATGCCTTCAGAGGCGCAAACTGCGCTTATGCTCTTATGAACGGTGGGATCTTTCACACAATTGAGTATGATGGGCCTTTGCGCTAAGCCGCTGTACGCTAAGGAATCAAAATTAATGAGCGAGATGACACCTGTCCCCGCCGCCACCGTGGTCGTTGCGCGTGATGCAGCCGCAGAACAGGGCATTGAGGTGCTGCTGCTACGGCGCAACTCCAAATTGGTTTTTCATGGTGGGCACTGGGTATTTCCGGGTGGCCGGATCGATGCCGCCGATTTTGAAGAGCCTGCGGGCTCGGAATATGCCGCCGCCGTGCGCGCAGCCGTGCGCGAGACACAGGAAGAGGCGGGGCTCGTTATTGCGCCCGAGCAACTCGTGCACACCGCGCATTGGACCACCCCGCCGTCGCTGCCGCGGCGCTTTTGCACCTGGTTCTTCATGTGTGCGCTAGACCGCGATGTTGAGATAACGGTCGACAATCAAGAAATACTCGAGCACCGCTGGTTAAGCCCCTCCGCTGCTTTACGCGCGGCGAAGGCGGAGGAGTTGGTGCTGCCACAGCCGACCAAAG
>JAYOBL010000086.1:2471-9192 GCA_038104835.1 Gammaproteobacteria bacterium | reverse complement strand
TACCGAAGCCAAGCAAACGCCCGCCGCACCTGTGGTTGAGGCGAACATCGAGGCGATCCAACAGGCTGAAGCGGCGCCTGCGCCAAAGCAGGAGCCAACGCCGGCTGCGGTAGAAAGCGACAGCGACGTGCTGAAGCGTGCACAAGAAGCTCTCGCCACTCTTGATGTTGCAGAGGGCATTGAGGAGCTTGAAGGCACGGCAACTCGCGTTACAGTCGACGACAAGGCAATGATTAACTGCCGCGCCGACCTCAACCAGCTTGTCCCTTTCAAGTATGACTGGGCTTGGCAAAAGTACTTAGACGGCTGCGCAAATCACTGGATGCCGCAGGAAGTCAATATGAACGCCGACATCTCGCTCTGGAAGAATCCAGAGGGACTGACCGCGGACGAGCGCTTGATCGTAAAGCGCAACCTAGGCTTCTTTTCCACGGCAGACTCGCTGGTAGCGAACAATCTTGTTCTCGCTATTTACAGGCTCGTCACTAACCCGGAATGCCGTCAGTACATTCTGCGTCAGGCGTTTGAGGAAGCGATCCACACTCACGCCTATCAATACTGCATCGAATCCTTGTCCATGGATGAAGGCGAGATCTTCAACATGTACCACGAGGTCCCTTCTGTTGCGAAGAAAGCCTCCTGGGGGCTTAAGTACACGCGAGAGCTAAGTGATCCTAGCTTCAATACAGGCACCCTCGAAAACGACCAGGCGCTCCTGAAGAACCTTATAGCGTTCTACTGCTGTCTAGAAGGCATCTTCTTCTACTGCGGTTTTACTCAGATACTGTCTATGGGTCGCCGCAATAAAATGACCGGCACCTCAGAGCAGTTCCAATACATCCTTCGTGATGAGTCTATGCACCTCAACTTTGGCATAGACATGATCAACCAGATCAAATTCGAAAACCCTAAGCTGTGGACCGATGAGCTCAAGCAGACTGCGACGCAGATGATCCTCGAAGCAACTCAGCTGGAGATCGAATACGCGCGCGATACCATGCCACGAGGCGTACTAGGTATGAACGCATCAATGATGGAGGAATACCTCCAGTTCATCGCCAACAGAAGACTCGTGCAGATTGGTCTGCCAGAGCAGTTCGCTGGAGTGGAGAACCCCTTCCCCTGGATGTCTGAGATCATGGACCTGCGTAAAGAGAAGAACTTCTTCGAAACCCGCGTGATCGAGTATCAAACAGGTGGGGCGTTAACCTGGGATTAATCAGTGCCCGAGGGCTCGCGAAGCGCCTGAGCGCTGAGCGAGCCGACTGATTTTAATTAGCCTGCGAGATGCAATACGTCTCTGCAATTAAAGACTGTAAGAGCTAAGCAAACACTCAGACTCAATGCGCTAACATAAAGCACATGGCATAAAACCGCTACGTGAAGCGTGCAAACAGTCTAGCCCCAAGTAATCAGCACAGCATCAGCCCTAGGGAGCTCGCGTGAGCGATAAGAAACTAACAGCCAAAGCTAGTGGCGGGAACAGCGAAGAAGCTGTTAACGACAGCGCTGACCCACAGCGCACACTGCTGACATTAGACCAGCTAAGTCAAACAATCGACGTGATGTCGAGCGTGGTAAATCGCCTTAGGAGCCATCTAAGCGAGCAATTAAGGAGTGCGCAAACCCTAAACGCCACACCGCAAACCACTGAGGCTACAGCTCAAGCTCAAAAGCGAACGGCGCCTACAGAACCGCCCAGTCTCGTCATAGAGATCAGCAGCGAACTATCGAGCTCTTCAGACGCGCATGATCACACCTCGACGATCCACTAAGCAGGGAAACCCTTGCCTCCTGTTAACCACCCCACTCGCCCTTCAACAAACTCCTCAGAGACCTTTTCAGAATCCTTTTCAGCAGCTTTTTCAGCAGCCCAGCCTGAACAAGGACAAGACAAGCCGAGTCAGGTCACAAGCGATCTTCCCGTGGGCGCAATACTCCTTGCTGCGGGATTTTCACGTCGTTTTGGCGGCAGCAAACTGCTTGCATCAATGCCTGAGCCTGCCTCCCAGACAGTCTTTGAAACGTCTCTGCGCAAACTTGCTAAAGCGCTAGATCAGATAGTCGTTGTCACGAGGCCCGAGCTCTATGAGCCGCTCTCTGAATTATGCGATAGCGTGCGCAGGGACCACACCGACATAAACCTAATGCTCGCCAATTTCGACGATGCAGAGCATGGCATGGGGGCCAGCCTTGCTTTCGCCGCAAAGCATCTGGGGAAATGGCGGGGCTGTCTTGTCTGTTTAGCTGACATGCCCCATCTTGCGAGCAGCAGTATCGAGGCCATCGCCGCTCAGCTCGATAGCGGGAACATTGTGGCCCCATTCCATGACGGACAGCGGGGTCACCCCATCGGTTTTGGCAGCGAGTATTTTGCCGAGCTGAGGAGAGTGAGCGGTGACACCGGCGCTCGTAGGCTGGTTGAAAAACACGCCGAGCGCGTACTTGCGTTGAGCCTCGCTGACAAAGGTATACTACTAGACATCGATACACCCCAGGACCTGACTCAAACACCATGAATGTGCCCCGCCTTGCCAGCGACACCGCGATGCGCGACACCTTCTGCTCTGCGCAGCAGTGGGTCAATGGCTTGGTAAAACTCATCCTCCTATGCAGCTTGAGCTGCCTCATCACACTCAGCACACTTAGCGCTAACGCTGATGAAAACTCCGCCCGCGCGAGGATGAGTGAACAGTCCAATCCGCTAATCGCGCTATTTACCTCCAAAGGCGCGATCTATTTTGAATTCTTTGCAGCGCGTGCACCGCGCAATGTCGAGCAGACACTGGCACTGATCGAAGGCCGCTATAACTTCGAAGATTCAGATTTACAGCCACGCTACTATGACCAAAGCGATATCTACCCAGCGCAAACGGGCCAACAAGTATTTCTTGGCTACAGCGCGCTCGCACGTTACGGCCTGCAGCCCAAGTCGTTGCCTGAGGAAATCGATGCCGCATCCCTCGGCTTGAGCGAGCAGCCCCTTTTCGAAAGCGACGGGCGTATTGCGCCTCGCCTTGGGATCACGAGCCGCGCGGACTTCGAAGCGCAGATCTTGGCACCCTTCTATCGCAGCTTAAATTTGAACGAAGCAGCAGTTGCGAGTCGCGCTGAGGAGCTTTGGCTGCAGCTTAAAGACCACAGCGTCGCAGACGCGCTGGAGGCAATGGGCCATCGTTTTACCACAGGACTTGGAACACAGCCGCTTACCGCCGGCTCTTTAGCTCTAGTTTCTCACCCAGCGGGCAGCGCAAGTCCAGCTATGCTGATCACGCTGCGCGAAAGCCCCTGGCTCGACGGCCGCGTAACACCCATCGGGCGAATAGTTGAAGGCTTGGAAATTGCTGCAGCCCTAGCTGACTCCGCGCGGGACGCAAGCCCGGCCAGAATCTATTCGATGCGCGTATTGGCGCCGACACCCTAACCCCAGAACTAAACCGAAAACACAATCCAAAAGGCGTTGCGCGATTCCTACGCTGCGGCTTCTTGCCGGAACCCCGCCTACAGACAAATCACGAAACCTAACGCATTCACGCCTTAAGCAGCTCCAAGGAATACGGCGGCAGTGAATCGATAATGGTGCGGCCATAGCGCTGAGTGGACAGACGTTCGTCGAAGATAGTGATCTTGCCGCTGTCGTTCTCGTTACGCAGCAGCCGCCCTGTGGCCTGTACCAATTTAAATGCCGCATCAGGGACAGCGAGCGTCATGAAAGGGTTCATTCCTTGCTGCTCGACCCATTTAGCCAAAGTCATCTCGATCGGCTCATTGGGTACAGCGAAGGGAATCTTAGCGATCAGCACATGCGTGCAGTAGATTCCAGGCAGATCCACTCCCTCGGCAAAGCTAGCCAGCCCGAAAATTAGGCTTCCCTCACCCTCGTCAATGCGCTGACGATGATAGGCAATGAGCTGAGATTTCTGATAGTCATCCTGACATAGGATCCGCTCGAGCCACTCACGGGGAAGTTGATCCATCACATCGAGCATTTGCCGACGACTACTGAACAGCATGAGAGAGCCAGCAAGGGGATCGACTATCTCAGGAATACTGCGGGCACTGAATTCTGTGTGCGCCTGCACATCCGAAGGCAGGCAGTTCATTTTCGGCACCGTTAACGACGCCACTTCTGCAAATTTAAAAGGACTGAGTATGCGGAGAAACTGCGAGTGCTCCGGCAAGCCCGCGCGCATTTTCAACATACTGAACTCACCCAGCGCAGAGAGAGTTGCCGAGGTCAGCACCGCACCGGCACAGCGCTCCCAAAGCCTTTCGGTCAACGCATCGGCGGCGAGCACTGGACTCGTTGAGAGCGTGATATCGGGAAAAGCATCGCTGGGGTTGTAGCTTAGCCAGCGGGCGTTCGGCGCTTTGCCAGGCATATCTGCCATGGCAAAGTTTGCCCATAGACTCTGGCTTGCCTCCGCACGCTGCAACGCGCTTCCTGTTACTCCGAACCACTGTTCGGCCTGAGTCTTACGGTCGGGGTCTGCGCCCTCCTCTAAAGCGTCTTTCAAATCATCAACGATAGTTTGCAGAGCGACAGTCACGCGCGAGAAGTGAGCGGATAGATTCTGTGCGGCCTCACGCACAGAGTCCGGCACCACCCCAAGCTCGAAAGCATATTGGATACGCTCTTCATAGCTGTCCCCCGAGTCGACCTGCTCGGCGATCTGCTCGAGCACACTCCATGCGAACTCTAGCTCAGAGCGAAGAGTCGCGCACTGCTTAGAAAGCTGTGCTTGTGGTTTGGCTTCGAGAAATCCATCTTTGTGAAGACCTTTGCTGAGCTTTTCTGTCTTTTCAAGCCAGGCGATCGTGGAACGCACACGGGTCATAGATGAGAAATGATTATTGCTTTTTAGAGGCAGGTGGTGGGCTTCGTCGAATACGTACAAACAGTCCTCGGGTTCGGGCAAGATTACGCCGCCGCCGAGAGCTAAATCGGCGAGCACGAGGTCATGGTTACTCACAATACAGTCAGCCGACGCGATCGACTCCCGCGCCTTGTAGAAACAGCAGTGGCGAAACTGACTGCATTTCGGCCCCATGCACTGAGCGTTGTCCACCGTCAGTGGCCGCCAATTCTCCTCGGCGACCAAACTAGGCCAAGAATCCCTATCTCCATCCCAGGTCCCAGCGCTCACCGCATTGAGCATCTTCTCATACAGCGCCTTGTCGCCATCGCCTGCCGCGCTCACGTCGTCGCCATAGAGATCCATCATAGCCTGCAGAGAATCACCTCCGCTTAACAGCCTGTCCAGCTGACTTAAGCAGAGATAGCGCCCTCGGCCTTTGGCTAGCGCCACGGTGAAATCCAAGTCGCTGACCTCTAATATCTCGGGCAAATCTTTTTGAGTGACCTGCTCTTGTAGCGCAACCGTCGCGGTTGCGATTACCACTTTCAGTCCGAGCTCGCGCGCGATAGGCAAAACCGATAGCGTGTATGCCAAGGTCTTTCCTGTACCCGTACCCGCTTCTACCACAATAACTGGCGGCTTGGATTGATGGGGGCCTGCGGTACCCAGTGTCTTAGCAATCTCGGCGATCATGAGGCGCTGACCGTAGCGCGGTGTCAAACTGCGCGCGGAGAGCAATTGCCGGTAGGCAGCTTGAATAGACTGTTTGCTTGAGTCGCTTAACATGAGCTGTGTTTCAGGAATCCTTTGGACTTCAGTATAGCAGCTGCTACGGTGATATTAGTGTTTTGCACAATATCCAAGCCATTCACCTATTGGACTTAAAGCGACTAAACGCCCAGTGACTGTTTGCCGCTTTCACTCAGGCGCGCGTAATCAAAAAGTTTGTGGAGACGCATTATCTGCTAAACTGAGAGAAGACTTAAGCGAACACACTGGACAACCATGACCTCTCACGATCAGCCCGACGCCAACCTCGCCTCTGCAGCAGACGCTCAGGAAAACGCCTTTGCGCCTGCAGCCGCCCCAGTGGAGATCTCTCCGCTGAACGCGTCTCTTAAGAGCTCTCCTGAGACCTCTCCTGAGACCTCTCCTGAGCGGGCTGCCGAGTCCTCTCCCGAGTCGTCGCTCGCGTCACCTCTCGAAGCGACTCCGCAAGTTGCATCAACGCCTCCCGAAAATGATCAGGGCGACGCATCCTCGCAGCCGACTGAGGCAGCCGAGTCCGTAGCTGCGCAACCGAAAACGCCTCAAAAGGAGAGCAAGCCAAAGCAAAGCGCTGATGGCAGCTCAAGCGCTAGCCCTGCCGAAGCACAATCAGGCCCCGAGAAAGAGACAAAGCCCAAAGAAGAGGCAGAACCCTCGGAGATTGAGGGCGAGAAGCCTGCCACCGCCGAACAAACCCAAAGCCAGCCCGCCGGGGAGAAAACCCAACCGGTCTATGCAGACCCCGTCGCCGAGCTTGCAGTTATTGACCCTCTTCTGGTTGCACTGAGTCCTAAACGCACGAATGAGATCAATGCGCTGGGTAATCGCCTCGGAGAAATCCGCAAGCAACTGCCAGCGGACGCAGAAACTGCGAAACAACGTGGCTTAGAATTACATGCGCGCATGGTGGAACTGCTTGCCGAAAATAAACGTCACCAAGAAGCGATGAGCGTAAGCGCGCACTCGGCATTAGAAGAGTTGAAGGCTGCACTCGATGCCGGAAATTCCGAAGCCAGCCTCGCCGCTTGGGATAAGGCACAGTCAGCAATGGCGCCGCTGAGTGGCAAACTGCGCACCGCTGTGCAAAAGCAGTT
>JAYOBL010000086.1:0-2452 GCA_038104835.1 Gammaproteobacteria bacterium | reverse complement strand
AGCACCGCACGCGTTACCAAGAGCTCAAAGACTGGAAACTCTTTGCTTCGGCCGAGAAGAAGAAAGAACTGATTGGCGCTATGGAGCTTCTGGTCGCCTCAAGTTCACAGCCTGCCGAACGCGCCAAGGCTATCAGCGCCGCGCATAAGGAGTGGAAATCCCTCGGACGATCACAGCAAAATGAATCGCTCTGGAAGAAATTTAAAAAGCTCTCCGACGAAGCCTATGCGCCTTGCAAAGAGCACTTTAAACAGCGCCAAGGCGCGCTGAGCGAGAACTACGACAAACGCGTGCTGCTGTGCGACGAGTTAGAAGCCGAGCTCTCTCGACTCAAGGCGCCGAGTGCCGATGAGGCAAGTGAAAGCGGCAGCGCTGAAGACAAAGCTGAAAAGGCTCGCACGCAGGAACAGCGGCAGGCGACCCACATCGCCAAGCTCATCAACGACGCACAAGAACGCTGGAAAGCCACTGCCCCTGTGGAACAGTCTAAGATCAAGGCGCTGCAAAAACGCTTTTATGATGCTTTGAACGCACTGCGCAAATTACGCCGCGGCGTGAGTCAGCAGAACGCCGAGCGGAAGCAGCAGCTTATCGAGCTCGCTCAAGCATTGGCTGAGAACGAGAATCGCGGTGAAGCAATGAAGGCTGCAAAAGAACTGCAGCGCCAGTGGAAAGAAGTGGGGCCTAGCACCCACAAAGAAGATCAAGGCTATTGGAAGGAATTTCGTGCCGCCTGCGACAGTATTTTCGCGCGCGAACCAGGGGCGCAGCGCACCTCGGATAAAGCGCCACTCGACGCTAAGCAGACGCATGCCGAAGTCAATGGTTTGCTTGACTCCCTCGAGTCGCTCTTAGCGCTCACGGACGAGGAATTCCGGCAAGCCAGAGGTCAGGTGCAAGATCTTGCACAAGCCTTCTCCGCCGCACTGGATCCGCGTTTGGGTAATCGTCGCAAACCCCTGAGTGAGCGCTTCAATACGCTTAAACGCAGGCTGGACACTCGCTACAAAGCACTGCCCGACAAACGTCAGCAGCAGCGCATCTCTGCGGTATCCGCTCTGTGTGAGTCACTCAGCGACTTCGAGGCGCGCCTACAGAGCGCAGCGGACGCCGAGGTATTCAAATCCCTACAGCAAGAATTCGATGAAAAAGCTTGGGGGGAGTTAGAGCGTCCCGACAGCGAGCAGCTGGGTACTCTACTCGATGCGCGACTGAAAGCGCTGAAGCAGGCTAAAGATGCTCAGGCCTTAGCGCAGCTTGGTAAGGATGCTGAGCAGGCAGCGAGGCGTCTCTGCACTGAAATCGAAATTAGCGCGAACGCAGAAACACCAGCCGAAGACAAGGCGCTGCGCATGCAGCTGCAGCTTGAGCAGCTCAAGGCTGCGTTTGGGCAGGCTAAAAAGTCTGCCGCAGATGTGGTTAAACACGCTCGCGAGGAAGAACTGCGACTGCAATGCCTGGGGCCGCTTCCCAGCGAGCTGCGCACTGTATTAAGCAAGCGTTTCGCCGCTGCAGCCGCCAAACTCAATCGCCACTAAAAGCAGTATTTACCCGGTTGCCGCACTCTTCAGCAAAACGGCATTGGCGTAGCTGCGAAGCCAGTAGACTTGGAGCTCCTCGTCTATTTTCGCAAGACGTGAATTGAATCGTTCTTTGCCAGAGCCAGGCTGCCAATCTGCGAGCAGGCTGGCAGCGGTAGCTGCCTCGTCTGAAGAGAGCGCATTGCGTTCAAGCAGCTGCTGCAAGGCGAGATAATTAATATCCTGCAACTGCGTATTCGCAAGAATTTGCGCGTCTATCATCGCCGCTACTTCTTCGGGACCTTCGTCGCCCAGCACGAGCTCCGAACCAAAGGCCACGTGCACTCTACCTTTTTCTCCTATCATGCCTGTCGCGATTGAGCGAATGTCCGTTTCATCGTCTTTTGAGTATCCGTCGTCGCTGTCGCGTGCGTACAGTTCGCGCGCCTTGAGTTCATCACAGGCATCGTACTCGTAAGACAGCGTCACCGGCACGATATGCAGCCGGCTTAGACTCTCTCCAAAGGGCAGTTTGCGATGAGCCATGGCAAGCATCTTGAGAAGCGCCGGATCAGTACGATCAATGCCGTCTTTAGCTCGCCCTTCGCGCTGCGCGATCCACACATTATTGTCAGTTTCTATACAGTGATGAATGTATTCAGATAAATTTTTAAGCGCAGCGAGCAGCTCACGACCGCGAGCGGAGCGGCGCACGATAAAGCTCTTGTTCAGACGCATGAGGTCAGACACAAAAGGCTTTTTCAATAGATTATCGCCAATGGCTATCTGCACCGTCTCAAACCCCGCGTGATACAGCATGTAATTCACGAACGCAGGATCCATTGCGATATCGCGGTGGTTGCTGATGAACACGTAACTGCGCGTGGGTGACAGCTTGTCTAGCCCCGAATGGCTCAAGGACGTCGTTGTAT
>JAYOBL010000011.1:40166-40889 GCA_038104835.1 Gammaproteobacteria bacterium | reverse complement strand
CACCCGCTTCAGCGTTTGTGAGCTGTTTAATAAGTTAAATAACACGCGGTTTATTTATATAATTGTCGAAAAAAACCGCGACTCTGTCCATGAAGGGGACTTCGGCAAACAGCAGTTTACCGAGCAGAGAAAAAACTGCAGAGCCAATAGCTGCCCCTAATGCCCCATTGGCATTCACCATAGGTGACGCCAAACCAAGCAGGAAAATGGCAACGATACCGGGCGTAAAGAAACCCGTAAATTCTTGGATATATTGAAATGCTTGGTCAAAGTTACCAAGAAGTGGCTTCGCAACCATCATAGCAATACACATAGAGATCACCGCTGTAACGCGCCCAACAGCAATCGAGTCGTGCTTCTCAAAGCTGCGCATCAGTGGCAATAGATCTACAGTAAAGATTGTTGCAATCGAATTGGCCATAGACGAAAGAGAAGAGACTATGGCGGCCATCAAGGCGGCAAAAACAAGACCCTTGATACCTACCGGCAAAAAAGCCATGGCGGTAGGATAAGCCTGATCCGGGCTATCAAGATCTGGATTTAGAATAAAAATCAGAATGCCCGGAAGCACCACGATCAAAGGCATCAGAATTTTTAAGAATGCAGCAAATACTATCCCTTTCTGAGCTTCTGGTAGGCTCTTCGCCGCGAGCGCGCGTTGAATTATGTACTGATTAAAGCCCCAGTAAGAAAGATTCATTATCCACATACCGCCGATAAGTA
>JAYOBL010000011.1:3032-40156 GCA_038104835.1 Gammaproteobacteria bacterium | reverse complement strand
GATAAGTACAGAAATTCCGGGTAAGCTTGCGTAATTCTCGTTGCCCTTGGAAAGAATCATATCGAATTTAGAGGGCGCCAAATGAGTCAAATTTGTAAACGCACTTTCTAAACCGCTCGTACTGGAAACTTCTTGTAACAATACGACCACAACAAATAAGCCGCCAAGAATAAGCAGTGTCACCTGGATAATGTCAGTAAAGGCAACAACGCGAAGCCCCCCGTATACAGAGTAAATCAGTGAGAAGACCCCTAAAGAAACCATGCCAGTGACGAGGCTAGCACCGGTAATAGTCTCAATAGCTAAGGCACCGAGCCATAGCACCGAGGTGAGGTTAACGAAAACGTAGACGCCTATCCAAAAAACGCTCATGGTCAACCTGACTCTATGGTCAAATCTTTGATCAAGAAATTGGGGCATCGTGTAAATTTCTTTCTGCAAGAACACCGGCAGCAAGTATTTCCCGACCAATAAAAGGGTAATCGCTGCCATCCACTCATAAGAGGCAATCGCCATGCCGATTGCATAACCTGATCCGGACATGCCAATTATTTGTTCAGCACTGATGTTAGCCGCAATGAGTGAGGCTCCTATTGCCCACCATGGCAACGAACTCCCTGCCAAAAAATAGCTTTTCTCAGTTGAGGATTGTGCACTGACTTTTCTTGATAACTTATACGCAATCGCTAATAGAGCGATTGCGTAAGAAAGAACTACTAAATAGTCGATATTAGTCATGGGTTTATGCCATTGGTGTTGGTTTTCTTTTTAGGTGCAAGGAACTACTTCCGACTCAGCGTCAGATTTTCCGATCTTAACGCTGGATATTGAGAGGTCTAACGTCCCGGTTGTTGCGATCAGCGCTGGCGTATCGATTCTAGCAATGCTCAAACCTTGGTCAGAAAAGCATCTCAAAGGAATAGCCAATTCCGTGAGGACACCAAGGGGCAATTTCTTCAAAACATGCTCTAGTGGCAGCGCAGCTGAGCATGGATAACCGCAATCCATTCTGAGCGATACGTCAGTTGAGGGGTAGGAATTTACGGCAACAGTCAATTTTAGAAGACTCTCTTGGCCGAGAAGATCGGTAAAATCTCTAGCCTGCTTTGCCTGCCAATACCACTGACTAAGGAACCTTCCATCGCCCTGGAAAACAAGCCTAAGGCTGTCTTCCTGAGTGATGATACTGCTGCGCCTTACCTTTAACTGTCCACCTTCAGACACATGCTCTCCACCGTTATACTGCTGCTGCCAATTCAGGGGCTCGCCTAGAAAGGCCTCCCAATCAGCTTGTGAGCGCGACTCGAAAATAGTGATTGAGCTTGGGTTTCTTTGAACAGATTGGGCTGTTGGCTCTAATTTAAGCCGAGGCAACTCTGCAGAGCTTGCACTGGCTAAGGAAAGTCCGTAGCCATAAGGAAATAGATTTTCTGCCAATGGCAATCTGCTATCTTGGTCATTGAGGACGTCGTTAGGCCAATCAAACCAGATTCGACCTTCAAAATCAAACTCCACATTCCCCGATGCATCGCGAAGAAGAAGGTCAGCGACTCCGCCCCCTTCCGAGCCCGGCAGCCAAGCGACTACAAATGCGTCACTATTTGAGAGCACGGGGTTAATCCACATTGGCCGTCCCGTGAGAAAAACCGTGACGGTAGGGATACCCTGCTCTTTCAATTTGAGCAAAATCCGATTGGTTTCTTCAAGCTCCGGTGCCATTAGGTTCGAAACATCACCGAAACCTTCAGCATAGGGCTGCTCACCAAAAATCACGATGGCCCTATCGGGCTCCTTTTTGAATTGACCAGCATGTGAAAGCTCAATAGTACCGTCAGCTTTCTCAATTTGATTCCTCAACGCATCGTAGATTGAAGTGCCACGAGGAAAATCAGTCTTTGTATTCTCCGTTCCCTGCCAGCTTAAAGTCCATCCGCCCGCAGCCTTACCAATATCATCGGCATCTCCGATGACGAGTATGTGTTGCCGTGGATCGATGGGTAAAACGCCCTCACTATTTCGCAGCAAGACTAATGATTGTCTCACCGCGTCTCGAGCAAGTATGCGGTTCTTTTTTCGCGTTTCGGTTAAGTCTGGAACAACAGTTCTAGCGCGCTCGGAGGGCTTAATACGATCAAAGAGACCTAGCTTAAACTTCATTCTAAGGATGCGAGTAACAGCGTCATCAATTCTTGATTCAAGTATCACGCCAGACTCAACTTGGGATACAGTATTTTGCAAGAATTCATACCAAAGCTCTGGGACCATAACCATGTCCAGGCCCGCATTAATCGCCTGTGGGCAGCTTGAATTAGTGCAGCCTTTAACTTGACCAATACCATTCCAATCGCTCACTAGAACACCATCAAATCCTAATCTCTCCTTTAGTGTTTCTGTGAGAATTTCGTGATTTCCGTGAACTTTTTCCCCTTTCCAACTATTGAAGCTAGCCATGACAGAGTAAACACCGTTATCGATTGCAGCTAAATATCCCGTGCCATGATCTCGTAACACCTTGATCGATTCCCTGCTGAGTGCCACCATCGCCAATAAAATGCTTAGCCGTCGCCGCTAGCCCAACGTCCTGAATAGCCTTTATGATTTTCGGCGTGTATTCCTCTACCAAGGCGCTCTGATCGCTGAAACTTTCATAGGTCCGCCCCCATCGATCATCTTTTGCAATGGCTACAGTCGGAGCGAATATCCAATCTATCCCGGTTGCCCTGACCTCAAGCGCCGTCGCCTTGGCAATGTCAGCGACTAAACTCGGATTATGTGCTGCACCTAGGCCAATGTTATGGGGAAAAAGCGTGGCGCCATATACATTGTTATGGCCATGAACCGCGTCTGTACCCCAAATGATAGGTATGCCAGTCGCGTCGCCGCGAGCATCTAAAGAGGCCTCATAATATGCATCTGCTAAATCCAGCCAATCGCTCGTTGCTGCGTATTTATCTTTATTTGGATAAGAACCACCGCCGTTTAGAACACTACCGATTCCATACTGCTTTACCTCCTCAGGGGTAATGAACTGAATCTCGGCCTGAACCATTTGAGCTACTTTTTGCTCAAGCGTCATTTCATTCAGAATTTCTTCAATTCTGTCCTCGCTTGCATTAACTGTAGAGGAAATAGAGAACAGCAGAGCTAGAGTGAGAAAAGGCTTCATAGATTGTTCAGAATAACGGCAAGGGGTCGCAGACGCGACAAGGGAAAGATCCCTTGCGAGGACCAAAGTCCACGCAAGGGTTTGCGCTTAGAAATTCGCGCGAACGCCCAACTTGAATACAGGGCCGTGGTCTTGAGCTAGGAACAGCATTTCAGGGTAGCGGACAAATAAACGCGTTTGCTCATCAGTTATGTTTTGGGCATCAAGAAAGACAGTGGTTTGCTCGTTGTAGCGATATTGATAAGAGAAATCGACTTGCTTTCTTTCCTCAACAAAGACCGGTTGCTCGTAGTTAGCAAAACCGGAAGCCGTCTCCGCCCTATAGTTTAGAGCTAAGCGTAGAGTATGTTTTGAGTTTTCGAAGAATATTGAGGCATTACCTGAGTCACCGAATCCTGCTAGAGCAAATTGACGCCCAACGGTTGATAAATCAGGCTCTACATCACCACCACTCACTTTGGTGTAGTTCATCGTAAAGCCATAAGGTGTGCCTTCAAAGAAGTGCTGCCAAGCGCCTTCAAACCCACTAACCCTGCCAGTTTCGAGATTGACCGGCTGTGTAATATCAAAAAGCGCAAGGGGGTCACTACTAGAGCCTTCGATATTTCCATCGCCACATACCCACCAATGACCAGCAGGACACGCGGGATTCCACCCGGCATCTAAATATGCAGCGCCATTAAGAACATCGACTCCCGCCTCAAGCGCGGAGGCAACCTGGAACATATGGTGCTGGTCAATCGCCCAGCCCTGTGCCCAAAGGAATTGCTGAGAAACACAGTCACCTGTCCCACCTTCACCGGGGAAACCTGTGGCCGGACGACCGGCGGCCACCCAGTCTTGGACACAGGCCTGAGCCTGTAGACCTATTTCGCTAAATGCTGGACTAGTCAATCCGTTGAACGGTTGATCATTGACTGTCTGGTTGCCAATGAAATCTCTGATCTCTTTACGGAAGTAATTAACTGCAACATACGATCCCTCCGCGTAATAATTTTCATAAGCTATATCCAGATTGCTCGAGCGCAATGGATTTAGATCAGGGTTGCCTCCGGTTGCGGTCAGATTGAAGAAATCTTGCGCACCGATTGCTAACTGCGATTCGAGATCACCCAAATTTGGGCGAGCAATTGACCGACCCCATGAGGCTCGAACGACCTGCGTATCGGACACGCCAAGCGACATGGCAATGCTCGGGAGAAGTTGGCTGTTAGAGCCGAACCGAGATGAGTCGGTCGCATCTCCGCGAACGCCGTAAAGGCCATCGATGTTCCAGTCAATTCGGTTCACGAGTGGGTATAGGCTTGTTGATTCCGTTTCTACCGATTCATAGCGAACACCAGCTTGAATGTTGAAAGGCATATAGCCGAACGCTTCGGTGCTTAGATTAAACTGGACAAATGCTGATTCAAGATCCTCGACAACACGTTCATCAGAGTCAATGCCGCCTGCACTACAACACACGACCTGATCTGAATTATCGACAAGGCTTCCTCCTAGGCCTTGGAAAGCTCCAAACGCTTCGGTGGGATCAATATTGAAGTAGTAATCAGTGCCTGGCGTGAAGTCAAACGAGTTCATAAAATTGGTGAGAGCAGTCCAACGGAACAAACTATCGTCGAAGTCTGAGGCTTGCCAGCGACCTTCGGCCGTTGGAGCAAAAGTTCCTTGTCGGCGAACCCGGTTGAACTGATTTTCTGAAATTGACAAACCGGCCTCTACTGAGGTTAGAAACGTAAATTCTGGTCGCCACTCTGCCTTTAGTTGATATTGCGTAATCTGATTAAGTTGCGAGTCATCACGCATGTCTAGATTTGTGAGGGACATGTTCTCTGAACCTGCTGCCGAATCATACGCAAACGAGTGAATGCCATCTGGCCCACCGTTAGTCGAACGGACAGTCGTCATCATGTCACTAGTGACACCAATGCTGTTGTCAAATATGTTTCCGCCAAGCGCTGCTTTTGAATCGTGAGCATCCAGCTGAATCGTAAGCGTGTTTGTTAAGTCCCACTCGAGATTGATACCGACAGAATTGTTACTGCTCTTCTGACGCCCCCAGGTTACTGTGTGATCATATGCTCTATCCCCAACCGCGACATCTGTGTAAACACCTCGCTCATTAATCGTTGCTTCTTGTGTAGTCCACCCGCCCAGCCAAGAGCCGAATAGTAACCCTTCCGACTGAAATTCAACGCCTGAATGAGTGTAGTCCACCGTAGCAGTTAGGTTGTCTGTCAGCTTGCCTTGCAAAGTAAATTGAAGGTTTTTTCTTACCCGGTCATTATCTTTGATCAGGTAGGCTGATGGTTCTTGGTAAAAAGTATTGCTCTCTTTAGAGTTCCGCTGATCAACGATACCCGGTGCCGATGGGTCGACTCGAGAATAGCCCTCGCTGAGGGCCATGACCTCAGGCACAATCCAGTTTGATTCCCTGGTTCCCTGCTCTTGATTCGTTCGCTCTTGGTAGGCTGCCGATACGGAAAAACCCCAACGACCTCGGTTCGTGGCGAACAGCATCGCCCCTTCCACAGGTAGGCCGCCCGCTTCGCTTGTTGTGTCCTCGACTCCAGCGATGCTAAAGGATCGAAGGGTGCCGTCGACGTTGAGCGGTCGCGTAGTAACCATGTTTACGGTCGACCCGATGCCGCCGGATGGCAGAGTGAGATTGCCCGCCTTGAACACTTCAACAGCAGAAATACCTGGCGATGCTATATCACCAAAATTAAATGATCGTCCTCCTCCGTATTGCCCCGGCACAGTCGGCATTTGTCGACCGTTAAGGGTTACAAGATTGAATTCCGGACCGAAACCTCGAACGGCAATCGACTGACCTTCAACATTGCTTCGATCTATAGCGATACCCGGGACTCGAGCGAGCGACTCGGCCAAATTTCCATCTGGGAATCGACCAAAATCCTCTGCTGAGATCGCTTCCATCACACCTGTGTTGCTTCGTTTTATGTCTATCGCGTCTAGCGAGCTCTTGCGAATAAACGATACGACAATCTCATTGACTATCTGTTCTGCTTCCTGAGCCTGCACCGGCATCGCTGAGGAGCACCCTAAGGCCACCATAGTGATAAACAGCCTCTTCATACGAAACGAGTCTAAGACCGAATTTGAATGCTTAATGTTCATTGCTTCTCTCCACGTAGTAGCCGCACAGGCAGTAGTCTCATAACCCCGCTTCAGTGCTGGTCTTTTATTGAATATTTTTTAACGTATTAGGCCGCGAATCAGATGAGTTAAAAACGATCTAGGTCTCGCAGCATAGGCGGCCGTTCAATGCAGGAAATGTTGTAAACCAACGCGGCTCTAATCTATTTCTCCGGACATCTATTGGGTGACGGCGATGGATGATGGCGTCTCCAAACTGACGCGTGCGAGAGCCAATCACACTCGAACCGCGTCACTAAGGCGCCACAGATAAAGCTTCGGCTGGTGAAGCGCCAAAAGGCAGCGATGATACTGAGTTCAGGGATATCGAAGCAAGGCCTAGTGGGCATGCAGTTGAACCTATTGGCATTTCAGGTGGTTCCGCGGGCATGACGCTCGGTTATAAGCGCCTCTGTAGAATAGAGCTCGAACCGCAACAGAGCCGGCGCTTTGCGCCTTTTGCGCCCTCTGTTTGCTACCTAATTGTCGTCGATCAGTCGAGACTAGTGACCTTCTACTTCGTGGGAAGCCAGATCACCAGTCTAATTTCAGTAGCGATGCAATCCAAGCGCTCTACCGTAATTACCGCTGCTACCCCATTTGCACTCGAGCAATCCACTGATCAACCATGGTCTCAAGCATGCTGAGTGGAACCGCACCGCCTCCCAGAACGGCGTCATGGAAGCCGCGGATGTCGAACTTATCGCCCAGGGCTTGCTCGGCCTTTTCGCGCAGTTCCAAAATTTTCAGCATGCCGATTTTGTAGCTAGTTGCCTGCCCGGGTAGCACCATGTAACGCTGAACCTCCGAACGCGCCTGGGCCTCGGTGATGGCGGAATTGTTTAGGAAGTACTGAACCGCCTGTTCCTCTGTCCATTTCTTGGCGTGCAAGCCGGTGTCTACCACCAGACGAATCGCGCGCCAAATTTCCGAGCCGAGTCGACCAAAGTCTGAGTAGGGGTCAACGTAAGTGCCTTCCATTTCCGTCGCTAACAATTCGGAGTACAGCCCCCAGCCTTCTGAGTAGGCGGTAAATCCGGCCTGGGTGCGGAAGGTTGGCACGCTCTCTAGTTCCTGCTGGATCGCGATCTGCATATGATGGCCTGGCAGGCCCTCGTGATAGGCGATCACTTCAAGCTCACCTTTTGGCATTGCCGTCATATCAGACAAGTGTGCGTAATAGATGCCAGGGCGACTGCCGTCTGGCGTACCGGGGAAATAGTGTTGAGCCGCGCCGGGCTGCTCGCGAAATGGCTCAACGCGCCTTACTTCCAGATCGGCCTTAGGCAAAATGCCAAAGTAGTCTCCCAGCTTGGCTTTAATATTTTCGATCGCCGCAGTGGCATCGTCGATATAAGCCTGACGGCCTTCGTCGGTGTCAGGATAATAGTGACGTTGGTCGTCTTTGCTGTCGCGCAGCATGGCAAAGAACGCTTTTAGGTCACCTTCGAAACCGACGCTGTTTTTGATGACTTCCATCTCGGCTTTTATTCGAGCGACCTCATCGAGACCAATCTGGTGAATCTCATCCGCGGTGAGATCTGTGGTGGTCTGATTGGCAAGCCGCTCGTTGTAATATGCCTCACCGTTAGGCAGCGCACCCACCCCTTGGGAACTCTCGCTGGCATTCACCATGTCTTCTTGCTGCCAAGCGATCAGTCGCTTGTAAGCAGGTTGCCAATGATCGACCAAGGCCGTGCGAGCAGCATTCGCCAGCTCGTCCGCCTGCGCTTGGTTGATAGTCTCGGCTTCCCGAAGGGTTGCGATTTTTTGCTGTGTATCTGCCCAAATCGCGCTGTCCTCGCCGTCGGTGAAAGGTGCGCCAGTGATAATCTGGCCGGCGCTGTCGATCACACTCTCGAACGCGAAACGTGGCGGCCGCACGCCGGCAGCAGCGGCTTCCTGCGATAGGGTGATTAGCTGGTCAAGCGCCACCTCAGTCGCCTCAATACGCGAGACATAGGCCTGCATATCGTCAGCGTCCTCTACTGTATGAAATGCGATTAACAGCTGAGGGAAAAACGAATGAATGGCGTTCATCTGCTCAAAAACGTAGCCGTTCAGACGGAACTGATATGCAGCTTCGGTAGAGTTCAGCTGATATTCCCAGAGGTCGTAGGAGATTTTCGCGTCCGCGTTAAGCTCCTCGTAATCGAAGTTAGCCTTCATCTCAGCAACGCTATCGCGCTTCCAGTTCAGCTGTTCTAGCTGCGCCTCGAGTGAAAAATCGTCAATCTGATCGTTGTTTTCGGTCACGCCCAGAAAGGTTTGTTGGATCGGGCTGAACCCCAGCTCTTCTTCATATTTTTCTTCGAACCAGGCGTTGAGACGAACACTCTCGTCGGCGGCATCAGCCGCCCGTTCAGATGATGCTGCCGTTACAGAAGGAGAGGCAGCTGTTTCTTGCGATGCCGGGTTTTGCTCAGCGTTGTCCGCGGGCCCACAGGCGATGAGAACTGCGGATACCGCTGCGGGCAATAACAGGCGGGATATGGATAGCCATTTCATAGGAAGTACTCGGAGTAGTGGTAGAGGGTTTGCCAATGTCTGGCGCACTTTAAATATTCTTTCTTGATGGATGCAGCAGCCACTGATAACAAAAGTGGGAAGCTTGCTTGGTCCAATAAATAAATGCCGAATGTATCGATAGGCTCGTTATCTAATTTGATCTAATTTACCACAAACCCCTCTTCGACTGAGACCGACCTTGCTTATGCCTCAAAAGCACTAAATGAAGCTGGAAGACGGCAGATTCTCATACAGGCCAAAAAGGGGCCTGAGCCCTATTCCAATTTAATCGGGTTGCCCACATTGAATACACCGGAATCCTTATAGTCTTTCTTGGGGTCGCGTTCTATATCGGGAGGGAAGACATCTCGCTTACAGCGGTAATAGCTTTCACGGTAGCTGCCATCCGATGCTCGATTGTAAGTAATGTACAAAGCCCGGCGAGGTTGTTTAGTGCGGTTTGGACCGGAGCGGTGAGGGATATAGGAATCAAAAAACACGAGGTCGCCTATCTCAGTTGGTAGCAGCTCCCAGCTCAGAGACTCGGCGATATCGGGGTCGATGGTGGCGTCGGCCGCCGTCGGTAAGATTCCCTGCCGGTGATGACCCGGCACCATTTCCAGGCAGCCATTTTGCTTGTTACAGGTATCGATGCTCATCATCATGGTGATGTGATACGTCGGACCGAAAGAATTGAAGGCCGGTGCGTCCTGATGGGGCAGGAATCCATTGCCACCAGGTAATTTGAAATTGATCTTCTCTTTGAACAACACTGCCGGCTCTCCCATCAGCTCGGACAAGATGCCAATCAGTCTTTCACCCCGCAGTAGAGCATCGAAGCCAGCGTGGAATTGTAGGAAATTTTCCACTCTGCAGAGTTGCCGACCATCGGGTTCGCCCACAGGAGCTTCGAAATATTTCATCCATTTGCCTGCGCTTTCGGGGCGCGCCTGCATGTCTATCACCCATTCCAGCAACTCCTTCTTCTGCTCTTCATTGAAATAGTCACGAACTTTGAGGCAGCCCTCCTTTTGCCAGGCATCTAATTGCTCTTGGGTAAGGTAGCTACTCATAAGAAGTGATGACCCATTATTTCTCTACCGCAGTTAAGAGATGGTGTCTTGTTGCTGAAGGTGTTTTCTCGCCATACGCCGGTAGATGTCCATATCCGGCACTGGGTGGTTTTGTTCCTTGGCCAATTCGTCCCAGGCTCTCAGCTCAATATAGAGAGAGTGAAGGGGATCGCTCTCGAAGGCTGCGGCCTCTGCGGCAGACATGGGGCCTCCTTGAAATTTCAGGGTCTGCTTCGAAGCCGCGGACAACTTGTTGTAGTACGCAGAATTTTTCGCGCATAGGTACCGCTTCGCCTCCACATGCTTTTCCACGAGCGTGGCTATCTTTTTGGAAAAGCCCCTAGCACGCAGAAAATCGGCGCCTACTTTCTCATGGCTGAGGCGACCGTAGCCGCCCATGTTGTCTGTCTCGTCGTACTTCGCACAGATATGCCCCAGATCATGAAAAAACGCGGCTAGGATAACGTCATCATCGTGGCCCTGGCGCCGAGCTAGCTCGGCACACTGACTCATGTGCTCAATCTGCGAGACAGGCTCTCCAATATAATCGTCTGCACCGTGGCTCTGGTAAGGCTCAAAAACCTCGTCTAGGACTGATTCTATTTGGCTGTTCATGGATACTTGTCCTAGCTAGCTGCTCTCCTTAGTTTTTTGTGATCAATCGATCCGAATTTCCTCCGAACCCGCGGGCAACGAAATCACCATGCCATCTTCGGTAAGCAGGGCGCCTTCGGGGATGTCATTTGAGAACGCTCGCAAGGCCATCGCATTGCGCGGTGCCGGCACCAGATGATAGAGCGCAAGCTGGCCGATTTCTGCTTCGCTGCTAAGCCGGTTTAGATCTTCAGTAGTGGCGTGGTAGTCCTGAATATCTTGCAGCACCGTCGCCAGGCGTGTATTGCCAGAAGTGCGCGCCATTCCTGCGGCGCCGCGCAAGAGCTGTAGGGACATTGCATCGTGCAGCACTACGTCTGCGCCGGTAGATATTTCAACTATTTTGTCCGTGACAAGGCTGTCGCCGCTAATGACAACGGACCGGCCGCCATAGTCTAGTCGATAGCCGAAGGCAGGTTCGATAGGCGGATGAGAGACTTCAAAGGCCGTTATGCGTAGGCCGTCTTGATCGACGATCACGCCTTCCGCGACAGTCTTCGACTGCAGAGTGCCAAGCTCAGGATTCAGCAGTTCGGCACCGTGGTGGGCGACGCGATATCCGCGGTCAAGCTCGTAGGCCATATTGAATCCGTCGACAATGCGCTCCACGCCCGTCGGGCCAATGATCTGTAGCGGCTCCGGTCTGCCTGCGACCCAAGAATTGAGGTTGAAATCGCCGATGTCGGAAATATGATCAGAATGAAAATGAGTAATCAGAATGCCTCTAAGTTTTTCCATGGGCACATTCGAAAGATTAGCAGTGGCGGCTGAGCCTGATCCTGCATCGATAATGTAAAGATGCTCTGGGGTTTCAACTGCTACGCAGGCCTGCGCGCGGCCCGGCGCGGGAATCGGCGACGAAGTGCCACACAGCGTGATCTTCAATCCATCGAATTCTTGAGCGATCGCCAACTGACTCATGCCAGTGGAAACAACGATTACAGCGACAAGAGCAAACACAGCCTTATTCAATTTGTTCATACATACCTCTAGCCTGTAGCAGGAAAAAAAACCTCTAAATGCGGCGACCTAGCTGTCTTTTAGTTCAACGCTATCAAGCTAAGAAAAAGCCGGAAAAGCGGCTACCAAATAGCTAGTCTTCGACAACACGGTAACCCGACGGAGTATATTGAATCGAGCTTGGAAAGTTCAGTGCTTCAATCTTAGATCGGCCCACATAGACAGCGTCTTCATGCGCCCTGCTCGCGCTGTAGCGCCGCATGAATTCGCTCTCGGACTCCGCTTCGGGCACTTCGCCGCTCAGAACTAGGTCGATCACTTTTGCAACCTCCTCTGGATTATCCCGCTGCGGGTAGTGCCCTGCCGTGGGAATTACCCAGAAGCTGCTTTCTGCCTCACGCGTGTTCAAGTAGGTGTCCCACACGTGATTCGCAATGCGGATAGGATTTACCTCGTCCGCAAGTCCCCAGAGATAAGCGACGGGTATGGGGCTGCGCGGAAGGTTCTCTAACCAGCGCACCTCGTTTGCCTGTCGCTCCAGCAAATAACGCCCCACGTAGAGTAGAGAGACGTTGCCATTGTTGAACGCAAAAATATCGGAATAAGCCACCGCCTCTGCGTCCCCCTCGGTACGCCTTGGCACCGCGCTGCGCGCTGAGATGAGTCGCTCGCTGGCCTGAGTATCGAGAAGCGCAAGCTGGAATGGAACGAGATTCGCCAGCGGCAGAAACATGCCACTGTTGGAAAGGAAGTGGGTGTTGATGGTGTAGCCGGGGTCATCGTGGTCTAGATCGTTACGGTCTAGATAGTTGCCGAGAAAGGCCAGACCAATACTGACGCCCCGGTCGTGAGTATAGAGCGCGAAATCATCGAACTGGACTACCTCGCGCACGAAGTAGTCTAAGATTTCGGCGTTCTCTGCGAGCATATAGTTAAAGCCGTCCAAGGGTTTGTCGGAAAACCCTGAGCCCGGAAAATCCAGCGCCGCAATGTGGTAATTCTCTTCTAAGAAAGGAATTAGCTTGTAGTAGTCGAAGCTAGAGTTTGGGAAGCCGTGAACAAGAAGCAGCTTAGGCTTCGACTCATCGCCCCAAGTTCGATAGAAAATATCGACGACTGCGCTCTCGTTGTCTGCAGTCGTAGAAGTCCATTCAAAGTAGTCGCCGCTCTGATACCAGTTTTGAGCGAGCTCTGAGTAAAAAACGAAGTCGTCGTCCTGCGCGGCCAGAGGCATCGAGCCGGAAAATAAGATCGTTGCCAAAACAATAATTCTATGAAAAGTCATTAAGCACTCCGTTTTCGATGAGCTAAATCCCACCCTGCCCTAGGGCTGATCTTGGCGCAGTTGAAGCAAGGCGGGGCCGAGGATTCGGAGCACCCTGTTGTAACCAGCCGGCATAGGTAGCACCCCATTGGCAGCCACATAGTCGTCATAATCGGCAATCATAGCCTGTAGCAGGTCGGGCTTCTGCTGGGCGAGGTCATAGGCTTCGCTCGGATCACTTTTAATGTCGTACAGGCTCCATTCGGTATCACCTTGACCCGTGCGATTCATCACAATCTTATAGTCGCCTTTAAAGAGAGCGGAGTTGCCGCCTAGCTCGTAGCCTATCGGCTCTATTGGCTCATGAATGGGCGACTGACCCTGCGAGAGATAGGACGCAAAGTTAGTTCCCACCAGGGGCTCTATTTCTCGCCCTTCCCAAGAACCGCCATGGTTCTCAACATCGACCAAATCGAGAATCGTTGGCATTAAATCGGTAACAAAAACAAATTCGTCGCTTATTTCATTACGACGATCAATACCCGGCCCCGCCATAACTAGCGGCACGCGCAGCCCGCCTTCGCTAGCGTGGAATTTATAGTAGGTAAGCGGCGAAGCGGCGATCGTTGCGTTGCTGGGGCCAATGGCATTCCAAGAGCCTCTCTCACCCAGAGTCTCGTAGTCGGCGTTATAACCCACTCGTTCAAACCACGGCGCGAGCACCGATCCGCCATCTTGAGTGATGATGTCGGAGCCCTCGGCGCCATTGTCCGAAGTAAAAACGAAGATCGTATTGTCGTACTCATCGATGCTTTCTAAGTAGGCCAGCAGGCGACCAATGTGAGCATCCATCGCATCAACCATCCCCGCGTATACTTCCATCCTTCGAGCGTGGTGGCGACGCTGTTCGTCGGTCAGTGAGTTCCAATCGAGCGTGCCTGGCGTGACGACAGGCGCGGTGTTCTCCGGAACAACACCCGCCTCTATCGCAGCTAGCCTTCTCTTCTCGCGCATGGCTGTCCAGCCGTCATCATAGACACCCGCGTACTTGTCGGAGTATTCCCGGGGCGCCTGCACGGGCATGTGCACAGCCTGGAAAGGGATGTAGGCGAAGAACGGTTGGTCGTCGCTAGCATTCGAATCGATGAACTCGATCGTTTTGTCGATAAAATATTCAGAGGAATAAAAATCATCCGGCAGTGTATGCTCGACCCCGTCGGCATACCAATTCGCCTGATCGTAAATAGGCAGGTAAGCACGCTGCTCCCAATTGTCAGCACCGGTATCTCCCATTGCTATCGTCCGATCGAAACCGCGCTGCGAAGGAAGGAGCTCTGGAGTTTGGCCAAGATGCCACTTACCGGTCATGTAGGTATGATATCCGGCACTTTGTAGAACACTCGCCAGCGTGACTACTTTGTCATTGAGCACGCCTTGATAGTTGTCATATTCCAACTGCTCAGGCGGCAGTGCCTCGGGAATATTAGGAACGCCGTTGCGATGGCTATCCACGCCCGTTAGTAACATCGCGCGTGCCGGCGCACAGCTGCCTGCGGTGTGATAGTTAGAGAAAGACAGTCCCTGTGCAGCTAGCCTGGCGATACTAGGCGTATCTATTTCACCACCAAACGGCGAGATGTCTGTAAACCCTAGGTCGTCTGCAAGTATGAGCACCACGTTAGGGCGCTTCGAGTCTTCAGCGCCGAGTACTGCTGAGCCAGCAATCGCTGCAGATACAGCGAGTGAGCGTGTAAATAGGGATATCGTCTTCATATTCACATCCAAATTATTCTAGATTGCTTGTTGTGGCACTTTTTATAACATGAGCTCAGGTGCGCCATCATTAATTCGCGTATCAGCACGTCATACCGCTTATTGCTCTTGTCCTGCCAACACATAGGCAAACGCTTTGACTTGGGTTCCATCCTTTAGAACCGCTGTCAGTACCGTTCGCGTGTACTCCTCACCTTCTAACTGATCTAACTCGGCTAATTTAGCACCCAGAGCGGGCGAGGTGAAAAGCTGGCCGTGAACCTCTTGTCCTTCGCTATCGATTATTAGCCCCGGATAGCCTAGCTCAGCGCCCCAACCGGCATCAACGAGTCTGCCCCTTACAAAAGCTGGCTCCCAACACCCTTCGACTGCGCTCAATACATGCTCATTTGGCGCCCCTGGCTGAAGTGAGCCATAGATAAAAAGGCTTTCGTTATCCGCCTTCATTTTCTCTTACCACTCCCTTCTGCGCATTCGAATTAGGCACTACACAGCCCGCGCTACGGACTCATGAGATCGAGTATAGTCGATACACAACCACAATAAATACATGCTACCGAGGCCCCTAAAAACTTCAAAGGCTAAGCAGCCCTTTCACAGATCTCTCGCTCACAGAACACGCTTAAGATGAGCCAGAGATTCATAGCAAAGAATTCCGGCGTTTGGCTGTGCTATAAAATGCTCACAGAACAACACACCAACGAGATACATCATGCTGCTTGAAAATTGGCCGGCTCCTTTACGGTCTGCGCTGTTTAAAATACTCGGGGTTAACTGGTCGCATCGCTTGCTCAACGGCATGGCCGCTGACAAGCCTTCTAAGCAAGAGCTTTTGGAGCGCATCTTCGCCCGCAATAATTTCGATATGCAGGTCAGCGGCGCTGAGAAAATCCCTCAGAATCAAGGCTGTGTTTTTGCAAGCAACCACCCCCATGGGCTTTTCGATGGGCTTGGTGCAATGTGGCTTGGCTGTAAATACGGCCATGACAGCCGGGCGATCGGGCGTCATTTCCTGTCGGTGTTCGAGCCCATTCGCGACTGGTTCCTACTGTTAAAAGTAGACAGTAATCGACGCGGTCAGGCGAGCAAGCAGACTGTGCGAGAAGCGGCTGCCTTTCTCAACGGCGGCGGCAGCTTGGTTGTGACCCCGGCCGGCCGCGTTGGGGTTTCGCGGCCGCTATGGAAGCCGGCCCAAGACTTGCCTTGGAAACCGGGTGCGGTGCGCTTTAGTCAGGCTGCGCAAGCACCAATCGTGCTGGTGTATGTTGACGTGAATCACTCTATCGCGCGGCAGGTGGGCCAGCGGCTTCATGGCGTGGTGCGAGCGTTGATGCAAGTGTGGGCTTACCGCTTTGGCCGCTCGCTCAAGCTGCATCTGCACGTGTTAGATGTTGTGACTCCCGAGCAGCTGCCCGAGGGTAGCGCGCAGCAGCAAACGGCTTGGTTGCAGGCGCGCTTTGAAAAACTCGCCGCGGAAGTGGTGAAAGCCTAGGCGACAGAGCCTGCTGACTCCGCAGCGCTGCGAGACCAATATAGCGAGAGCGCCACGCCGCTTACCAAGTGCCACACCCCCCAGAACGCGGTAATGATCATCATGCCTCCCAGCTCGGGGAAAAAATTAAAGACGATGATCAGCCCCAGCCCTGAGTTCTGTATCCCCACCTCTAAAGTGACAGCTTTCATTTTCTCAGGCTCTAACTTCGCAAGCCTTGCGCTCGCGTAGCCGATCACGAGCGCGAGGGCATTGTGCAGCACGACTAAGCTAAAGAAATACTGCGCGTAATCGAGAAAGAGCTGACCGTTGGCGCTAAAGGCTATGATCACGAAAGCCAAGAACAGCAGCATCGAAAGCCAGCGGAACGGTTTATCAGCCTTGCTAACAAATCCAGGGCTTCTCTGCCCCACATAGACGCCAAGCACCAGCGGCACAATGAGCACTATGAATATGAGCTCCATCACCTCGCTCGGTGCGATAGCGATGCTCGCGAGGAGGCTGCTGGTCTCAGGATTTAGCCCCGCATAGAACGCGAAGTTGAGGGGAGTAAAAAACAGGGAGGCGACTGTAGACACGCCGGTCATAGAGACAGACGTAGGCAAATGCCCGCGAGCGAGCCAGGTCATAATGTTGGAAAAACTACCGCCGGGGCAAGAGGCCACTAAGATCATGCCGAGCGCTACGGAGGCGTCGACGTCGAGTAGCCGCGTAAGTACATAGGTGAGAAGAGGAAGAAGTAAGAACTGGCAAAAAAGCCCGATCAATACAGCTTTCGGCGCTCGGCTCATCACCGCAAAGTCTGACCAGCGAACAGAGAGCGAGGCGCCGAACATCATCAGCGCCAGCAGAAGGTTCAAGAGCAGAAAGGAGTCGGGATTGAAGTTTATCTGCAGTGCGTCAAGCAAACCTCTGCCCTCTTCGTTTCTGCCTTAGCTCTGTGAGTCTGGCTTCGGCAAATCCAGCGCGCATTATGACAACGCGCGCTCGTTACCTGAAGCTGCCTTGTCGCGTTTACTTCGGCTTAAACGCGAGCAGGACATTGCCCGACACTTGGCCGAAAGAGCCGTAGCCCGAACCAACAAAAACCATTCCTGCGCCCGCAGCAATCGAGTGACTATCTATAGAGCCGCCATAGCCCTCGACGCCGTTTACGGTGTCGTAGTCTTTCACCGTGTCGTACTTAAACAGCTGTTCACCGGTTTGCGAATCGAAAACGAACAGCCGCCCGTCCAAACCCGCGGTAATCACCGCGCCGTCGACCGACAGCGGAGTTGCCGAGAATCCAAAAAGAGTTTCACAGCGGCGCAGGCGATCGCTGCGCTGCTCGTTGCACTCTGGGCTAACCTTATAAGACCAGCTGGGTTCGCCGGAGCCGAGGAAGAAGCTGTACAAACCGGCGAAACCGTTCTCAATAATATTCGCGGGGTCGTTGATAGTCATGAATGCCCGTTCGAAGTCGGTAGCGATACCCCAGTGGTTGCCGCCGAGCGCCGTGCCTTCGCCAACGCGCTGGTTCCAAACCACGGTGCCTGTCGCTGGATCCAGCGCCCAGAGATCACCGGATTTTTGACCAGCTACCAAAAGCTCTTTGCCGTCTGACTCGACGAGAATCGCCGGGCCACCGAAATCGAAGTCGACGGAATTAGTGTCAGCCAAAATAATACAGTTGGGCCCTTTCGCGCTGCAGGAGAAGTTCCACATGTCGTTCTCTAGCGCTTGGAATACCCAGTTCTCAGCACCGGTCTCAAGGTCTAGCGCGATAATCGCATCGCTAGTGCCGGTTGTGGGATGCGACGTATTCTCGCCGGTGGTCACGATAACCTGCCCACGCTTGGCATCGATCGTTGGTGTGGTCCAAATAGGCGCGCCAGAGGGGCCACGCTGTTTCACACCTGTGGAGCTGACCATGCCGTTATATTCGGCGCTGGGCATTGTGTGGTATTCCCACAGTTTCTCGCCGCTTGCCAAGCTCAGTGCCGTGACCGCGCCGTGGTTGTCGCAGCATTCATATTTCGGATTGCCCCCAGCGATAACGCCGGACCCTGAAAGAGGCACAATAATTTTGTCATCGACGATCACTGGCGTGCCGGTGATCATGGCTTGGTTGTCCGTGGCTTGGCCGCTAGCGACCCAGTTGGCTTCGCCGGTCGCAGCGTTGAGCGAGTACACCATGCCGCGCTGGTCGCCAAAAACTAGCGTTGCCGCGCCGTCTTGGCTGTCATACGCCATAGAGGAGCGTAGCCGCGTGCCTGCTTCATAAACCCATTTCGCGCAGCCAGTTTCTGTATCAAGCGCGACCACGCGACCCGCGTCGGTTGCTGAATAAAAGACGGTAGAGCCGACGATCACCGGCGCTGCGCGCATGCTCGACGTGTCAGGAAAAGCGATAGACCAGGCGAGTTCGAGATTTGGGAAATCGGCGGTGCTTAGACCGGCCTGCGCCGAACTAAGATGACGAGGGTTGTTGCCGTCGGCGCCGGTGAAAGTAAACGACGGGGCCTGCGACAGGTCGACGTCACGGCTGTCTATTTCACACAGAGAAGCGGCAACCCAGTCGGCTTCGACCTCTTCGCTTTGCGCCTGCGCCATTTGTGACGCGCCGAACCCAACACTTAGCACTGCGGCGAGTGGCAGGAAGTTTCTACCTGCGCTTCGAAGGGAGCTAGTGAGCGCGACGGGGAGGACGGAGTAAGAGTTTAACCGCGAGGTGGGGAAAAAATTTCGTGGAAGCATGGTGAATATCCGCTCGTTAAATACTAATAAGAACTGGCGACCTTTGCGTTAGGGCATAAGAGTTTGGCTTGTCGGTTTCGACTTCCTGACTCTGCCCGCGCATGCTCGCATGAAGGCTGCTTATCTACGCCCTGCGCTAACCACTGCGCGGTAACCCAGGGCTTGGAGCCGTAAAAAGATCTCTGCAATCTAGCAAAGAGCGTGATTTAAGGCTAGGTCAACGAAGTTCGATCAACTCGCACCCAATTCAGGCCGGTGGCCAAATCTAAGGCTTCTGGCTACACTCGAGAGCTAAATAACCGCCCAAATCCTAGAGCTTACCTCCTCGACCCTGACTAGCTGCCTGCCTGAAGGCGCACGGAGACCCCAATGACTCCTTCAACAAATAACGAAATTCTTCCTCTGGCTTGGCTGCAGAGGTGCGTAGCGCTCACCTCAGCGTGTTGCTTAGCCCTCGCAGCTGCGCCAGCGCTGGCGCAGCAGGAAGACACCTACGACTACTGGCAGCCGCAGCGCGAGATGATTCGCCGCGGCCAGCAGGCTGTGTTCATGTGCAACGGGCTGTTCACCTCTAATCGCAGTCTCGAGCAGGTGTTCGCGCAGGAGCTCGCCTTCCTGCCCGAGCCAATCGGCACTGCCGAGGGCGGCGACTATCAAGTGAGCCAAGAGCTGCGAGCGGTAGAGGTCGGAACGCCGGGCCTGGCGCCGACAATGCGAGCGGTGTTCCGCGAAGGCATTGGCTGCGTGATTCTCCCTCCCGATCAAACCTTAGACGACATTGACCGGCTGCCTGAGCTGTCCCTACCCTACCCTCCAGGTGATGCTGAGCAGCTACCTTGGCCTGAGGGCGACTTCGTAGAGCCCAAGCCGCTGCCCGCCAGCGTAGACGCAGATGCCCTTAACGCGGCGTCGGACTGGGCCTTCGACAGAGAGACGCCGGAGCAGACGACGATCAGCCTTTTAGTCGTGCACAAGGGCGAGATCATTCACGAGCGCTACGCGCCGGGATTCGATGCCACCACCCGAACACGCACGTGGTCGACCGCAAAAAGCATCGCCGCCACACTCATCGGTATGCTGGTTGATCAAGGACGCATGGAGCTCGATGCGCCACTGGGTTTCGACTGGTATCCCGAGGCGCGCGCAAGCGAAGCCGATCCGCGCAATGAGATTACCCTGCGCCATGTCCTGAACATGTCTAGCGGGCTCGAGAGTATCGATAACAATCGCCTCGAATACGCGACAGGCTCCGGACTGTCATACTGGGCCGGCGCAAGCTCCGTCACCGGCGCCCGCAGCCGTGCACTCATCAGGGAGCCGGGCACCCGCTTCGACTACGAGAACTACGACACGCTACTCGCGGTCTACGCCATGAAGCGCGCGCTAGGCGGCGAGAAAGCCTATGCGGAATTCCCTCGCAAGGCGCTGCTCGACCGCATTGGCATGCGCAACACTTTAGTCAGCACCGACCGGTTTGGCGACTTCATTCTGAGCAGCCAGGTGTATACCAACGCCCGCGACCTCGCTCGCTTCGGCCTGCTCTACCTCAACAATGGCGTTTGGAATGGCGAGAGACTCCTCTCCGAGGAGTGGATCGACTTCGTCAGAACCCCCGCGCCGTCTACGTCTGAGATCGGCGGCATTTATGGTGGCCAGTGGTGGCTTGTGCCAGACAGCCGCGATGACGTGCCGAAGGATGCCTACTCCACGGCCGGCAATCGCGGCCAGTTCACAATCGTCGTGCCAAGCCATGAGCTTGTGATCGTGCGCCGCGGACTAGACTACGGCCGCCAAGGCTTCGACCGCTGGGATCTCACGCGCGAAGTGCTCAAGGCTTTCGACTAGAGCCTCGTGCAGCGAAGAAGGAGCCTCGTGCAACGAAGAAGGAGCCTAGTGCGGCGGAGAACGAGCCTGTAGCGACGTTGACGACGCATAGCCCCCAGAGCAAAGCAGGTTCAGCTGGGGGGCAACCCTTGGTGGTGGTGTGATAGTAAGGAGAAGACAAAACTCCTTGCTGGCCCCACCTCTGTCATTGCCCTACCCGTATTAAACAGCGAACGCCGCCGCAGCAATGAGTGACCGTAAGCGGCAAGACTAAGCCGCCGGGGCACACTGCACACTGATAGATAAAACAAATGCGGCCAAATATGTGACATTAACCCCGTTTTCTGGCATTTTCAGGCTCGTAGAAAAACCGGTAACAGCCAGCTGATACATCGCAGTTACACGGCTCGCGACAGTCCAAAATTTAATAAAGACAAAAGACCAACTACCAAAGGCGAACAAAAGGCGAACACATGATTCACAAAAGCAGATTACCCGAAGTTACTATCCCTGACACCCCGCTTACTCCCTATGTGCTGCGTCATGCCGAGCGCTTGGCCGATAGACCTGCGCTGGTAGACGGAGCCTCGGGACGCACGCTGACTTACGCCGAGTTCGCCCACGCGGTGAAATCTCTGGCTGGCGGTCTCAAGGCGCGTGGCTTTGGCAAGGGCGATGTGCTCGCCATCATGGCGCCAAACATCCCCGAGTACGCGGTCGCCTTCCACGGCACGGCTTGGGCCGGCGGCACGGTCACCACCATCAATCCCACGTACACCGCGCACGAAGTGCAGCACCAGCTGAACGATTCCGGCGCGACACTGCTGGTCACCATCTCGATGTTCCTGCCGATCGCCAAAGAGGCGGTAGAAGGCACTAAGGTCACACAGATCTTCACTATTGACCCCAGCGATGTCGATCCGCTTACCTCGCTAATGGGCGAGCCGCTGCAAGAGCAGGAGCCTGTCTCAGCACAAGACGTAGTGGCTCTGCCCTACTCGTCGG
This sequence comes from Gammaproteobacteria bacterium, assembly GCA_038104835.1. Classification (GTDB taxonomy): domain Bacteria; phylum Pseudomonadota; class Gammaproteobacteria; order Pseudomonadales; family Pseudohongiellaceae; genus UBA9145. Next base: position 18,542 of record JAYOBL010000011.1, on the reverse strand, counting down.
GCACTACGGGCCTTTCAAAAGGCGTGATGCTTACCCACCACAATCTCGTTGCTAACCTCGTGCAGTCGACCGCGGTGCTCGCCGTCGACGAAGACGAGACGGTGCTTTCATTCCTTCCGTTCTTCCACATTTACGGCATGCAGGTATTGATGAACAACGCGCTGGCCCAGGGCGGCAAAGTGGTGACCATGGCGCGCTTCGACCTCGAGCAGTTCCTGACCCTCGCCCAGGATCACAAAATTAAGCGGGCCTTTGTTGCACCGCCTATCGTGCTCGCACTTGCCAAGCACCCCATGGTCGCCGATTACGATCTATCATCGCTCGAGTGCGTGTTTAGCGGCGCGGCTCCGCTGGGCGCCGAGCTTGCAGACGAAGCCTCTCAGCGACTGGGCTGTGAGGTCGTGCAGGGTTACGGCATGACAGAACTGTCGCCGGTGAGCCATTCAACTCCCACGGGCATGTTCAAGCCGGGCAGCATTGGCGTTCTTATTCCGTCAACCGAATGCCGCATTGTCGACCCCGAAACGGGCAATGACCTGGGCATAGGTGAAGACGGCGAAATTTGGATCCGCGGCCCGCAGGTGATGCCGGGCTACTTGAACAACGAGACGGCAACGGCGGCGACTATAGACGCAGACGGCTGGCTTCATACGGGCGACATCGGTCACGCCGATGAAGACGGACACTTCCACATCGTGGATCGCCTGAAGGAGCTCATCAAGTTCAAGGGCTTCCAAGTGCCGCCTGCCGAGCTAGAAGCGTTACTCGTGACTCACCCCGCCGTAGCCGACGCCGCCGTTATTGGTGTGCCCGACGACGAAGCCGGCGAACTGCCCAAGGCCTTCGTGGCACTGAAGCAGGGCCAAGAAGCGAGTGAGGACGAGATCAAGCAGTTCGTGGCCGAGAAGGTAGCGACCTACAAGCAGATTCGCCTGCTCGAGTTTGTCGAAGAAATCCCCAAGTCGGCCTCGGGCAAGATCCTTCGTCGCCTGCTTAAGTAAGTTTGCGATAAACGAATACAGAAAAGGGGCTTCGGCCCCTTTTTTAGTGCTGTTTGATACTGCGAGCAAACCCTCTACTCCAGTGTTGATGCAAAGGCGTCCGCAGCACCGATCCAAACCGCACGTCGATTAACCGTGATTTCCATCAGACCCCCTAACCGCACTACTCACTGTCACAGTCTCACTGTAAACTGATCTTTCTTAAATACTCAGCCGACATACCATGCGGACTTCGCTACAGAGACTCACCCAACTCGCCCTACTCGTCAGCGCGGCTGGTTCTTTGTTTCCGCTAATCTACCTGCGCCAAAACTTCGAGCTCACCCTGCTCGATACACTGGGGATCACTCTTGCCGAGCTCAGTGAGTGCTACGCCATACTCGGCGTCACGTTTACCTTGAGCTATCTGCCTAGCGGTCTATTGGCCGACCGAGTGCAGGCGCGGGGTCTCATCGCGTTCTCGCTGGCACTCACTGCCATTCTGGGATCTCTCCTACTCACCGAACCGAGCATCACCACATTGCGCCTTCTGTTTCTAGGGTGGGGTATTAGCAGCGGCCTGACGTTTTGGTCGGCGCTGATCAAAGCGGTCTCGCTGCTCGCCGAACCTCATGAGCAGGGCCGATATTTTGGGATATTGGATGGCGGGCGCGGCTTAGTCGAGGCCGTGCTTGCGACCTTAGCAGTGCTTCTATTCGCACGGCTGCTCAACGCGTCTTTCGAAGAAAGCGAGGCAATGAAATGGGTGATCGGGTTTTACCTTGCCAACATCGTCATCCACATTCCGCTGACCCTGTGTTTTCTAGATGCGACGAGAGCGCAGCACACGGCAGAAACAACGCCCCGTGCGATGCTCACTGATATTGTCAGCGTGCTTAGCAACGGCCGAGTTTGGTTTTGTGCACTGTCCATCTTGGTCTGCTATCAGGTGTTTTGGACGACTTATTCCTTCTCTGCCTATCTTCAAGAAGCTTTCTCAGCCTCGGCACTGGCCGCAGCCTCGCTCACCGTTATGAAGCTGTGGACAAGGCCGCTTGGAGCCACCGCTGCGGGATTTTTTGGCGATCACTTTGGCCGCTACCGCACGCTCGCCGTTTTCCTAATATCGGCGTCTCTTGCTGTAGCCTTCTTGGCGCTGCTGCCACAGGGTAGCTCTCAGTGGCCGGTGCTTATCGCGATATTCACGATAGGCCTCACCACCTATGGGCTGCGCGGACTCTATTGGTCGACGCTGGACGACTGCGGAATCTCTAATTCCAGCAAAGGGCTCGCCATCGGGGTTATTTCGATGATTGCGTATACCCCAGATATCTACCTGCCGCTAATAAACAGCGCGCTGCTCGAAGCCTACCCCGGGCAGGCGGGCTACGCGATTTACTTTCTCGGCATCGCCGCTATTGGTCTTGTGTCGGGGAGTTTTCTTATTTTTAAGTCTGTCACGTCTAGCTCGAGCGATGCGCATTAATCGACCGCATCGAGCCTTAAGAAACGCCGCGGCGGAAAGCCTGTCCTAAAGCGGAAGCCAAGCGGCATTTGATAATTCTCCTTAACCATCGCCAGCTCAGCTCCCTGCGGCACAACCGCTAAATAGGGTTCGAAGACCTCGTCCATCTTCACTTCAATTTGCGGTGTCGCCAGCGCCTGTCGATACCACGCGCGCGGCCAGTGTTGTGCGGCGATGTAGTTTCGGCCTTCGAGCCGAGTTAGACGCACGACGCGCTCGTGGCGGCCTCCGTCGTCGAAGGTCGCAATGACAATCGTCGAGCCGCCCTGGGGTTGCAGATAGCCTAAACGCGCCTCGGCGTAGGCCACATAGCCTGCGTACAGTAGGAATAATCCCAATAAGCCAACCAATAAACCGCGTGTTCGTGTCATTGCTGCCTCCTTGCCTGACTCTGAACAGTTGAGAGGGAAGAATTTCCCCTGTGGACTGTGTTGCTATTGCCAAATCCTAGTATCATGCGCGGCAGAATTCTACAGACGACGCGCACCATGACTAAAGCACCCAAGCCTAATACCGCAGCCCTCCTCCGCCAAGCTCACACTAATATGCCTATGGGCGTTGCCGACAGCTATCGCTACTGGGGCGAGGACAATACGGTATTCGTTAAGAGCACCGAAGGCTGCACAATTACCGACGCCGACGATCAGCGCTACGTCGATTTCAGGCTCGCCTACGGGCCGATCATTCTTGGCTACCGCGATGAGCGAGTCGATACTCAGGTCATCGCGGCAATCACCGAGCGCGGCACAATATCCGGCTTCTCTACCGATCTCGATTCAGAGGTCGTAGAACTGGTGAAATCCATGTGCCCGAATATCGAGAAACTGCGGTTCGCCAATTCCGGCACCGAGGCGGTGCTCGGGGCGGTGCGCACGGCACGCGGCTTCACGGGGCGCGACAATATTGTCGTCGTCGAGGGCGGCTTTCACGGTCTGTACGACGAGATGATGTGGAAATCGGACGTCGACAGCTGGGATGCGAACTCTGGAAAAGCACCGGAGATTGCGTCTTTTGGCTGCGGCATTCCCGAAGCGAGTCGTGCGCACTTGGAGACGGTGCCGCTGAACGACTTCGAGGCAATTGAAGGTGTGTTTGAGTGCATGGGCAGCGACATCGCGGCAGTGGTCATCGAAGCAATAATGGGTAACTGTGGCAGCATCGCCTCAAGCCCAGCTTACCTGCAGCGACTCCGAGAGCTGTGCGACGACCACGGCGCGCTGCTAATTATCGACGAGGTAAAGACCGGCTTCCGCGTGGCACCCGGCGGCGCTCAGGAGCTCTACGGAATTCACGCCGACCTCACAACCTACGCCAAGGCGATGGGTAACGGCTATCCGGTTGCGGCCTTCGGCGGCCGCGCCGAGGTGATGGACGTGATTAGCTTCGGCAAGAAAGGGGTGACCCACGGCGGGACTTACACGGCTAATATGGTTGCCCTGAGCGCTGCCAAGGCGACCCTAACGCTGCTCAAAGAGACCAATGCCTACGCCACAATCAATCGCACGGGTGCCGCCTTCCAAGCGCTGCTCTCGCGAGTGTTTACCAAGCACGGCGTCACGCACCGCTTTGCGGGTCCTGATTCGATGTTCGGGATTCACTTCGGCGAGATCGTACCGAGCAACTACCGCGACTGGAAACAAACCGACAGCGAGCTTTACACCGAATTCGCAATGAACCTCATTAAGCATGGCGTAATGCTCGAACCGGATTCGCGCGAGCCTTGGTTTATTTGCGAGGCGCATCAGCAGGTAGACCTTGCCTGGCTGGAACGCGTTGCCGACAGCGCGCTAGGCGAGGCGATCGCCGCGCGCGGCTAGGCTGCCAGATTCCTAGAGCGAGAAGCGCTCGCGGAGAAAGTGCGCCACGCCGTCTTCGTAGTTGAAGCCTATCACCTGACTCGCAAGCGCCTTAATAGGCTCCTTGGCATTGGCCGGCGCATAGCATTCGTCGGACTGCTCGAACATCGTGCGGTCGTTATCACTGTCGCCAAAACAAATCAGATTGCTTGCACCGAGCTGCGCTTTGAGCTGAGTCGTTGCCGTGCCTTTGTTGGCTAGGCAGTGGTGAATATCCATCCAGCGGAACTGCTTACCTTCCATCGCTGGCCCGGAATAGGCAACGAGGTTTGGGTGAGCGAGCACCTCCTCCCACATACCCTCTACCAAGGCTGGCTCACCAATCATGCTGATATTGGTGACGTTAGCGTCTGCAGGCAGCGCCTCAAGCGCGAACAACTTGGCGTGGGTAATCGAATAATGCTTGTCGATTAGCGTGCGCTCCACATCGTGGCGGGGCGCGGGATGATAGATCAGGTGGTGGTGGTCTTGGATGGCATGCACGAAAGGCGTAATGCCAAGCGACAGTGCCTTATTAAGCACGGTGGCGATCTCGCCTTCGCCCAGCAGATTATCCAGAGTCATCTGCTCTTGCTCCGGATGCCATACCGTTACGCCGTTGTTATAGACCTGCGGCAGGTCAAAGTCGTGACCTTGAATGATGTTTTTCGCCGACAGCATCGTGCGCCCCGTGGCCACGGTGTAGGCAATGTTCTTGCTGCGCATAAGCGCGAGGGTCTCGCGAGTGAACGGCGAAATCTGCGAGGACTCATTCAGCAAAGTGCCGTCTAAGTCGAAACACACTAAATCCATGGTGACATCCAGTTGTTGTGCTTGCTATAGCATCTGCTCTTACTACGCAGAGCAAGTAGCGAACAGATCTCGCTCGACTCGGGAGCGGGCCCGGCGAGATCTACTCAACTGCGCGGATTGCTTACTTCTGCGGGCACACCAGAGTCTTCTGACCCGTCGCCTTCGCGTTGTACTGCTGCATAACCTCGGCGTCTAGCACCTCGAGCAGCGAAACCTCTTTGGTGTAGTGGCTAGCAAAGGTCGTTTTCAATTCTGCCGCGACTCGTGCGCGCAGTCGTCCAGCGACCTCCATGCCCGCTTTAGCGAGGAAGTTAGGCAGCAGCCAGCCGCCTACGCCCCACGCCATGCCGTAGCCGCGATTCAGTGTAGTAGCCGAGGTGTCGAGGCCGCCGTAGAGATAGACCTGCTTGTGCTTAACCGAGCCATAGATGCTGTAGGCGCCGGGCGTGCGCGCCGCTGCCGCTTCCATCGCCGAAAGGATGCTCGAGGCTAGCGTGCCGCCACCGGTCGCATCGAAGGCGAGCGTCGCACCCGTGGCGTGAATCGCGTCGGTTAAGTCCGCCATAAAACTGTCGGCACTGCTGTTGACCACGTACTTGGCGCCCAGCTCTTTCAGCTGCTGCACCTGCTCGTCTTTACGCACGATATTAACTAGCTCCACGCCGTCGTCTTTGCAGATACGGTTTAGCATCTGGCCGAGATTGGACGCCGCCGCCGTGTGCACGAGCGCAGTGTGACCTTCGCTCTTCATGGTTTCGATCATGCACAGCGCAGTCAGCGGATTCACGAAGCAAGAGGCGCCGTCTTTTGCGCTGTGACCGTCCTGAAGCGGCAGGCACGCGGCGGCATCAACGCAGCGATATTGACCGTACATCCCGCCACCCATAGCCGCGACTACTTTGCCCTCTAGGCTCTTCGCGTAGTCGTCACTGCCCGTAGCAACCACCGTGCCCGCGCCCTCGTTACCGATGGGCAGCGACTGGCCCACGCGCGCCGCCATGACCTTCATGCCCGCAGGAGACACCGGCGCCGTAAGCACCGTGTCATTGCCGCTGCCAGTTGTTTGCGCCTGACTCATATCGGCCCAGCCGAACATCACCCCTAAATCCGAAGGGTTAATGGGCGTGGCTTCGACGCGAATCACAACCTGTGTGGCATCGGGCGTAGGGATCTCGAGCTCTTTGAGTTCAAGGCGCAGCTCACCTTCTTTCGTGAGGGTTGAGAAGAGCTGAAGATACGTAGCGGGTAAAGACATAAAAACCTCTTTTTTAGTTATGGGTTGCAGTCCTATGCACCAATGCTGGAGCCGATAGGCGTAGTTATGAAAAAGCACAGACAAAAAACCTGCCGCGCAAACTGAGGGGCATTAAAGCATAGTTAGTCACAAAACAGGGTCAGCAACATACCTAGCGAAGCTCTAAAGCGGCAGCTGCAGGCCCTCGCTGGCGATACCGTAGCCCGCCTCGAGCACCCTTTTATGCGCAGCACTGCTGGGGTCTAACAATGGATTGCTATGGTTCATATGGATAAACCACACGCGGCTGCGCTCCTCGGCAGTCAGCTCGTTGAACAGCGACAGGCTCTCAACCACGAATGGGTGCGGGATTTCGTCCATGTCTCTGCCTGGCAGCTCGTCGCCGTCGAAGAAGGTCGCGTCGAGCAGCGCGTAGTCGACGCTGCGGATCTCCTGAACGATATCGCGATTCCACAGTGCCCATTTATCGATATCGGGAATAAATAGCGCGCTGCGGCTCGGTCCAAAAATCTTATAGCCTACGGTCTCGGAGAATTCATCGCGGTGCGGCACGAGTAAGGGCGTCACACGAATCGCGCCAAGGGGTTCGGTTTGGTAATCACGCAGGGCTTTGAGCTGAATATTATTCAGTTCAATCAGCTGACTCCACGGCGCGTTGCTCTGCAAGAATTCACGCATTCGTTTCATGGCATAGACCGGAAGGTTTTGCGTGTTCATCACCTCGCGTCCGAAGTGCATGAGGCCGGTGTAATGGCCTATGTGAGCATGGGTAAGAAATACTCCCGCCAAACTGTACTGCGCATCTGGCGCGAGCTGCTCGAGCTGGAATAGCTGTGACGGCAGCGCTGGTGTCGCCTCGAACAAATATTTTTTCTTGGCGCCGGGATCCACCACAGCAAGCGAAGTCGCTCCTCGGCGCAGCGCAGGGTCCTGCCAACCCGGCATGCAGTGTTCTCTGTAACAGCCCGCCTGCGGATAGCCTGCGTCCTGTACTACACCGAGTATCGAAATATAGGGCGCTTCCTGCGCCATAGCCCCACTGCCCGCAAGAGCTAGAACGAGCAAGCTAAGACACGGGAGTAATTTATTCCGAGTCAGTAATTTTTTTCTCGGGAGCAGTCTATTCATAGCGCGTAAGTAGTTCCTATTTCGCGGCTGAAATTCAATCGGAGCAAAGCGATCAGCGAAAGCCGCGCTAAGTTTCAGCGCTTACTGCTGCAGTCCAACCCGTGCGCTAAGTATATTAATCTGCTCGACCGAAAGCCGCGTTCCGTACATCGCCTCGATGGTTGCACAGCGCTTGCGGCGCACGCGGCTCATAGTCGATGTGTCTTCATTGCACACAATCATTTGGCTCAAATTGCGGCCTTTGTTGTAGGCGGCTAGTTCTTCGTCGCTCATGCGCTCGAAATCTGGCATTCCGTCATCAACAGCACAGCTAGCAAGTAGCAGACCTGCCAGTATTAGCAGACTCTTTGTCGCGGTTGTTTTCATAGCGTCGTCTCTTTGTTAAATAGAACAATTAGCTAGGTATGCGCCTAGGTGAGGTATGAGTTTAAAAACTCTCATCCCAGTTCAGTGCGTTATATTTTTTGAGGATCTCTCTAACCACGTCCACAGGGACTGCTTCGAGCGTGCCTCGTGCGCTCGTCACTGTAGTCGCTTTTAAAATCGCATTATAAACCGCTTCTACGGTTGCCTCAGCAGTAGCAGCGAAAAGCGGGGACAGCGCATCGTTCACGAGCACAGTCGTCGCGACAGGCTCGCTGCTGAATCGCGGCTTGCGCACGGTAGGGTTTGTTGAAAAAGCAATAACGTAATCACCCGAGCCGTTGCTGGCATAGGAACCCGTTCTACCCAGGCCAAGCATGGCGCGCATGCTAAGGCGTGATAGCCCGAGCTCGCTCAGAGGCGCATCGGTGGCGACCACAACCATTATTGAGCCGTCTTCACGATCTGCGTTGGCCGGTGGCAGGGAATCCTTAAACGCATAAGTGCCAAGCTCACGCCCTACAGGCGCGCCGTTTATGCTCATAACGCCGCCGTAATTAGTCTGCACTAAGACACCCACCGTGTAGCCTCCCAGTGTTTCCGGCAAGACTCGAGAGCTGGTGCCGATCCCGCCTTTCCAGCCGAAAGCCTGCGTGCCTGTGCCGGCACCGACGCTGCCCTCTTCAACTTCACCGCTGCTCGCCGCGGCGAGTGCTGCAAACACTTCTTCGCGCTGAATAGGATCCGCCCACATATTATTCACGCGCGCGTCATTGGTTTCGCCCACAATCGGGTTAACCGTGTGCTCGCCCATACCGGGCTGAGTGTAAACCCACTCCTTAAGCGCATTGGCCGCGCTCCACACGCATAGTGTGCAGGTCAGTAGAATCGGTGTTTCTATTTCACCGAACTCACGCACCTGCGTCTCGCCTATTAATTTGCCGTAGCCGTTGCCTACATGAATCCACGCGGGAATCGGATGCGTGTAGAGATTGCCTTCGGCGGGAATCACCGCCGTGACACCGGTACGAATATCGTCGCCACGAATGACTGTGGTGTGTCCTACTTTTACCTCGCCAACGTCGGTAATCGCATTATTCTCTCCGGGCTCGAAAATTCCGACGACCAGACCGATCTCCCGCGCACGGGGGCGCTGCCCTTCTTGCTCCGGCGCCTGCGCCATAAGCGCAGCGCTAAACGAAACACCCGCAGCCAATAGCAGCGTGCTGAGTTTGTTTACTAAGCTCATAAAATTACCTGTGAAACATTGATACAGATCCGTCTGAGTAGAATCTGTGTCTTAAATAGAAAAAGCCCAGCGTTGATGCTGGGCTTTCTGTTTTCGATGAATACAGCCAGTGCCTAGCGCACGCCGTATTTAGTGAACGCGCCTCCCGCCTGGCTAAGCGAGTTGGGGCCTTCCGCCGCATAGACGTTGCCGTCGGCGTCAACCGCGACGCCCTCACCAGCAGTGCCCTGATAGAGCCGATCTTCGCGCTCGAAAGGCGGAATCATTGCCGTGGTGTGATCGCTGTCGATGTGACCAATACGCACGCCGTTACGCCACATGGGGTGGTTGAGCGGGCTAGACTCGGAATCGATCGCATAGACCTCGTCATCAGCGGTGATGAACAAGCCACTGATTCGGCCGTAGGTATAGCGCGACTCGAGGTAGTTACCCTCTTGGTCAAATATTTCGATGCGGTGGTTGCCCCGATCCGCCACCCACAGGCGGCCTTTTGAGTCGAATTCCATCGCGTGGGGAGTACGGAACTCGCCGTGCTCTAAACCTAGCTGCCCCCACTGCTTGATAAAGGTGCCGTCGGGCGCGAATTTCATGATGCGGGCAGTGTCGCCGCGGGCTCGGCCTTCGGCTAGCGCTTCGTTAGTGATCATACCCTGACCGTTATGCCCGTCTGACACAAAAATACTTCCGTCAGGCGCCACGATTACGTCGTTGGGCTGATTGAAATGCTCACCGTCATTGCCGGTTTGGCCGGGCACACCTAGACTCATAAGCAGCTCGCCCTCGGGGCTAAACTTATGGACCTGATGGCCTTTAGTGCCTTCCTCATTGCCGGCGAAGTCGGTTACCCAAACATTACCCTCGGCGTCCACGTCGATCCCATGGGGAGTCATCATTAGGCCGCCGCCGAAATTGGCTAAAACCTCGCCGGTGTTGCGGTCGAATTTAAAGATGGGGTCTACGGGATTGGTGTCGCAGTTGATCGGAACGCCCGAGCCAAAACTACCCGCGCCACAGCGCTCGTAGGCAACGATATGACCGTCGGTTGGATCGATGTCGATGCCCGCCGTAGAACCCCACTCGCGGCCAGCCGGAAGATCGCCCCAGTTGCGCGTTACTACGGGATTAGGGTTGGGCATATTAAGACCGGAGATCGTGTCCCCGCTCATCACCGCTGGGGCCTCTGACTCATCCGCCATTTCTAATTCGATCTGCGCATCGCAAGCAGCCAGTGCAAAGGGTAGGCACAGCATGAGAGAGTATTTAAAAGGCTTTATGGTGTTTTTCTCTGAGCTCATTGTGATTCCTCGTTGGTTTTATTATTAATGAAAGACTCTTAAGGAGCATTCTCACTCACGTAATAGCTTGAGTGTACTACGCCCGCGTAGCCTGTGAACCCCCTTTTGGGAGAGATTCGTATCGGTGCAAATGGCCATTCGTTGGCGGGCCTTGCCTTCGAGTATACAAGCTCGCGGACAAAAGCTTTGGATGGCGCAGGTGCACTAAAAATCCCTAGACAGCGCGTTGGACGATGGGAACGCCGTACTCTGTGAACCTTATCCCGCCGATGCTCAGCTAGACGTCTCTTCAGGTCGATCGCGTACCTCGCCGGGGAACTGCCCCGACCTCAGGGCCACGCCCATGAGCACAAGAGTGAAAAGGTGGAAGCCCACGAGCGAACCCAGCGACATCTCGTGACCGTTGGGCAGGAATTCCGCCGGCACGTCCATTACCCAGCTTGCGCCGAGGGTGTACAGGGCGATCTGTGAGAGGTTGGCAATGAAGAAGGCCGGCACGGCGAGGCGCCAGCCTCGCAGCAGGCCCACGCACACCATAAAATCTAGGCTTAGGTAGACGAGATCCAAGACCTGCCATTTGCTCGGCGCGTCTAGCCAATCGTAGCCGCTCAGTCCGGCCATGTTGGCAAGGTGAACGAGACCGCCATAGCCGTAGAAGACGGCAATGACAAGGACAATGGTTCGAGAGAACCTAGCCATCGGTCTTACTCTCCTGCTTTGGTGACTGCTTAGGCTCCTGCTTGCGATCCGGGCCCAGAGTGTTGCGCACGGTTCCCGCCAGCGGCTTCTCTGTCTCCATCTCGGTAATGAGATTGAACGTGAGTTTCAAAAAACTATAGCCAACGGTAACTCCAAGCACAATAGAGAGCCGCATCACCCAAGGGATATGTATCCCTGTAATTTTTTCACCGACCTCAGCTATCGCGATCATCGTGATCAGGGCAACAAACATCGTTGTCCAAACAAATCTAGCCATGGCTTGCTCCTATACCGCGCGTGCTCGCTTCAACGCGTCTACCTCGTAACCAATAACTCACAGGGTGTTGTCTCCTACCGAGCAGGCGGCGATGCGACTTAAGTGCGCATAGGGCAGCCCGGTTTCCGCGTGCCACTCGTTAAACTGCGCTTGTATTCGCTTTAGGTCGCGCTGGCTCGTGGGATTGTCAGCGATGTCGAGCCCAATGCTTTTCAACAGCACGACAACATCGCGAGCCGGAATGAAACAGTCTTTGCCTACCCGACGCAAAAACCACAGGGCGCTTTGCCCGCCTAGTCGTGAGCCATGTTTCTTCAGATAAAGCATAAGCCCCAGCTGGTCATCGCTAGGCCAGTCGGCAATAAAATGACCAAACCCCTTGTGACGCCGAGACTCCTGTTGGACGAAAAACACATTCTCCTGCAGCGCCTTGATCTTCTGCCAGTTGCGAACAACACGGCGATCGCTGGTAAATGCCTCCCATTGCTCGGGCGAGAGAAAACTCAGCTTGCGGGTGTCAAATCCGAAAAAGGCTTCTTCGAAGCCCGGCCACTTATTCTCGATAACCTTCCAGCTAAAGCCAGCCTGATTAATCGACTTGGTCATCATAGCCAGATAGCGATCGTCACCTAGCTCACGCAGCTGTTTGGCACTCGCAAGCTTGGGCAGCAGCGCCTTGAGTTTGGCCGCGCCACCTTTGCGCTGCTCCGCGCGTGCGCGGATATCGGCAAATTCTTTCATGGCGTCTCCTGCCTAGCTGCATCGAGCGAGATCGCCTGGCCGTGGGGCGTGTTCAGATAGGCTGTATGCCACAGCGCTTTGCGGGCGGTCAGTTCCGCAAGCGGTGTATAGCCTTTGTCTTTTGCTAGCCTTTCGAGCGCAGTGAGCCAATGTTCGTAGTAGCTCTCGCCCCGGTCTGCTTCTCTCTTTCTTTCATTCTGCGCATCGGCAATAGCGGCGGTGAGGTATTCGGCCCACTCGCTCCACGCGAATAGACCCTGCTCATGCAGCGCCAACACAAGGGCGAAGGCCTGCGCCTGCCAGGGTTCGCTGAATGCAGGCCCTTCGGTGGCTTCGATAGTCGCGAGCTCGGCTCGGGAAGAAGAATTAAGCATCACAGAGATAAGGCTCCCAGAGGTCGACCATCACCTGGCCCGCTGAATTTTCCTGTTGAAAAAGCGCCGCTCGGGGAAAAGCCACGGTGTACATAGGCTCGCCGTGCGCTGCGCTTGAGGGACTTTTGTGAGCGCTAGCATCGGGATAAACATGCACGCCGTTATAGCTCTGCACCACGCCGAGCGCGCCATGCACATAGCGCGGTGCCCGCGTATGGCCGGCCTGTGTCATAGGCCGCACTCTCACCTTGGCACCCACTTCAAACAGCGGCGACTGCTGCGAGGCAAGTACGGTGGGGCCGCGGCGCCGCCGGGGGGCGGGGGCGTGCGGACCGGGGAAAGCCATTTGGGGTTGATTACGAGGCGCCGCGGCAGATGCGTTTTCTAATGCCACGGCAAGCGATTCCGCCGGCGGCAGCGCTGCGAGTTCTTCGGTGCTGAGCAGGCCTTTTTGGAGAAGCAGTTTCTGCAGGGCAACGAGCCAGGTTTCGTAATAGCTATTATCAAGATAGCGCTGCGGTGGCTGGTTCTCTCGCGCATGGCGCGACTCGTCGATATTCCACTGCCCCAGCATGCCAGTCGCAAGAGTCAGGGCGAAAGCTCGCCTCTCCCACGCGCAGTGGAACAGCGCTTCGTCTCTTGTCGCGGCAACCGCGCCAAAACCCTGTGCGCCACCCAGGTCATGGGCGCCGATCATAGCGGCGACCCCCCGGCAGCCGCGGCGAGCTCGACGCCGATCATGGCATTGCGTGTTACTAGCTTTTCAAGCTGAGTCGCGCTCCAGCCCTGCGTGCCCTCTGGCCTTTGCGGCAGCACTAAATATCGAAGCTCGGCGGTAGAGTCCCAAACATTGATCACTACGTCCTCTGCCAGCTGCGTTCCAAACTCTGCCATCACGGCGCGCGGTTCGCTGACTGCCCGTGCACGGTATGGCGCAGACTTATACCAGCTCGGTGGTAGGCCCAAAACGGTCCAGGGATAGCAGGAGCACAGCGTGCAGACGACAAGGTTGTGCGTGGTTTGTGTATTCTCCACGACCTTCAAATGCTCACCCTGGCGGCCTTCGAAACCGAGACTCGCCACCGCGGCACTTGCGTCGCGCAGCAGCCAGTCGCGAAACTCAGGCTCGAGCCACGCCTTGGCCACCACCTTCGCTCCGTTGCGCGGCCCGACTTTATGCTCATAGGTTTCGATGATCGCGTCCATCGCGCTGGGATCGACCAAGCCCTTCTCTACCAGCAGGCTCTCCAAGGCCTTAACCCGTAACTCGAGATCCGACGGCGGATGCGTGTGCTCTTCATTACCATGATCGTGGCTGTGGTCATGGATGTGAGAGTGGCCGGCCCGCCCATCAGGGGAATGTGAATCGCTCATAGACGCTCGCTGGTCTGGCTTATTGTAGTTTTATTGCTGCAGCGGCTTGCTTGGCTTGCGCAGCTCACGAATGCCACTGCGCACCGCGTCGCGGAAGGGCGCGGCAGCCACGGCTTCCGCTACGGCTTCCATAGTGGCGAAGGGTGCGTCGACTAAGAAGCGGTTGAGCGCCCAAGCCGGCAAACTCGCCCCGGGGTCTATGTGGCCCTCGCTAACGACCTCGACCCTGCCCTCACCCAGCGGTGTAAAGAACCAGGCGGACTCTGCGCTAGGCAGCCTAACGCGGCGCGGATTCTCTGGCAATATGCCGTCCTCGGAGACCAGCGTGATAGCCACCTGCAGTGTTTCGGGATTTTGTACGGTGATGACTCGTAGCACCATATCGCGATCTTTTATCGGGAAGGGCATGTCGTTATGGCGGTACAGCAGCATTTCCTGCGCGCTAGTGCGCTCTAATACGCGGACTTCGGCGCAGCGCGACTCAAGCAGTGAACAGGCGCTGGGGTCTTCGATCAGCGCGGTTAACGCAGCGAGCGAAACATTCTGGAGCACCATCTCTGCACGCACCGCGGCGAAATCGGAACCCGGCTGAGGACGCGTGAGCACGCGTATGCCGTTCTCTTCTTTGCGCAGTTCCCAGTCCTCAGTCGCCTGATCGCTCGGCGATTGCGCGTAAAGCATGCCGGGCAAAAGGAGCAGCGAAAAAAAGAGAGTGAAGGAAATAGCGAAGGGGTTTGCGGGTAAGAGTGCTTGGCTTTGCGAATAGAAGAACGATCCGCGGCGACGATGCCCAATCAAATCTGAAACGCGGGCGCGAATACTATCTGACAACATGGCTCGCAAGACCGCGAGAATCTCACGCCTAGCTGGCAAGGAATCAGTCTGGGAATTATTCGGCATCGCTTAACTCGCTTCTATAGCGCAGGCGCCGATCAGTAAGCCTAATTCAGCTCACGAGAGGCTTCGCATAATTGATATACGAAGCCTGCCGCAAATCCGATGCCGCACCGTACCGGCGCCTAGGCGCCCGCGAGTGCCTGTTCTATATCGGCGAGAATATCGTCGATGTGCTCGATGCCAATACAAAGACGCAGCGTTTCCGGCTTCACGCCGGCGCGGCTCTGCTCCTCTGGTGTGAGCTGGCGGTGAGTCGTCGACGCTGGGTGGCAGGCGAGCGTCTTCGCATCGCCAATGTTCACCAAGCGCTTAATCATCGCAAGGGCATCGTAGAATTTGACCCCCGCATCGAAACCGCCCTTGATGCCAAAGGTCAGCAGGGACGACGGCGTGCCGCCGCAGTATTTTTGCGCCAGCGCGTGATTGGGATCAGTGGAGAGTCCACCAAAACTCACCCATTCCACTTTGTCGTGGGCCTGCAGATATTCGGCGACCTTCTGTGCATTCTCGCAGTGTCGCTCCATACGCAGGCTAAGGGTTTCTAAGCCCTGCATTATCATGAACGCGTTCATGGGTGAGAGCGCCGAGCCGGTGTTACGCAGAGGCACGGTGCGGGCGCGACCAATAAATGCCGCCGGTCCAAGAGCCTCGGTGTACACCACGCCGTGGTAGGACGCCTCGGGTGTATTCAGGCCGGGGTAGCGC
>JAYOBL010000011.1:0-3022 GCA_038104835.1 Gammaproteobacteria bacterium | reverse complement strand
GGGTAGCGCTCGGCATTCTCTGCCCAAGGGAACGTACCGGCGTCGACAATAATGCCGCCGATTGTCGTGCCATGACCGCCGACGTATTTGGTTAAAGAGTGCACCACGATGTCGGCGCCAAAAGAGATGGGGTTACACAGCGCAGGAGAGGCAACCGTGTTATCCACGATAACAGCCACGCCCTTTGCATGGGCCGCCGCGCAGATCGGCTCAAGGTCAGCAATATTGCCCGCAGGATTGCCAATGGTCTCGCAGTACACGGCCTTGGTGTTGTCGTCGATGAGCTTGGCGATCGCCTCGGGGGAATCGTCTTCGGCAAACCTCACTTCAATACCCTGGCTCGGCAGCATATGCGCGAAGAGTGTATAGGTGCCGCCATAGAGCTGCGGCGTCGACACGATATTGTCCCCAGCCTTAGCCAGCGTGAGGATCGCGTAATTGATCGCGGCCATACCAGAGCCCACGGCGAGTCCGGCAATGCCCCCTTCTAAGGCTGCCATGCGCTGCTCGAGCACATCGTTGGTGGGATTCATAATGCGGCTGTAGATGTTGCCGGGCACCGCGAGGTCAAAGAGGTCGGCGCCGTGCTGGGCGTTGTCGAATTCGTAGGCGACGGTCTGGTAAATGGGTACGGCTACCGACTTAGTGGTGGCGTCGGTTTCGTATCCTGCGTGGATGGCTAGGGTTTCTTTTTTCATGAACTGCGTATCCTATCGGCGCTAAAAAGAAATCGTTTATACCGCAGCAATTCGCTAGCGGCAAGGAAGCACGCAGGCCTTCGCTGAGTCGAAACTCCGCGCTGGGCTGATCTAGCCTAAGTCTCAAGCCCTCCCCCCTGTGGATTGCCACAAACGAAAAAGGGGAGCCGAAGCTCCCCTTTTTACTGCGTTACTGCTTGCTGATTAGAACTTGTAAGTTTCACCAGCGAAGAAGAAGCGGCTGACGTTGTAAAGACCTGGGTAAGTGTTGTTGTTACCCGTACCTGTACCGACGTTAGTTGAAAGAGGCGCATCTTCCGCGAGCAGGTTGTTAGCACCCGCGCGAAGAGTGATGTTCTCGGTCACTACATAGTTAGCAGAGAGGTCGAGGTAGTCGCGCACTTCTAGGTAGTCGTTCATCTGCTCTTCACGACCTGCAGCGGCTGCTGTGTCGAGGCCGAACAGAGTCGTCTCGCCAACGTGACGCCATGTCATTGCAACGCCCAGACCGCTAACAGGTGTAGACCAGTTTAGCAGCGCGCGGTGCGTGTACTCAGGTGTAGGCAGCCCACACTGACCGGCGTAGACTTCAACACACTCGATCGCATCAGCACCGGAGAATGGTATTGAGTTATTGGTGTCTAGAATAGTCGCTGCGTAGTCGACGTTCACTGAACCGAAGCTGCCGAAGTCGTAGCTGTAGGCTACGTTGATGTCGAAACCTTCGGTTGCTAGTGACGCAATGTTCGCATTCTGTTGGCTAATACCGGCGATGCCGCCGCCAGGAGCGTCGTTGCTGAGCCATAACGTACCGGCTGTATCACGCTGGATTAGGCTACAGAACGTACCAGAGCCGGCTCCGCCCGCAATACAACCGTCAAGGCTTGCTTGGGCAGGAATGCTACCGATCGCGTCTGTGACTTCGATGTCGAAGTAATCAAGTGAAATCGAGAGGTTTTCAACGAAGCTCGGAGTGTACACAACACCAAATGTTGTTGTTTCGCCAGTCTCAGCCACTAGGTTGGGGTTACCACCAGTGATGATGTTGTACTGACCCGCAGGGTTATCTTCGATACCACCCGCGTACTGCGCAGCAGAGACGCCAGTGCGAGCACAGGCCTCAGCTGAGGCGGCAGGGGAAACACCCGGTGCGGAAGCACAGGGGTCGAAGAGACCGTTTTCGCCAGTCGAAAGGTCTGTTAGGCCTGTGTTAATACCCACGTACAGGTCGAAGACGTTAGGCGCGCGGATCGCACGAGCCTGATTCACGCGGAAGCGAATATCTTCAGTTGGTGACCAGCTCGCACCGACAAACCAAGTATCGGCGTCGAAGCTGTTAGTTAGGCCGTTACCCATTGTTGTGTAGTCAGAGTAGCGGTAGCCGGCAGAAATACCGAGCTCCTCAGCCCAAGGCTGACCAGTTACAACAGGAATTGACGCTTCCATGAAGATCTCGTCAACCTCAATCTCACCGGCAATTGGCAGTGTCGCACCACCTGTACCTGTAAGACCACGACCACCTGACTTCTTAGAGATGTCATCGGCTAGACGCGAGAGCTTGTCTGAGCGTGATTCGAAACCGACGAGACCAGTTACGCCAGCATCTGCGAATGGGCTTTGAATACCAAAGTTTGTGAGATCGCCTTCTACAGTGCCGCCGAATACGAGCTGCTCTGTCTCACCCGTAACGATGCCGATGCCCTGAATGAAGTCAGTCTGTTCGGCAGTGATAGCAGTGCTGCCGTCAGCGTTGCGCTCGAAGATGTTCCAAGGCACACAGCCGCCGCTAGTGTCGCGGCAAACGGCGTTGCCGTTCGCGTCTGTAGTCACATAAAGCGCCTGCTGTACGCGGTCAAAGTTCAGGTCACGCTGAGAGATACGTGTACCCTCTGTGCCAGAGAACTGAGCGAAGACGTCGAAGTTGAAGTCATCACCTAGGTCGCCGCGCAAGCCGGCAACCGCGCGCCAAGTGCTGTTCTCGTAAGTGCTGATGCGAGGACCGCCTTCTACGTTACGGTGCGAGTTAATGAACTGCACGTCAGCGTCGCCGCCAGCAGCCAGGATATCGTTACAGCTGACGAAGTTGCCGTCGGCGTCGAAGTTACCCGTGAAGTCTGCGAATGAGAACGCGCCCGTGCCGTTGGGTCCGCGACCCGCTTGCAACAGAGGGTTGCTACAGTTTGTCTCGAAAGGACGGTTGAACGACGCAGACTCCGCGATTTGCGCAGTCGTGTTGTTGTTCATGTAGCTTGTGTCGGCGTAGGCTTCAAGGCCTCCGTCGATCTCATAGTAACCACTTGCACCGAGGTTCCAACGCTCTACCG
>JAYOBL010000085.1:9215-9454 GCA_038104835.1 Gammaproteobacteria bacterium | reverse complement strand
GGCATAGAGCGTGGCAAATCCCGCGCCTCGAGCCAATCACTCATCATGGCAATCTCATCTTCCTGCGAAAGAGAGATCCGCAGCGCCATGAGCTGTATAGCTTCGCGAGAACTGCGAGCCTCCACCAACGCCGCCATCTCGAGAGCCTGAGCGTGGTGCATAATCATGCCCTGCATGAATTTTACGTCCGCATCGGTGTAGCTCAAATTAGCCAGATCGGCGGCCTCCTCCGCTGTGAT
>JAYOBL010000085.1:0-9205 GCA_038104835.1 Gammaproteobacteria bacterium | reverse complement strand
GGCTGGCCCGGTGCACCTGGCTGAATGATGGGCACCTGCGCGCTGGCAACGCCCGCCGTAAAGAGGCAGGCCAGGATTAAGGCAGGGCGCACAAGCGCCTCGCTGATCTTGAGAGTAAAAAGCATAGTCCTGTCTCCTACGACTGTGTTCTTTGTGTTCTTTGTGTCCTTTAAGTGAGCCTGACCCGTCGCGTTCCAGCTGTGTGGTTTTGAATACTCGCTTCGTTTCATTCCAGCGACTCCACCTCGCTGCGCTGCATTAGACTCAGAACTTCGTTGCAAAGCGAGTCATTCAAATTTTTCGCCCAGTCTGCTCGGCGAGAGCTCGCAAAGCGAGGTCTAAACGAATATTTAGAAAAGATTCCCCCGGCTCTTGAGTGCGTAGCACAGCAGCGAAAAAGAGCGGCCTTTGCGCTCTGCGCTCTAGCCAACCGATGGACCAGCCCGTATGCCAGCCCTCGCTGGAAGTTGCCCAGCCCGTTTTCGCATGCAGATCACCACCGAATTCTTCGCGCGCCATTATGCTGCGAACCTTGTGCATCACCTCGGCGCGGAAAGGTAGAGCATCTTGGGTGAGCCGCTGAAGAAACAGAAGCTGCTCACGCGGCGTTATACGCAGCCCCCCTGCGATCCAAAATTGATCGATGCCGCCGTCTATCGAACGATTACCGTAGCCGGTCGCGTTTAGCGCCTCTTGCATGCGCCGAGCTCCGATTACACGGACAAGCTGCTGATAATGCGGTAACGCCGAAAGCCGGAACGCATCGTCGAAACGCAGCGGCCGATTGATCTCCTCGCGGGAGCTACGGTAATCGGCAAGCTCCATGACCTGGTCTAGGGATTCCACAAGACCTAACTCTAATGCGACGAGAGAGCTGAAAACTTTGAAGGTAGACGCAGGAATGGCCGGAATGTCTAGCCATGTCTGCTCACTTGAGTACCACGTCTGACTCTCGCCATCGAGCAGCACCACCGCGCCATCAAAACCACTAGCCTTCAGACCCGGGCTAAAGAGTTCTTCCGCAGCGACAAGATGGCCCACAAAGCCTAAGCCAACCACCGCTAGAGCAAAGCTAGTTAAGATCTGCCGCATAGGCGCTGAGTATCTCCATGGGGACTATCTCAAGGGTCTTTTTATGCGTGCGCTGCATGAACACCCGCGGTGCCCGTCCTCCTTCATGCGCCTCTAGCCAGCGACTGGCACACAGACACCAGGAGTCGCCGGGCTTTAAGCCGACAAAGCCAAAGGCCGGCACAGGGGTAGATAGATCATTGCCACGGGATCTTGAGTATTCAAGGAACTCTGCGGTCACGGCGACGCACACGGTGTGGCAGCCATGGTCTTGGTCGTTGGTATTACAGCAGCCATCGCGGAAAAAACCGGTGATGGGATCCATGCCGCAGGGGATCAAAGGCTCATTGTAAACATTAAGGGACTCGTCTATCTCTATACTCTGCTGCATGCCTAACTCTCCCCAGAACCTGAGTGCCGCTTTCGGACGATCTAAAATCCGCTTAATGTTGCGTAGCGATCACGATGAAAGAGCGCGTCGCCAAGAAACGCCGAAGCGACCCGCGCTCGCTTCATGTAAAAGCCTATATCGTATTCGTCGGTCATGCCTATGCCGCCGTGCATCTGTACCGCTTCGTTGCTTACCAATGTGGCGACCTCGCTCAGCTTCGCCTTAGCAAGGCTCGCGAGAATGGCTATGTCTTCCTGCGACCGGCTCTCGTCGTCTAGCGCCGACAGGGCGCCGCGCACCGCTGACTTGCATAGCTCGATCTCGGAATACATCTCCGCAGCACGATGTTGCAAGCCCTGAAAGGAGCCGATAAGAACGCCAAATTGCTCGCGCTGCTTGAGATAGTCGAGGGTAATCTCAAACGCCTGCTGCACACTGCCAAGCATCTCGGCAGCAACGCCAATACGGGCGATATCCAGCACATGACTCAGGCCAGCAAACGCGCCTCCCTCTTCTCCAAGACGCGCCGATTCAGCAACGCGCACGTCATTGAGGCTCAGCATTGCAGAATTCCGACTATCGACCATCGCACTGCGGTTTATCGACACGCCCTGCGCATTTGCATCCACGAGGAACACATTTATGCCCGTCTCCGCGTCGCGGTCTCCCGAGGTGCGGGCGACGACGATCAGTTTATCGGCTATGTGCCCGTCAAGAACGAAAGTCTTGCAGCCGTTAAGCACGTACTCGCTCCCCTCTTTTGCCGCGCTCGTTTCGATCCTGCTGGGACGATGATGGGGACGCTCGTCGATCGCCAAGGCTAGAAGCATCTCACCGGAAGCGACTTTAGGTAGCAGCTCGCTTTTCTGTGTTTCTGAGCCCAGCACATTGATTGCGCTCGCACCTAATAGCACCGACGCTATCAGTGGGGAGCTCACAAGCGTGCGGCCAGACTCCTCCAGCACAACACCAAGTCCCCCATAGCCAAAATCAAAACCGCCGTAGGCCTCGGGAATAGCCATGCCAGCCCATCCCAGCTCGAGCATTTGCTGCCACAGGCCCTGGTCGTAGCCGCGCTCGTCTTTGCTGTCACGCAGGCCGCGAAGTATCGACACGGGTGCGTTTTGATCGACAAAGGCCTTCGCCGAATCCCTAAGAAGCTGTTGGTCTTCGCTTAAAACTAAACTCATAGTCAAAAATCTCTAAATTTTCCTGAGCGCTCGTGGCGCCGGCTTTGCCGGTTAGCATCGGGAGCGCAGGTAATAAATTGTTCGCGGGCCGGCTCGCGCGATCTTTGTGATACGGCGAGCTTCAACAGCAGAAAACCTATTTCTGCACGAGGCTCAGCATGTCTGGCAGGCCCAATACGCGCTTGGCGATTACGTTCAGCTGCACCTCAGAGGTACCTCCCTCGATGGAGTTAGCCTTCGACCGCAGCCACTCGCGGGTAACCGCCAGCTCATCGTTTTCGAAGCCCTCGCCTTCCCAGCCCAGAGCCTGACTGCCTAGCGCGCTAAGCAACAATTCATAGCGCCGCTTATTTAGTTCGCAGCCGTAGTTTTTCAGCATGGACGAGGTTGCGTTTGGGCCCTGGCCCTGCTTGGATTCTTCTATCGAGCGCTGTGAGGTCATCGCAAACGCAGCGCTATCGATCTTGAACTGTGCGATCTGATCACGCAGCGCAGGGTCTGAAATCTTGTCCGTGTCGCCGCGGTAGTGCATAGCGGCACGTTCGACACTATCCATAGTCGAGGTTGTACCACCTTTGTCACCCTGGCTTCCCGCTAGCCCGAAGCCAGAGATCATAGTGCGCTCATGCTGAAGCAGGCGCTTGGCAATCGCCCAGCCGTTATTCAGGCCGCCGACGAGATTAGAGGCTTTGGCACGGACATCATCAAAGAACGTCTCGCAGAATGGTGACATTCCGCTGATCAGCTGAATCGGCTTCGTTGTCACGCCGGGCGTGGCCATATCGAAAAGAATAAAGCTAATGCCGGCATGCTTTGGCACCTCGCTATCGGTACGTACTAAGCAGAATATCCAGTCCGCTTTATCCGCATAGGATGTCCAGACCTTGGAGCCATTAATCACGTAGTCGTCGCCATCGAGAACCGCCTTAGTGTTTAGGCTAGCGAGGTCTGAGCCGCTGCCCGGCTCGGAATAGCCTTGGCACCAGCGAATTTCTCCGCGCACGATCTTAGGAATATGTTCCATTTTTTGCTCGTGTGTACCCGACTCGAGGAGCACGGGCCCAAGCATACTTATCCCGAAGCTGTTGAGCGGTGGTCGCGCGTTGATACGCGCCATTTCTTGAGCGAGGATTATCGACTCTTCTTTGCTGAGCCCTCCGCCCCCGTACTCCACCGGCCATGTAGGCGTAGTCCAGCCTTTTGCCGCCATACGGTCCAACCAAACTTTACTCTCAGGGTTAACGAAGGTCGCGTTGCGACCACCCCAGACCACCTCGGCATCGACCATCGGCGTGCGCATCGATGGTGGGCAATTCTCTTCCAACCATGCGCGTGTGGACTGCCTAAAATCTTCTATTTGAGCAACTGCCTGCACTAGTGTTTCCTCTTTAATTCAACTATCTCATTCAAAAACTAACGAGTAAGGTCTCGCCGTTAGCGATTAATAAGCACCTGACGTCCTTGCACCTTGCCAGCCTTCAGGTCGGCCAGCGCCGCTTCCGCTTCGGCTAGAGGACGCTCTTGAATATCGATCGGTGCGATCTTTCCTGCCCGCACGAGTTCCATTAACTCGCTCATGTCTTTGAGTGTGCCGACATATCTTCCTTGAATAATGCGAGCGTTCATAGGAATGAAGGGCAGCGGGATATTCAGGGCGCCGCCATAGAGACCAACAACAATGATCATGCCGCCTTTACGTAAGCAGCCAAGCCCGTAGTTAACTGAGGCCTCGGCGCCAACGAAGTCGAGCACCGCATAGGCGCCGCCCGTGGACTTACGGATCTCCTTACCCGACTGCGGCTCGCCAGAATTGAACGTGCGAGTCACACCGATTGCGCGCGCGGCGGCCAGTTTGGCGTCATCGATATCCACAACAATTGGGTCAAGTCCTTTGCCGAGAGCGATTTGAATCGCCATCATGCCGACCCCACCCGCACCGATGATAACGATCTCGTCGCCAGCGACGAGTTCACCCACTTTATTCAAAGCGCTAAACGCGGTCAGGCCAGAACAGGCGTAGGTTGCCGCCAGCGAGTCATCCACGTCACCTTTATCGAAAAGGTAGCGTGAATGGGGAATCATGACGTAATCGGCGAATCCGCCTTTTGCGGCAATGCCCAGAGCTCGCCCCGGTGTACACAGGTTTTCATCGCCCCGCGCACAAGCAGCACACTCGCCGCAGCCAATCCAGGGATAGACCACGCGGCGGTCGCCTACCTTGGCATCGCTGACATCGGGACCTACCGCGACCACTTCGCCAAAGATTTCATGACCGAGAACCATGCCCTCACCACCCACTTCGAGCTGCTTGCCATGGCCAAGCTCGAACACGCCGTCGTGCATGTGGATGTCCGAGTGGCAGACGCCGCAGGCAAGCATCTTGACGAGCACTTCACTGCCTTGGGGTTCAGGAGTGGCCGACTCAACAGCGGTTAATGGCCCGCCGGGGGTTGTAGTTTGATATGAGAGCATAGTGTGATTCCAATTCGTGATTGTCGCGCCTGTTAGGCCTGTTTGCGTGTGCTAAATAACGTAAAGCACAAAAAGCCAAAAATACGCGGCGCCCTAGAGCGCCGCACATTCGTTGAACTATTCCTGCTCCGCGCCCCACTGCGCGAAGGTTTTACCCTCTTTCGCGAGCTTCTCCAGCAGAGGCGCCGGTTTCCAGTATTGTTCGCCATAGCGGTCACGGAATTCGCAGATCTTGTCGTAGACATTCTTCAAGCCTACGTGGTCTGCGTAGTGCATAGGCCCACCCTTAGGCGCTGGGAAGGCGTAGCCAAAGACATAAACTACGTCGATATCGCTCGGACGCTGCGCGATACCCTCTTCAAGAATCAGCGCGCCTTCGTTGATAAGCGGATAGAGGCAACGCTCCAGAATTTCCTGGTCACTCACCTCGCGCTGTTCGACGCCAAGCTTCTCGGCCTCGGACTTAATCAATGCTTCAATTTCAGGATCGTTCAGACGGGCGCGGGTCTCAGGGTCATACTTGTAGAATCCGCCGCCGGTTTTTTGGCCAAAGCGATCCATCTCCACCAGTACCGTGCCCATTCGATAAAGCTTGGGATCGTTCGGTAAATCGGTGCGACCCTCGCGCGCTTTGTAGCCCACGTCGAGCCCGGCGAGATCGCCCATGGCGAGGGGGCCCATAGCCATTCCGAAGCTTTCGAGGGCCGAGTCAACCTGCGCAGGCGTGCAGCCATCCAGCAAGAGCATCTGAGATTCACGACCGTAGCCACCGAGCATGCGGTTGCCGATAAAGCCGTAGCAAACGCGCGAAAGAGCGC
Source organism: Gammaproteobacteria bacterium (assembly GCA_038104835.1). Taxonomy (GTDB): domain Bacteria; phylum Pseudomonadota; class Gammaproteobacteria; order Pseudomonadales; family Pseudohongiellaceae; genus UBA9145. The sequence goes on along the minus strand of JAYOBL010000085.1, from coordinate 3,263 downwards.
AGACTTTGCCAATCTTCTTGCCAACTGCCATTGCGGTAGCGAGCGCATCATCCGCAGTCTTCTCACCGCGCACAACTTCGAGCAGCTTCATCACATTAGCAGGGCTAAAGAAGTGCATGCCGAGAACGTCCTGGGGTCGCTGGGTCGCGGCTGCGATGGCATCGATATCCTGGTACGAGGTGTTGCTTGCGAGGATGGCTCCAGGCTTACAGACTGCATCGAGCTTCGCAAAAATTTCTTTCTTCAACTCGAGATTCTCGAATACCGCCTCAATCACGAGGTCAACATCGGCGAGATCCGCATAGTCTGTCGTCCCGCTGATCGCGCCCATGCACTGCTGCACTTGCGCCTCGGTCAGCTTGCCTTTTTTCATCGTGATCGCGTAGTTCTTCTCAATAATACCCAAGCCGCGAGCGAGCGCTTCGTCATTGATCTCAACCATGACAGTGGAGATGCCGACGTTGGCGAAGCACATCGCGATACCACCGCCCATCGTGCCGCCGCCAATGACTGCGACTTTTTTGATGTCGCGCAGTGGAGTGTCACGAGGGAGGTCTTTGATTTTCGCCGCCTGACGCTCGGCAAAGAAAATGTGTCGCATAGCCGCCGACTCGGGTGAGCTGACCAGTTCCATAAATAGTTCGCGCTCGCGCTCAAGGCCTTCGTCCATAGACTTGCCAACAGCCGCCTCAATACAAGACACAATGCGGTCCGGCGCGATCTGACCGCGGGCTCTAGCGGCTAATTGCTTGCGTGCTTTCTCGAAGAAGCCGGCGGGAACGCTGGCAGGATCAATGGTGATATCGCGGATGCGCTTAAGCGGCGCCGAAGACTCCACCAGCGACTTGGCGTAGGCGATAGCACCTGCCTTCACGTCGTCGATCAACTTCATGTCACGGGCTTTCGCGGCTTTGATTGGGTTCCCCGTAGTAATCATGGCGAGCGCAGCCTCGACGCCAGCGATGCGAGGCACGCGCTGTGTCCCACCGGCGCCAGGCAAGAGCCCAAGCTTAACCTCTGGCAGACCCACTTTCGCTGAGGCAATAGCGCAGCGATAGTGGCATGCGAGCGACACTTCGAAACCGCCGCCCAGCGCTGTGCCATGGATGGCTGCAATCACGGGCTTGCTAGAATTTTCGATCGCTCCGAGCACCTCGGGAAGCCCAGGGCCCTGGGGCGGCTTGCCGAACTCGGTAATATCGGCTCCGGCGATAAAAGTACGCCCTTCGCAGCGCAGCACTAGCGCCTCCGTCGCATCGCCTTGCGCTGCGGTAACCGCATCTAGAATGCCCGCGCGAACGACCTGCGCCAGCGCGTTGACCGGTGGGTTGTTAACACTGATAACGCCGATATTATCGACAATTTCATAGCTCACTACTTCTGACATATCCTGTTTCCCCTTTTCCTATTTCCTGTCTCTGTTCTACTAACTATTCATCTATGTTAATAAAGTGCTCAGCCTAGTCGAGCCGCTCGATGATCGCGGCTACGCCTTGACCAATACCAATGCAGAGACTAATCGCTGCGTACCGGCCACCTGTGCGTTCAAGTTGGCGCATGGTAGTCAGGGCTATGCGTGCGCCCGAGGCTCCCAGCGGATGGCCTACCGCAATCGCACCCCCGTTCGGGTTAACTCGCGGATCGGTGAAGTCGACTTTGAGCATCTTAAGACAGCCCAATACCTGAGTGGCGAAAGCTTCGTTAATCTCAATAACATCCATATCGTTGAGCGTGAGATTCGCACGCGCGAGAGCCTTTTGAATAGCGAAGACCGGTCCTAATCCCATAACCCTTGGCTCTACGCCGGCGACCGCGCCGGCGATGATGCGCACCCTAGGCTTCAAACCAAATTTCTCGCCAACCGCCTCATTCCCGATTACTAGAGCAGCGGCGCCATCGTTGATGCCAGAGGCATTGCCCGCAGTGACTACACCGCCTTCGAATAGCGAGCGTAAGTTGCCCAGAGTATCGAGGTCCGATGACGGCCGCGGATGTTCATCGGCATCGACGGTCAATGCCGGCTTCTTGCGGCCTTGGTCTACCTCGATGGGGATGATCTCGTCCTTGAAGAAGCCATCAGTCCGAGCGGCCTCGTATTTGGCCTGTGAGGCTGCGGCGAACACGTCGCTGTCTTCGCGGGAGATACCGAGGTCCGCAGCGATATTGTCCGCGGTCTGGGGCATCGTATCGTTGCCGAACACCTTAGCGTATTGCGGGTTGGTGAAGCGCGCACCCAGTGTGCTGTCTGCAATCTGCTGACCGCGATCGAAAGCGCTAGTCGCTTTAGACAGAACTAGCGGCGCTCGGCTCATAGACTCGACACCGCCTGCGAGAAAGAGATCGCCTTCGCCCGCTTTAACGCCTCGGGCAGCATCTAGCGTTGCCGCGAGCCCAGAGCCGCAAAGTCGATTGACGGTAATGCCGGCGACAGCAGTTGGCATGCCAGCGCGCAGCGCGGCAAAGCGCGCCACGTTACGACAGTCTTCACCTGCACCGTTGGTATTGCCCATCACGACGTCTTCGAAGGTCTCGGGAGTAAAGCCGCTGCTCTCGACCACCGATTTGATGACGTGCGCCAGCAGGTCATCGGGACGGACTGAAGACAGCGCTCCGCCGTGACGGCCGAAGGCTGAGCGCCCGCCAGAGTAAATGTATGCCTCGTTTAGATTTTTTCCTGCCATGGGTCTTGATCTCTCCAGCTGATTCTTAAGGGGCCTAGGGTTTGCACCTCGGCGGACGTGTCCCTTTGGGGGTGAAAGAAGTCCTGATTGCGCGACCTGAGGGCTTCTTGACCCCCGAGGCTAGAGCTTCGATATTCCCTCGATCATAGCATAGGGTTTTGAGGCATGGCACAGGGCGAAAGCGGCCTAGTAATGGCAGCGTAACAGTCGCGATAGCCCGCGCATTGTGCTAATTTTGTAGCACTTTAGGGTGGTCAGTTTCACGGGTTTCCGCGTAGTGTGGAGACCCACAGCATCGCCTCACGCCACAGGAAAAAAACCATGATCCGCGACCAAGAAACCATCAAACAACTCGTCGACATTATCGAGCGCTTCGTGCGCGAACGCCTCATTCCCGCCGAAGAGCAAATGGCAGAGGAAGGCAAACTCCCAGACCATCTGCTTCAGGAGATGCGTGAACTCGGCCTATTCGGCCTCACCATTCCTGAGGAATACGGAGGCCTGGGGCTCACGATGGAAGAGGAGATACTAGTCTCTATGGCGCTAGGACACACGTCTCCGGCGTTCCGCTCTATCATGGGC
>JAYOBL010000084.1:4979-9676 GCA_038104835.1 Gammaproteobacteria bacterium | reverse complement strand
AAGTATCTGCCGAAGTATGCAAGCGGCGAGTGGATCAGCTGCTTCTGTCTTACCGAGCCCGAGGCGGGCTCAGATGCCGCGTCTCTGCGCACTACAGCAAGACGCGAGGGCGACTACTACATCATCAATGGCACCAAGCGCTACATCACCAATGCTCCGGTCGCTCACACCTTCAATGTCATGGCGCGCACGAATCCAGACATAAAAGGAGCCCGCGGCATCTCCTCATTCATCGTTGAACGCGACACCCCAGGAATCACGCTTGGCTCGATCGACAAGAAAATGGGCCAGTCGGGCTCGATGACCTGCGACGTGATCTTCGAAGACGTGAAAGTGCCCGCGGAGAACATCATCGGCGAGGAAGGCGAAGGCTTCATTACAGCAATGAAGGTGCTCGACCGAGGTCGCCTGCACATCTCCGGCGTCTCCGTAGGCGTTGCTAAACGTCTCATCGCCGATGCCCTGGATTACTCCATGCAGCGCAAGCAGTTTGGTCAGCCCCTTGCAGAGCAACAGCTCATTCAAGCGATGCTAGCAGACTCGCAAACGGAAACGTTCGCAGCCGAGTGCATGACACTGGAAACTGCACGTCGCCGCGACCGCGGAGAGAACATCAGCACCGAATCATCGGCCTGCAAATTATTCTGCACAGAAATGGTAGGCCGAGTAGCCGACCGCGCCGTGCAGATTCACGGCGGAGCGGGTTATATGTCGGAATACGCGGTGGAGCGTTTCTATCGTGATGTGCGTTTGTTCAGGCTCTATGAAGGCACGAGCCAAATCCAACAAATCATTATTGCCCGCAATATGATTCGCGCAGCGAGCTAAGCGCAGTGCCGCAGCGCTCAGCGCAGCGGGATAATTCATCGCAGCAGTGCATTGGCGCTGATCCTCGGCGTTGTTCCGGCAGACTTCGAAAGCAAATAGCGGATAAGAAGACAGCAGAACAACGCCCAGGGCAGCAAGCGAGGCTTGATGAAGGACAGCGAAACACGAGCACAAACCCCTCACTCGGGCCCCGCCATGCAGGGCCCTGAAGAGTCGCAGGGCTCTGCCCTGCAACGCAGAATTTATGATGTGATATTCGGGTACGAGTCAGCCGCGGGTCGCTGGTTCGACCTCGCGCTGATCGTGCTCATTGTGACGAGCGTGGCCTCGGTGCTTGCAGATTCGGTAGCGTCTATACACTCGCAGCATGGCGCGGCTCTCTACCGGCTTGAGTGGGCCTTCACTCTGATCTTTACGCTTGAATACGCGCTTCGAATTTATTCCACCCCGCGCAAGCGCGCCTATGTTTTTAGCTTCTATGGACTTATCGACCTCGTCTCGATACTACCCACCTATTTAGCCTTCATGTTTCCGGCCGCGGCCTACCTGCTGGTTATCCGAATCATGCGAGTACTGCGAATCTTTCGCATACTCAAACTCTTCCGCTACATAGGCGAGGCCAATCTACTGTATGCCGCGCTGCTGCAGGCGCGGCGCAAGATCTTTGTCTTTCTCTTCTCTGTTGTGGTTCTTATCGTTGTTTTTGGCGCCCTTATGTTTGTCATTGAAGGGCCTGAAAACGGCTTCAGTAATATTCCAGTCTCCATCTACTGGGCCATTGTCACCATAACCACGGTCGGCTACGGCGACATCGCACCACAGACCTCCCTTGGCCAGTTTGTGGCGGCAGTCGCGATGATTTGCGGCTACGCCATTATCGCGGTCCCCACCGGTATCATCGGCGCTGAACTCATGCAGCAGGTCCAGCGCAGCAATCAGCGGCAGAATCATCATGCTGCAAGCTGCCGCGCCTGCAAAGCGACGACACACGACCTTGATGCGCGTCACTGCAAGTACTGTGGCGCAGAGCTAGTGCACAGCTAACTTCCCAGCGGAGCCTCCAGCCCTCGCCCTAGCGAGCCAACCATAGGATCTATGGGTCTCCTATCGCATCAATTGAGCTTCATCAATAGTTAGGCCGAAAGCTGCCGCAGCGCTTGAATCCGAAGGGAAAGAAGGCGTACCTTGAAAGCGCAGGAACCAGCGAAGTAGCAGTCCCCTTTCGCTTTCGAATACGCAGGTAAGAGGAGAGCACTATGTATCAAAAAATACTCGTTGCAATAGACCTTTCCAAAGACACCGATAAAGTCATCAAGGCCGCGATGGCACTCGCAGATTCAGCTGCGGAAAAGCTGCACTTCGTCCACGTTGTCGAACCGATCTCCGCCGCCTACAGCATGGATATCTATGTCGCTAACGTCAGCGAACTGCAGACCGAAGCCTCGAAATTTGCAAGCGAGCGTCTGGAAGCGCTTGGAGCACAGTGGCAACTGCCTAGCAGCGCTACGCATTCGGTGCTCGGCAATCCCGCGGCGGAAATCCGCGCGCTGGCAGAGGAACTTGGCGCAGACGCCATAGTGATTGGCAGCCACGGCCATTCCGGCTGGAAGATCCTACTGGGCTCCACCGCGAACAGCGTGCTCCATGGAGCTCACTGCGACGTTCTGACAGTCTACGTTGGCTAGCCGTTAGTCACCGGCTGGCTAAAGCTGACTTTCAATGAAAGGAATGCCTATGCCGTAAATCGCATAGGGTTCCCGCGTTGGTGACAGAAAATCACTAATTCCCCTCGCTTGGCATTTGGCGAAGGCAGGGAATGGTGGCAAACTCTCCTCATAAATTGATACATCTCAAAATCTTATTGATTTGTAGAGCCTGTGAGGAGACAAAGGAATGTCAGTCGCTGAGTTTTCAAAGTCACCGCTAGCAGTCGACAGTCTTAGCGAGCACGACCAAAGAAGAGCCGAAGCGCCTATCGTCAAGCTATGCCCGCTCAGCTCGGGGGTGTCCTGCGGCAGCTGCAGGCTGAATGAGCTGTGCCTGCCTATCGCGCTCAATGACGGCGAGATGGCGCAGCTAGACACCATCGTCGAGCGTAATCGCCCACTCAAGAAGGGCGACTACCTCTATCGTCAGCACGACAATTTCAATTCCATCTTCGCGGTTCGCTCGGGTAGCTTTAAGTCCTACCTGCTGAGCAGCTCCGGCGAGGGGCGCGTCACTGGATTCTACCTGCCCGGCGAGATTATTGGTTTAGATGGCATCGCCGATCACTCCCACGCCAACTCGGCCATCGCATTGGAACATGCGTCGATCTGTGAAATCCCCTTTAACCAACTCGAGTCCCTAAGCCTGCAGCTTCCAGTGCTGCAGCATAATTTCTTTGCGATCATGGGCGCTGAGATTACCAAGGATCAAAAAGTTCATACGCTGCTTAGCAGTTACAGCGCCGAACAGCGCATTACTTCATTCCTCCTTGGTCTTTCTAGCCGTTACGCACGAGTTGGCCTATCGGCTACTCGCTTCAACCTGCCCATGACGCGTGGCGACATAGGCGAGTACCTAGGCTTAACGGTGGAAACGGTTAGCCGTCTGCTGACCGCGCTGCAGAAAAAAGGCGTACTGGCAGTCGCCAATCGCGAGATTGAGTTAAAGGATATTGAGGCGTTAAAGCAGATCGTTGGCGCTGACGCGCTCTAGCGCGGCTCGAAGCAGCGCTAGTTGTCGCGCAGAAGATTAGAGGGTGAATACTGATCTGTCAGCACCCGGCGGCTGCGATTCCAATCCACTCTCGTCGAGAGCCTATTCGGATACTCCAGCAGCGGCACACCGAAGCGCCTCACTCGGGGAGCTAGATCCCGCGCCGTTTGCATCATCTTGCCCCGCGGAGGCAAGAGCTCATCGCGAGCGATGATGATGCGATTGCCTGAGCTGGGTAGTTTAAAATTAAAGAATTCGCCAAAGGCGCGCTGATAGGTCTCTGACTCGTGGTCGTAGAAACGGCTGGTAGAGAATGTGTTGGCTACAAGCACGCCGTCTGGCGTCATAATCGAGCGCACTTCCTGCAGGAATTCCAGCGTGAGCAGGTGTTCGGGGATATAGTCGCCGGTGAAGGCATCGAGAATCACCAGATCATATTTTTTCTCGAGCAGCGCGGCGCGCTTCACGTAAACCCGTGCATCGTTGACGATTACACTTACCTGATCGGTTTCCTCAAAGTCGAAAAACTCTTTGGCGACGTTAACCACGGCCTGATCGATCTCTATCACGTCTATCTGCGCCTCTGGAAACAGAGTCGTCAGCGCCGAGGGCAGCGAGCCGCCACCCAATCCGGCTATCAGCACGCGCCGCGGATTGGGGTTGAGTAGCAAACCTGCAAAACTCATCTTGGCATACTCAAACACCAAGCGTTCAGGATCTGCGGTATTCATGCAGGTTTGATTGCGGTCGCCGCGGTGAACATTGAACACCAGGCAGCGCCGCTGCCCCTCTTGGGTTACCGTTATATCGCGGTACAGCGAGCGCTCTTCGTGCAGGGTTTCGGCAGCGACTGGCTGCAGCAGAACAGCAGCTAAAACACTTAGGGAAATAAGACCCTGCCTAAGCCGAGTCATGGCGCCTCCCGGCAATGCCTGCCAGCAGGAGTGCTACCCCAATAGTCAGCAACGCAGCAGAGGTGCCCAGCACGATTTCGTTAACCTCAAACCACAGCACAAGATAAAAAGAGGTGCCCAGAGTGCCTGCGGCGCTGCCGAGAGTTGAGACGAAGAACAGCAGTCCCGCTTTCTGCCCGCTGTGATCACTGGTCTGCACTAGAAGGCGCACGGAGTAAGGCGAGATCATGCCGAGTATCGTAGTTGGAATAAAAT
>JAYOBL010000084.1:0-4969 GCA_038104835.1 Gammaproteobacteria bacterium | reverse complement strand
TGACGCGAGCAAAGAGCCATACCGAGGATCCTCTATCGCGAGGAAAATGGGGCGCATAATCGCATCGGCGAACAGGACAATGGGCAGGCTAGTCACGGCTGCGGCGATGAAAAAATAGGAATAGCTCACGAGACTCGGTGTTCGCGCCGAGAGGCGACCGCCAATCAAATACCCGCAGGCCAACGCCAGCATAAATACGGTGAGAATGCTGCCCCACACCGAAAGACTGCCGCCAAAATAGGGAGCCATAATCCGCGCGCCGAGCATTTCGATTGCCATAATGCAAAAGCCGCTCACGAAGGCTGCACAGACAACGAATATGCTGAAATTTGCCTGAGACGGCATGGGGCTCACTCCTAGTCCTGTCGGGCTCCAATATGTCGACCGCCATCTAAGGCTATGACCTGTCCGGTCATATACTTCGAGGCATTAGAGGCAAGGTAAACCGCAAGACCCGCCATATCCTCTGGCGAGCCTATTCGGCCTAAGGGGTTTTCGTCCGCAATTTTGTCACCGAATTTTTCCAATGTGGCGTTCATCATGTGGCTCTGAAAAGCGCCAGGTGCGATCGCGTTAACGGTCACTCCCTTTGGACCTAAGCGCAGCGCCAGATTTTTCGTTAAGAAATGTACGGCCGCCTTACTCGCCCCGTACGCGAAATTATCCATAGTAGAGACTCGTAGCCCATCGATAGAACCGATGTTAATGACGCGGCTAGGATTGCTCTGGTCGGCGCCGTTTGTCAGCAGAGGCATCAGATCGCGGGTCAAGGTAAAAATGGCTTTGACGTTTATATCCATCACTTTGTCGTAGCCTTCGTCTGGATATTCCTCGAATGGGGCTCCCCAGGCTGCGCCGGCGTTATTAACTAGAATGTCGATCTTAGTCTCGCGCGACTTAATCTCTGCAACGAAAGCCTCTCGCCCCTGCTTGGTCGACAGATCCGCAGGCAGCGCGATGCACTCACCCATGGCCGAGAGCTCAGAGGCCGTTTCTTCGCAGGCCTGTGTTTTACGAGCGGTGATATAAGTCTTAACGCCGTTGGCAACGTAGCCGGCAGCGATCATCTTCCCTATGCCGCGCGAGCCGCCGGTCACAATCGCGACTTTCCCTGCTAGGGAAAAAAGCTCTGGAATTGCTAAATTCATATCTAATCCTTAAATAAACTGAAGCCACTTATGAGCGAATTTCGCCGCGCATAATCATCTCGCTCATACGCTGCAGCACATCGGTTTTCTTGACCATCATGGCAAAGCGCTGGTCTTTGGTGTGGCCGTGATAGTAGCGATAGTAAATCTGCTGCCCAATAACGCCGAGGCGGAACAGACCGAACACAAAATAGAAGGCAAAGTTGTCCACTGGCAAGCCGGTCTTCTCTGAGAATCGGCTCACGATCTCCGCGCGAGTCGGCGCGCCAGGCACGTCGCTAGGCATAGTGCGGTACTGACGGAAAAATTCTGGGTCGTCCATTTGCGTCCAATACCCAAGCGTACAGCCTAGATCCATCAGCGGGTCACCCACGGTCGCCATCTCCCAGTCTAGAATGCCGATAAGCTGCATGGGATTGTCGAGTGAGAATATGACGTTATCGGTTTTATAGTCGTTGTGGATCACACTCGCCTTGCCGCTCTCAGCAGGCATATTGTCCTGCAGCCACTGCATAGTGTTATCGCAGTTCACGGTATCTGGAGTCACGGCGCCCACCCAGCGCTTACACCAGCCGTCTACTTGGCGCTGAACATAGCCCTGCGGACGACCAAAGGTATCGAGCCCTGCGGCCTCAAGATCGACCGAATGTAATTCTGACAGCACGTCGAAAAAATTGAACAGCTGTTCGCGAATTTGATCAGGCGAGAAGTTAAGCGCTTCAGGGTATTCACGCCTTATGACCAAGCCTTCGATGTAGCTCATCAGATAGAAGTCGCAGCCGAGCACGTCTTGATCGTCGCAAAAGTGAACGGGCGTGGGACCGTAGGGAAACACTTTCTGCAACGCAGACAGGATTTTGAATTCCCGCGACATGTCGTGGGCAGACTTTACTTTGCTACCAAACGGCGGACGACGCAGAACCCAGCGCTCGTTGCCGCTGCTAAGCAAATAGGTCAGGTTGGAGAAACCACCAGGGAATTGCTTCACTTCAAGCTGAGCAGCTTTCGCGCCCAGAATAGGTTCTAAGTAGGCACGTAGGATATCAAGATTGAGCTCTTCGCCTTCACGAATAGTGCCCGCTTGATCGACTAGTTCTTCACTCACACTGCTCAAGATCTTTCCTCTTCTCTGAGTCACTAGGGCAGCAGCCCACAGTCCCTGTAGGCCCAATACGCGGCGCGTTAGCGCTAGCGAAAAGTGATGAGCTGCTGCTTTTCTGGCGTCTCTAAATGCGCCAAATTATTAAATTGAGTAAGCGACAGCTTGCCCCTGCCGTAGATGATGCGGCTCACAGCGCTGTTGCGCACCATCCAATTTGTTGCGATCACTTGATCGTCAGGGAAATTTAACACTCTCTGCAGTGCCATGGCTATGACACCGCCTGAAGTCGAAACGATGACTCGGCTGCCAGAGCCGTGCCGGGCCATAACTTCATCTAACGCCGCATAAACCCGCGCTTTGAAGTCGCTCCAGCGCTCGAAATCCGCAATGTCGTCTCGGGGGTCGAGATCGTCGACTATCCAGCGTGCCGTCGCCTTCTCGAATATTTTTTGAAACAGTCGCTCATCTTGAATGGGCCACTGAGCGGGGCCGCTGAGATCTCCCGCTTCGCGCATATCGCGTAAATGCGCGCGGATAAGAGGGTCACCGTTGTATTCATTGAAACCGGTAAGCTGCACCGACGCTGTCGGCTCGCCTTCAACAAGGGGAAGGAGTTCCTGCGCAGTTTCGCGCTGACGCAGCAGAGTGCCGCTATAGATATGGTCGAAACGCTCTCCCAGCGCCTGCCAGTGCTGAGAGAGAATTTTTACCTGTTCCACTCCTTTGTCGCTGAGCTTGTCGTAAGACTCAGCGCCAAAGGAAGCTTGCCCGTGGCGGACAAGGATGAGTTCGCTCATGGAAACCTAGAGCGAAGCGAAGCGCTGCAGATGGTATTCCGCGTTGCCGAACATCAAATCGAGTGCAGTCACGCGCTTGAACAGATGGCCGACGTCCAGCTCATCAGTCACGCCAATGCCACCGTGAATCTGCACGGCCTCTTGACCAACCAAACGGATAGACTTGCCGACTCGGGACTTAGCGGAAGAGACCGCCTTCGCCTTAGTTGCCGCATCGTCGTCACCGTCGAGGATCATCGCAGCCCTTACTACGATAGAGCGCGCGAGCTGACATTGAATGAACATATCTGCCATACGGTGCTGAAGCGCTTGGAAGGTACCGATCGCGGTTCCGAACTGCTTGCGCGTCTTGCTGTACTCAACTGTCTTAGTGAGCAGCGAATCCATTGCACCCACCGCTTCCGCCGCAGCTGCAAGAGTGGCTCTGTCGACGACCGCTGAAAGGGCAGCGCCGGCGGCGCCAGCTGCGCCGAGGCGAGCCGTGGCCGGAACACGAACGTTATTCAGAGCAACGTCACCTGATTTGCGTCCGTCGATAGTTGTGTAGGCCGTGATATCAACGCCATCGGCGTCGCGGTCTACGAGGTAGAGAGAGATGCCCTCGGCGTCTGTCGCTGCACCTGAATCGCGGGCAGAGACGAGGAGGATTTGCGCATTCGGCGCGCCCAGCACATTGATCTTGACCCCGTTCAAAACAACCTCATCACCCTCGGCTTTAGCACTGGTTTTGACGTTGAGTGGATTGAAGCGGCTGCCCTGCTCCGCGTAAGCTACCGCGGTAATGAGCCCTCCTTCCATGATCTGGGGAATGAGCCCTGACTTCTGCTCTTCATTGCCTAGATCGGCGACTAGCGTGCCTCCCATTACAGCGGCGGAGAGGTAAGGCTCGACCAGCATGCCCTTGCCAAACTCTTCCATCATAACCATGAGATCGACTGCGTTACCGCCAAAACCTCCGTCTTCTTCGCTAAACGGCACGGTCAGCCAACCTAGCTCGGCAAACAGATTCCAGTTTTCAGTGCTGTAGCCGGCTTCTGTTTTAATGATGTCGTCGCGCTTGTAGAAATCGTACTGCTGCATAACGAATTTCTGTACGCTTTCTTGCAGCATCTGCTGCTCTTCGGAATATGAAAAATCCACGGATTAACCTCTTACAAATTAGTGATGAACAATCGTCAGCCTGAGCGGGGAACTAGAGTCCCAGCACCGCCTTGCTGATGATGTTGCGCTGAACCTCGTTAGAGCCGCCGAAAATAGACAGCTTACGATTGTTAAAATAGCTCAGCGCCGCTGCTGCGGAGCTGCCTGGCCCCATCTGCTCGCCTTCGAAACCTTCTTCGAACTGCTCAGGGACAAAGGGCAGACAGTTATAGCCTGCGAGCTCAACCGACATCTCGTCCATCTTCTGCGCAAGCTCGGTGCCCACAATCTTGAGAATTGAAGACTCAGGTCCTGGCGCTTTGCCAACGCTGAGCGCAGCGAGAGTGCGGAGCTCAGCATACTCGAGCGCCTGCAATTCGATTTCGACTTCAGCCAGCTGGGCTTTGAAATCGGGGTTATCAGCCATCGTGCCACCGAATCCGTCGTCGGTCTCAGCCGCTACTCGCTTTAACGCCGCCAGTCGGCGCTTGCCGCGCGGTACGCCGGCGATATTGGTGCGCTCGTGCGTGAGCAGTACTTTGGCGTAGGTCCAACCCTTATTCTCCTCGCCGATAAGGTTTTCGACGGGTACGCGAACGTCATCGAAGAACACCTCGTTGACCTCGGCATGACCGTCGAGGAGCACGATAGGCTTGAGAGTGATGCCCGGACTCTTCATATCGATTAGCAGGAAGCTGATACCTTCTTGCTTCTTAACGCTATTGTCAGTGCGCACGAGACAGAAGATCCAGTCAGCATACTGCCCATAGGTATTCCACGTC
>JAYOBL010000083.1:2098-9763 GCA_038104835.1 Gammaproteobacteria bacterium | reverse complement strand
CGAGCGAAAACTCTAAAAACAGAAGTGACTGATTTTTCGACACCCGCTATCCGTTTATCCCAAGCTCTTCGCCCTGCGCCTGCTTGTGTGAATGATAGGAGGACCTGACGAGCGGGCCGCTCGCAACGTGTTTGAATCCAAGGGCCTCGCCATATTCTCGCAGCTCCTCAAATTCATCGGGGTGAACGAAACGCTCGACCTTCAAATGGTCTTTACTCGGCTGCAAGTACTGGCCTAGGGTGACCATGTCGACATCGTGAGCATAGAGGTCGCGCATCACTTCTTTGACCTCCTCTAGGGTCTCGCCCAAGCCCAACATGAGTCCTGATTTAGTCACCACGTCGGGGCACAGCGCCTTGTAGCCTTTTAATAGGTCTAGCGACCACTGGTAGTCAGCTCCCGGCCGCGCCTTCTTATAGAGCCTAGGCACAGTCTCGAGATTGTGATTAAACACATCTGGCGGCGTGAGCTTGAGAATATCTAACGCAATCTGCATGCGGCCGCGGAAGTCAGGCACCAAGACTTCGACTTGAATCTCGGGATTATATTTACGAGTTTCAACGATACAGTTAGCGAAATGCTGGGCACCACTGTCCTTCAGGTCATCTCGGTCTACCGAGGTGATTACAACGTAGCTAAGGCCCATTTCCGCGATCGCCTCGGCAAGCTCGCGAGGCTCGTTCTCGTCCAAGGCCTTAGGCTTGCCGTGGGCGACATCGCAGAATGGACAGCGACGCGTGCAGATCTCGCCCATTATCATGAACGTCGCCGTGCCGTTGCTGAAGCACTCGCCCAGATTGGGACAGGAAGCCTCTTCGCACACTGAGGCAAGCTTGTGCTCCCTCAGTTTTTGCTTAATGTGATTAATCTTTGGCGATGCAGGGATCTTGACCCTAATCCAATCCGGCTTCTTCGGCAGCTCATCCGTGGGGATAACTTTCAGCGGGATTCGCTTAACTTTTTCCGCACCGCGAAGTTTCTCGCCTTCGACAAGCACATTCCGTCGTTTTCTTTCTGCCATGCTATTTATTCCATGCCGAGCGTGTCGGCGTCATTCCCACTGTTCGTCAATCGATGTCTGCAGCCGCTCAATTGCTTGCGCCTCTGGACGCTTAGCTGCATAAGCTGGCGGCTTACTAGGGCCGGTAGCCTAAACGTGTCTTGAGCGCGCTTGCGAGCACGCTACTCGTCTGCTGCATCAAATTGGTCTCGGTGGCGTCCACATGATCGGCGATTTGCGTCACTGCCAGATTCTCAAAACCGCAGGGGTTTATTCTAGCAAAGGGCTGCTTATCCATCGCCACATTAAGGCTAAGTCCGTGATAACTACGTCCGTTCTTGATGCGCAGACCCAGTGCCGCAATTTTCGCGTCATTGACATAAACACCGGGCGCATCGGCCCGCCTCTCGCCGTCAATACCCAACTGCTTCAGGGTGTCTATAACGGCTTCTTCAATCAGGTCAACTAGCTCGCGAACGCCAATTTTGCGACGTCTTACGTCAATCAACAGATAAGCGACGAGCTGACCGGGGCCGTGATAGGTCACCTGCCCGCCTCTGTCTATCTGGACAACGGGGATGCCCGCCGGATCCAGAATATGCTCGGCCTTACCGGCCTGACCCTGCGTGAACACCGGCTTGTGGCTGAGCAGCCATATCTCATCATCGCGATTCGGTTTGGGATGCTCAGCGAGGTAGCGCATGGACTGCCAAATTGGCACGTAGTCCTGCAGGCCAAGGCGACGGATCTTCAGACCTATCTCGGCCTCGCCGCCTTCGAGCGACTGAGGCTGCGCCTGCTCCCAGCGGTAGGCGTCGAGGCGCACGTTAAAGAACCATCTTCACATGTTCGATGCGCTTAAGCTCGGCAAAAATATTCTCTAACTGCTCGTGGCCGGTTGCTGCAATGGTGACGCGCACCGAGACATAGCTGCCTTTTTTACTGGGGTTTAGCTCAACAAGCTTAGGATCTATCTTACCGGCATAGCGCTCGACCGCTGCAACCGCACGCTCTTGAAAATCAGCCGCCGCCACACCGATAACTTTGATTGGGTAAAGACAGGGAAACTCGATCTTTGGCGCCTCTTGATCGGCATCCAATGGAGTTTCAGTGAAGGTGATGTCACGCGTCATCGCGGATCCCTAAGAGAAGAGGTTGCTGAAAAAGAGCGTGAGCCAATCCATGAAACGCTTAAAAAGACTGCCCTGCTCGACGGCCTGCATGGCTATCACATCGCCCCGATAGATCAGGTCAGAGTCTAAGGTTACGTTGACTACGCCCATCAGCTGACCGTTTTCTAGTGGCGCTGTTACCGCCTCCTCAACGTCAAGAGCTGCGGTCAGATTCTCACCTTGACCACGGGGAATCGTCACAAAAACATCTTCTGTCACACCAAGGTCAAGAGCCGACTCTTTGCCAGACCACACGGGGACGTTCGCCAAGACCTGCCCCTCGCTGTACAGCTGATGCGTTTCAAAATAGCGGAAGCCGTAGGTGAAAAGCTTTTGGGTTTCTATTGCACGCGCCTCGGTGCTTTCTGTCCCCATCACTACGGAAATTAGGCGCATGCCGTCACGCTCAGCCGAGGCCACGAGGCAGTAGCCAGCCGCGTCGGTCCAGCCCGTTTTCAAGCCATCGACATTGCGATCGCGGAATAAAAGCGAATTGCGATTAGATTGGGTTATCCCGTTGTAGGTGAACTCACGCTCTGCATACATGGGGTAGAAGTCTTTGTGTTTGACTACCGTTTCGCGCGCGATAATCGAGAGGTCACGGGCTGACATCGTATTGTAGTAAAGCTCAGTGTCGAGACCGCTGGAGTTCATAAAGAAGCTCTGCTGCATGCCCATCACTTCAGCATACTGATTCATCATATCGGCAAACGCTTCTTCGCTACCTGCGATGTGCTCGGCAATCGCGACGCTGGCATCGTTGCCAGATTGAATAATGATGCCGCGCAATAGGTCTTCCGCGCGGACCATCGTATCGACGCCAACGAAAGTCTTAGAACCCTCCATGCGCCAGGCTTTTTCACTAATGTGCACGGGCGTGTCTAGCGTTAGATGACCGTTGATGATTTCCTCGATAGCAATGTAGGAAGTCATAATCTTAGTAAGGCTCGCAGGCGGCAGCGGCTCGTCAGCATTCTCCTCAATCAGCACTTGTCCCGTCTTGGCATCGATTAGAATGTAGCTGGTTGCCGCGATATCCGGCGCTCGAGGAATGATCGCGGGTGCAGCGGAGAGTTGAGCCACTGGCAGCCCGGCAGTGAGTAGCGTCAGCGCAAGAACAATAAAGCGCAAAGGTGCTGCGCTGACGCTGCTTTCACAGCTCCGCAAAGCGGATGAATGCCTTATCATCTGAGTAGTCCCTGTAGTGTCTGAAGTCTTTAAATTCATGATCGCTGTCTCTTTTGCCTGGTGCTTATGTGCTTGGACTTTGCGTTAACGCTATTCTAAAGCCTGTGCGAGCGAAAGCCTATGAATTACGGCAAATCGCCGCGACTCGTCAGAGGCCATCCCTCTTGGCGCCGCATTTCTGCCTTAGTTGTGCCAGCTCGTTTGCCAAATTACTGAGTCAGCCGCCTAATTCAAAAAGCGCTGAGCTCTAGTCACTCACGGTGTAGGGGGTGCCGAGATTAGCTGCCGCAACTCGGCGCTTTATCTCATCGATGCTGCGAGCCTCCCTCAGCGGACCAATGCGCACGCGGTGTAGCTCCCGGCCCTGCTGCGTGCGAATCCTCTCTATTTTTACTGCCTCGCGGGTCAGCGACTTTAAGGTAGCAGCCACGTCTTGAGCGGCTGCGCGCGTCGAATAAGCTCCGACCTGCAGGTAGGAGTCAGCAATAGAGCGACTCCCAACTGAGGCGAGCGGCGCGGCCGGCTGCGCTCTTGGAGTCTCAGCGTTAACGACTATGGCCTCGAGCTCAACCCGGGCAGTACCCCGGTCCGCATAGCCGAGCTTTACGGCCGCGGCGTAGGAAAGGTCGATAAGCCGATCGCCATGAAAGGGCCCGCGGTCATTAACCCGCACAACGATACTGCGGTTGTTGTCTAAATTGGTCACCCTAAGGAAGCTGGGTATGGGCAGAGACTTGTGTGCGGCTGAAACGGCATACATATCGAAGATCTCGCCGTTCGACGTTTTATGCCCGTGAAACTTTTCGCCGTACCACGAGGCGACACCGCGCTCAAAATACCCTTCTTCGCTGGGCAGCACCGTGTAACGCTTCCCAAGCACCTCGTAAGGACTTCGGTTACCTGCGCCTGTGCGAGTGATCGCTGTAGGCACGACATCAGCGATCTGCGACGGATCGAGACTCCGCGTTGGCGCGCGATCCTGTGCAATTTGATAGCGCCCCGCGTTGGGCGAGGGAGCGGGACTGCTCGCGCAGGCCGCGAGCAGGCTGAATGCGCTCAATAAAATGAGGCTACGGCTGCCGGTGAGTCCTAGGCGCACCCCGGCTAAGGCGGAGCTCTCAAGCACTTGTATAACCATCGTGTCTATTTTCCTCTGCGCTCGGTTATCAACCAATCCAAAGCGACTAAACAGCGAATTAAGCGTTGAAGTCTTCAAGGATAGCGGTCGTTAGGAGGAAAAAGTTAGGGGTTTAGCGAGATGCTTGACCAATTCCGTGGGTTTGAATAGACATCAATAGCCCAAAGCCGATGAATAGCGTGGCGACCGCTGTTCCACCCCTAGAAATGAGTGGCAGGGGCAGCCCAATCACCGGAAGAAGCCCGGTCACCATGGCCATATTCACAAACAGATAGAGGAAAAAAGTGAGCGTTAGGCTGCCGGCAAGCAGACGCCCGAACATATCTTGAGCGTTGAGCGCAATCACCGCGCCCCGCGCGAGTACGAACAAATACAAAGCGATTAGAAGCAGCACACCTAGCAATCCAAACTCCTCAGCCAGAACCGCGAGAATAAAGTCGGTATTGCTCTCGGGGATGAAATCGAGATGAGACTGCGCACCGTTCCCGTAGCCCTTGCCGTATAAGCCGCCGGATCCTATGGCAATCTGCGATTGAATGATGTTGTAACCTGCCCCGGTTGGATCTCGGTATGGGTCGAAAAAGGTGAGGATTCGATTCTTCTGATGGGGCTGGGCGAGAAAGAAATACCAGAGCGGTGAAGCTATCACCGCAGCAAGTCCACCGGCGAACACTACGCGCCAGCGCAGACCGGCCAAAAGCACGACAAACACCCCGGACATCGTCACCATGAGCGCAGTCCCCATGTCGTTCTGCAATACGATAAGCGCCGCCGGCACGAGCGTAATCAGCCCCGCCCAAAACAGATGCTTGAATTTAGGGGGCATTGGCCTACTCGCGAGATACCAAGCGACCAGCATGGGCACTATGAACTTCAACAGCTCTGAGGGCTGAAAGCTGGGCAATCCCGGCAGGTCGAGCCAGCTGCGCGCGCCTTTTTTCTCCACCCCTTTTCAACGTAGTAAGGCCAGAACAGCGAGGGCGCCAATATAGGCTGTCGGCGCCCATCGACGATAGAACTGCACATCGAATTGAGCGAGCACTGCCATCAGAACGAAGCCGCCCCCCATGATTGCCGCCTGCCTCCGGACGACTCCAATATCCCCTGCGGTCGCACTGTAAAGAATGAATAGGCCAAATCCACAGAGCAGTAGCAGTCCAACTAGAAGCACGGGGTCGATATGGATGAGATGCCAGACACTGCGCAGCCGGCGCGTCTGCCGCAGGTCTAACTGAGACTGCCGAACGAAGTCACGGTGGCTCTGCAGACTATCCATTGGCACCTTCGCCTCTAGTCATGGCTGTGGCCGTCATGTGAGAAGTCACGGGCGAAAGAGTTTACGAACTCCGCAGGGAGGGAGGCTGAGAACTGTGAGCTTCTAGCAGGTGCTGCTTCACTCACAGCGCTTGGCGCGTCGCCGCTTTCCTCAGGGCTGAAATCGAGCTGTAGGATATCCAGCAAATAAGCATCAACCACGGCCTTAGCAACCGGGCCCGCAACGCTGCTACCGTGCTGCCCATTTTCCACAAACACCGCCACTGCTATCTGTGGGGCTATCGTTGGGTGTTGCGCAGGACCGTATGCAATAAACAACGCGTGATCTTTATTGAGGTCGGACACATCGATGTCGGTGCTCTGTAGAATGCTTTGATCGATGCCGACCACCTGCGCAGAGCCCGACTTGCCTGCAAGCTTGTACGCCATGTCGCGGTCTGCCCGTGCAATCGCCTCGTAGGCAGTGCCATAGTCTCTAAAGACATCGGAGTACGGGCGATGAACAACCATCGTCATGGAGTCTTCGATATAGCGCCAGTGGTCAGGATTATCTATCTGCACATCAGACACCGGCTCGATGGCCGCAGGCGTAAATGGGACGCCGTCGATAGCCGCGAGGATACGCGGTTTTACGACGACTCCCTTGTTCGCTGCAATCGCTGTCGCCGTGGCAAGCTGTAGCGGCGTTGCCCACATATAGCCTTGGCCGATCGAAGAATTGATAGTGTCACCGGGGTACCATGGCTCACTGCGCGTGCGCTCTTTCCAATCGCGCGAAGGCAGCACCCCCGTGCGAGCATAGGCGATGTCCAGGGCGAAATTCTGGCCGAAGCCGAACTGGCCCAGAAAGCCGTGTATGGTATCTATACCCATTCGGTAGCCGAGGTCGTAAAAGAACGTGTCGCAGGATTGAAAAATAGCGCGCTGCAGATTGGTTTCGCCGTGACCGCCACCAATAGCAGTGCGCAGCGTATAGTCGCCCCAGCGATAGCTTACGCCTGGCAGACGGAAGTAGCCTGGGTCTTGAATGACTGTGTCTTGATCGGTGAAGCCGTGCTGTAGGCCCCCGAGTCCTATAAAGGGCTTGACGGTTGAGGCTGGCGGATAGGGATTAACCGTCCTGTCGAATAACGGGGTATTAACCTCGTCGGTGACAAGGCGTGAGTAGTCGGCACTGCTGATACCGGTAACGAAGAGGTTCGGATCGAAGCCGGGCTTGCTGACCATCGCCAAAATTCCGCCAGTCGCAGGCTCTATAGCAACGACGGCGCCGCGATTCTCACCGAGAGCCTCATGGGCAACCTGCTGCAGACGATTCTCAAGATATAGCGTCAGATTTCGACCCGCCACTGGATCTGTACGCTCGAGCCGCCGCATCACCTGACCGCGATTATTCTTCTCTACGAGCTCATAGCCTACTTGCCCGTGGAGCAGCGATTCGTAAGTGCGCTCGACACCGGTTTTACCTATGTGATTCGTCCCACCGTAGTTCTCGCGCTTGGCTTCATCGAACTCATCAAGCTCGTCGCGGTTGATCTCCGAGACGTAGCCCAGCGCGTGCGCGTTAAGGGATTCGAAGGGATAGCGCCGCACGAACTGAGGCTCGATACTGACACCCGGCAAGCGATGAGCATTGACTGCTAAGCGGGCTTTTTCTTCTTCGCTAAGCACGAAGCGCAGAGGAACGGAAGAAAAAGGCACGCGGCGACGGCGCAGCCGCTGCTCGAATTGGCTGATTTCTTCTTCACTGAGTGCGATGAGGCTGCTGAGTAGCTCTAAGGTCGCATCAAGGTCGTCGATACGCTCGCGCACTATATTGACGTTGAAAATAGGCTGGTTGTCGGCAAGAAGCTCGCCGCTGCGATCGAAGAGAAGACCCCGCGCCGGCGGCA
>JAYOBL010000083.1:0-2088 GCA_038104835.1 Gammaproteobacteria bacterium | reverse complement strand
GTACTGAGTGACCTGCAGGTTAACCAGTTGCAGCACGAGAGCGGTGAGCAGCAGCAGCACGGTCGCCGCGGCAGCGAGGAGTCGGCCGCTGAACAACTGACGCTCTTTCTCGTGATCTTTAAGCTGCCATTTTACGGCCAACTTCATTCTCCAGTTTGAGAACCGATTTGTTTAAAATTCGACCGCTCAACGCGGCAAAAGTTCGCGCTAGGCTCGATGATAGGGATGGCCATTATTCAGGCTCACAGCCCTGTATAGCTGCTCCGTCAGCAGCACCCTTACCAGCGGATGCGGCAGGGTGAGTGCTGACAATGACCAGCTCTCGTCAGCCCGCTTAGCGCAGGCCGAGGACAAGCCATCGGGCCCGCCGATGATTAGGCTAATATTGCGCCCTAGATGCGAGAAATGCTGCAGGCGCTTAGCTAAACCCTGGGTATCCAGGGCCTTGCCGAGAACTTCCAGACTTACTACGTAATCGGCTGGTGTTAGCGAGGCTAAAATGGCCTCGCCTTCTTTGTCGATGCACTGCTGAACCGACTGGGTCTTGCTGCGCTTGGTCATTGGCAGCTCAACAAGGCTGAAGCCAAGGTCTGGCCCTAGCCGCTTGCTGTATTCCGCGACGCCCTCCTGCACCCAGCGCGGCATCTTAGTTCCAATACTGATGACCCGCAGTTTCATTACTACTCAGCGTCTTGGCTTGGCGCTGCGGGGCTACTCTCAGACTGCGGTGTGAAGCTCCACAGGTCTTCCAAGTTATATAGCGCCCGCATGGGGGCTACCATGATGTGTACAACGACATCGATCAGATCGACTAGCACCCATTCCGCCTGCATTTTGCCTTCGATGCTCTTCACCGTGCAGCCGGCCTCTTTTGCAGCCTTATCCACCGAATCTGCGAGGGCCTTCACGTGCGTGCTCGAGGTGCCTGTTGCGATCACCATGTAATCAGTAATCGAGGTGAGCTTGCCTACGCTGATGCTGCGTATGGCCTGCCCCTTCATGTCGTCCAACGCGTCGACGGCCAGCTCGGCGAGCTTTTCGCTACTCAATTCGGTGGTTTTTCCCAAAATAGTATTCCTTAATTAACAGTTAATTAGACGTAAAAATTACGTGCCTTACCCTACTTATAAAGCCCCTCGACCTCTATATAAGCGGCGACCCGCGGGAGCAGACCTGCGCCTTCCCCACGCGCCAAACTTTCTCTCACCTGCGTTGAGGAAAGCGGATTGGCAAGCCCCTCTAGGCTAATTAGACGATCGCGACGCGCAGCAAACAGGCTCTCAACGTCGTCTAGCTTTCGTGTAGCCCAGTCTAGCGCTTCCGCCACGGAATCAGGCGGAGCCCAGCGCATAAGAGGCGCCCTTCTGCTCTGCTCCTCTCCATCGGCCGCCTCCTCACACTGACTTGCTTCTCGTGACACTACTGCGAGCAGGTTGTCTTTGAGCAGTTCTTGCCAGCGCTCCCATTTGGGAAGACCAAGCAGCGCATCGCGCCCAAGGATGAAAATGAAATCTGTGGCAGGCTCCAGAGCGCGCAAATATGCCAGGGTATCGACGCTGTAAGAGACGCCGTCACGCTGCAGTTCTAAGTCGCTGACCTCAAGGGCTGAGTCGTCAGTGCAGGCTAGATCCAACATGTGCAGGCGCTGGGCCCCGCTCGCCTGTGCGCTGCTGCGATGGTTGGGCAGCTTGCAGGGAACGAGAAGAACTTTGTCGAGACCAAGTGCCCCACGCGCATAGCGAGCCACTTCGAGGTGGCCTTCATGTACGGGGTCGAACATCCCGCCGTAAACGCCTACTCTGCGCCTCACGTGCGAATATGCCCGTCACCCAGCACGATGTACTTCTGTGAAGTCAGACCCTCGAGCCCAACCGGCCCGCGCGCGTGCAGCTTGTCGGTCGATATCCCGATCTCGGCGCCCAGACCATATTCAAAGCCGTCTGCGAAGCGTGTTGAGGCGTTAATCATGACAGAGCTGGAATCGATTTCGCGCAGGAATCGCTGAGTATGCGAGTAGTTCTCGCTCATAATTGATTCGGTATGCCCTGAGCTGTAGCGATTGATATGAGCGATAGCCGCGTCGAGGCC
>JAYOBL010000164.1:0-1704 GCA_038104835.1 Gammaproteobacteria bacterium | reverse complement strand
CCCTGCAGCCAACGGCGACGTGTATTTTTCCGTCAGCAGTTTTTCGGACTATGGTCGCCTTTCGAAAAAGAAGATGGACGAGCTGCTCGATGGAGCGAGAATCGAAGTAGGGGAGCTCAAGCGCGATCCGCGAGATTTCGTTTTGTGGAAGCACGCGGAAGAAGGAGCGGTGGGTTGGGACTCTCCCTGGGGCTATGGTCGGCCGGGTTGGCATATCGAGTGCTCAGCAATGTCTGGCTGCTGCCTAGGCGAAAATTTTGATATTCACGGCGGCGGATCTGACCTTTTGTTTCCTCATCATGAAAATGAGGTGGCTCAAAGCGAAGCCGCGAATGGGGTGAAATTCGCCAATCTGTGGATGCATAACGGCCCGCTGCGCATAGACAACGAGAAGATGTCGAAGTCTTTGGGCAATTTTTTTACCGTGCGCGAAGTGTTGAAACTCTACGATGCTGAAGTGCTGCGGCACCTTCTTATTGCGAGCCACTACCGCAGTGCGATCAATTACTCTGAGCAAAGCTTGAAGCAGTCTGAAAGCGTGTTGGAGCGTTTCTATAATGCTCTCAAGGGACTCGATACTAGCGGAGCAAAAAGCCTGGCCAATAGCCGGCACGAGAAAGCGTTCAAGGCGGCGATGGACGATGATTTCAACACGGCGGGGGCGTTTAGCGCACTCATGGAGATCGTTAAAGAGATAAACAATCTTAAGCCGCAGGCGTCGCCAGAGTCTGATGAGCGAGCTAATCAGCTCGGTGCGCTCCTCATACGACTAGGCGCCGTGCTTGGGCTTTTGCAGCGCACGCCCGAGGATTTCCTGCGCCGAGATATCGACGATGGCGTTGATGCTGCGCATATTGAGGCGTTAATCGCTGCTAGGGCGCAGGCGCGAAACGATCGCGACTGGGCTTTGGCTGATCAAATACGCGACGAACTGAGCGCGCTGAATGTCGTGGTCGAGGACGGTGGTGCTAGCGGCAGCGGATGGCGGATCGAAAAGCCCGAATAGCGCCGCTAAGCTTTGATGCTTTATATTGACGAGCCAAGGGTACATCAGTATTATGCGCCCCTCAGTTAGAACCCAATCGGGGTATAGCGCAGTCTGGTAGCGCGCTTGCTTTGGGAGCAAGATGTCGGGAGTTCAAATCTCTCTACCCCGACCAATTCGACAGCAGGACGCTCGCTTTTCTTAGCCGCCTCCTGCCGTCAGCATCGCGAGTTCCTATTTTTATGGTCTCGAGATGCGTGCCTCGCCACTGCAGCAGCAGGGCGCCGGCCACTCCAAACAGTGGTGACTGTAGCTCAGCTGGTAGAGCCCTGGACTGTGACTCCGGTGGTCGCGGGTTCGAACCCCGTCAGTCACCCCATTATTTCAACGACTTACGAACCCTTTCTCCGCTAGATTTCTGGCATTTCGTTTTGCTGCGTTACGGCGATTAAGCTGTGCTGGTCGTGCGCTTAATGCCGGGTCAGGAGCAGTTCCAGCTAGTGCCTTGGTGCAATTAGTGTAAAATTGCGACCCACGCGCCCGTAGCTCAACCGGATAGAGCACCGGCCTTCTAAGCCGGGGGTTGCA
The DNA here is from genome assembly GCA_038104835.1 of Gammaproteobacteria bacterium. GTDB lineage: Bacteria > Pseudomonadota > Gammaproteobacteria > Pseudomonadales > Pseudohongiellaceae > UBA9145. The sequence goes on along the minus strand of JAYOBL010000164.1, from coordinate 131 downwards.
GGTTCGAGTCCTGCCGGGCGCGCCAACTCTCCTACTCTCTTATTTTCGCCAAATTGCCAAGCGCTGAAAGTTTTTAACTACTGCAGTGCGCCTTCAATCCCGAAGAACATCCTTATGTGCCGGAGTAGCGT
>JAYOBL010000163.1:713-1706 GCA_038104835.1 Gammaproteobacteria bacterium | reverse complement strand
AGTCTCACCGTGCCACCAAACCCCGGGAGAATACCCAGATAGACCTCGGGAAAGCCTACTATTGCTCTAGAGGCAGCGACGCGGAAGTCAGCAGATAGCGCTAATTCGAAGCCACCACCGAGTGCGGCGCCGTTAATTGCAGCCACAGAAGGTACAGAAAGGTCCTCAACCGCATTGAACACTTTATTCGCTTGCACTAGCCATTCACGAATCTCATCCTCGCCTTGAGAGAACAGGCCTCCAAATTCGGTGATATCAGCACCAACAATAAAAGTCGATTTCGCGCTAGCGAACACCACGCCGCGGGCAGCACTGCTCTCAACTGCGGCTATGGCTTCGCCGAGCTCGCGAAGCGTAAGCTGGTCGAACTTATTGACTGAAGACTCGTCAAGATCGAACATGACGCAGGCCAAGCCAGACGGCAGAAGTGAGGCCTTGATAGCCTGCCCTGTAAACAGCATAGTTTTGTCCTTTCTTATGGGGAATTCGCGGGTTGTGGTGTCCAAATGACCGAGACGCAGTATAGCGGCGACAAACACAGAGTAGAAGGCAGGCGACAAAAGTTTGGGGGTACGCAGAATGGCAAAATCGCGTAACGCAAGGGCTCGAGTGCGTACTGGGCACTGTAGCTTACTTCTCGTTGCCCTTATTGCCATGGGCGTTTTAGCTCAGGCGCAACCCCCCTCGGCTACGCCCTGGGTTTCTAGTCCGGAGCAACACAGCGCCGCAATCTCGGTCTATCACCATGTCGCAGAAAACACTCCATACTCCACCTCGATAGCACCCGAGCAATTCGAGGCGCATCTTCGCCTTCTGGACGAAGGCGGGTTCACCGTAAGCCCCTTGGCAGAGCTTATAGATACAACGCTGAGAGGCGAGGCCATCGCGCCGAAGTCCGTCGCCATCACTTTCGATGACGGCTACGAGTCGATATATACCACCGCCTTTCCGCTGCTACAGCGCTATGGCTTCCCATTCTCGGTATTTCTCAGC
>JAYOBL010000163.1:0-703 GCA_038104835.1 Gammaproteobacteria bacterium | reverse complement strand
CCCATAGATAGAGCGCAGCGCGGTTACCTTACCTGGACGCAGTTGAGAGAACTCGTTGCTGCCGGTGTGACGATTGGCAATCATGGAGCAGAGCACGACTCGGTTCTTGCGCAAAGTGACACTGATATAAGAGAAAATATTAAGGCGGCGCAGCGGCGCATAGACGCTGAGCTCGGTCCTCAGCCCAAACTTTTTGCCTATCCCTATGGCGAATTCAACCCCCAAGCACAGCAAATAGTAAGCGATCTCGGGTATCACGCTCTGGCACAGAATTCAGGCGCTATCGGCCCGGCAAGCAATGCCCTGGCACTCCCGCGCTTCCCCTTAGCAGGCCCCTACTCAGGGCTTTCTGGCGCTGAACAGAAATATTCTACGCTCGCCTTCCCTCTTGCGGGGGAGATCGGCGTTGACCCAACAAGCCGCTCAAAAACTCGCGCACTTCAGATCGCAGTCTCAGATCAAAACTGGCTAAAAGGCACCCTAAATTGCTTTGATGCCGGTGAGTTGGCGCAGCCAGCAAGCGATGGCTATGTCATTACATTAAATCTAGAAAGCCCCGGCGCTCAGACGAGACGCTGGCTGACTACCTGCACGGCAAGGCATGAAGAGAGTGGTCGGTATTTTTGGTACTCGCAGCCTTGGACGAATTCGAGCAGACCGCTTTAAAGGATTAGCCTTCGTCGCGGCGCTGTAGATCGTTCTG
>JAYOBL010000082.1:9581-9902 GCA_038104835.1 Gammaproteobacteria bacterium | reverse complement strand
AACATGCTGCATGGACTTGATCGAATCCACCCCTCGAAGCTGGGCTGATAACTTTCGTTTAGCGAGAAGCCTCGCGGCAAAAGGGAGCAGGCGAGCGAAAGTTGGCGCATAGAAACGTGCGATGCTGGCGAGCATTTCGCGATCGTTAAGGAGCTTGTCCAATACCGGCCGAACTTCGTGGTCTTGATAAGGCCTGATTTCTTGAAACTTATCTGTGCTGTCCATCGTGTACCAAAGCTGGGCCATTACGCGCGTGGCGAAAAAAGTAAAACAAGCGGCTAACCTATTATTTTACCCGCTTCTTTCCGCTCAAGGTAGCGT
>JAYOBL010000082.1:3251-9571 GCA_038104835.1 Gammaproteobacteria bacterium | reverse complement strand
TACCAAAGCTAGGCCATTGCTGTGCGCTGCGAGAAGAACGAAGAAACCCTAAAGAATTCCTTCTACCGCATCATTTTACCCGCTTCTCTACTTACTAGGTAGCGCTATGGGGTTCGCTTGCTGCGATAAAGAACTCTGATAATCACGCAGTTCAGCGACAAGCGTTTGCGCCTCGCTACCCCCGAGCGCTTCGACCTCAGCCAAACCGGCTTCGAAATCGGCAAGCACGTCCGCGGTCTCTGTGCGTGTAAGACAAAATTCACGCCAGCGCTGGGCTTCTGCCTCGCTCAGCGTGTCAGGCCAATTGCGCGCACGGTAGCGAAACAGCATCTCTTGCAGTCGCCCATCACGAAACGGCATGTCGAGTCTGCCAAGATCCGCAGCAGGCGTGCGCCTAATTGTCGACATAAGTTTTTTGTCGGCTTCTCCAAAAAAACCGCTATAGATCATAAAATCCGGATCGCTTTCGCTGATATCGCTGTCGCCTGCGAAGGCCTGGCTCGCCAGTACGCTTGCACGCGGATCGCTCTTAATCTTCTCGAAATGACGTTGCCACAGTTCAGCCTGCAGACCGTATTCCTGCGCCTGCTTGTCATTTAACACGTTAAGCGGCGCAATTACTGGACACTTATTCGTAGCGAGTGACTGCAAGGGAATCGCCTCCTCGCCTTCCTCCCGATCGGCGCGTTTTTTATACAGCCGAGCAGCGATCTCCTGCGCACTCAAATCGAGCCAGACAGCCGGGTCGGTGCATAGATCGCATACAATTAATGCATTGCTGTTAGTCGGGTGCACACACAGAGGCATGACTACGCTGAGACAGCCCTGCGCTGCGGGATAAGCCATAGAGACGTGTAAGACCGGCTGATTGGTGCGCAGATCAAATTGCGCACGCACCGCTGCCTTGGAGCGCTGCTGATAAGCGAAATCATAAAGCCGTGGCTGCGCACGGCGCAGCAGTTTGGCCATTTCGATCGTAGCGATCACATCCGCGAGAGCGTCGTGTGCAGCGCCATGCTCGATGCCATTGGCGACGGTGAGCTGATCCAGTTTAAAGCTGCGCTGGCCATCCTCTCGAAGCGGCCAGTTGATTCCCTCAGGCCGCACCGCCGCACAAAGCCTGACGACATCGATGAGGTCCCAGCGAGAGTTACCATTTTTATACTCGCGCTCGTAGGGGTCGTGGAAGTTTCTGTAGAGCAGTTGGCGCGCTAGTTCGTCATCAAACCGCACGCTGTTATAGCCTACCCCACAGGTGCCCGGCTCGGAAAGTTCGGCAAGAATGCGGCGGATAAACTCGTCCTCACTCACGCCTTCGGCGAGCGCCTTTTGTGGAGTGATGCCCGTGATGTAGCAGGCCATGGGCGCGGGGAGAAAGTCCGGGCTGGGCCTGCAATAGATCAGCAGCGGCTCGCCGATAATATTGAGGTCTTCGTCGGTGCGAACCCCTGCAAACTGCGAGGCTCTATCGCGCTTGGCATTCTTACCAAAGGTCTCAAAGTCGTACCAGTACAATGTCTTAGACGTCATTATTCCTCCAGCTTCTACACCAAGCGCAAACCACGGGCACGAGGGCTGCGTTACAGGCTGCGACTGAACTGTAGTAGACTTACAGCCCTATGGCTACCTGTCCGCTTGCCCTTCGTGATGGGCACTCAGGCAGCCAGCCAGACACCCCTTAGAGCAGAGAATTTAGGCATGGATTTCCGCGGCAGCCATATCAGCAGTGTCACCCAGTTCGATCGAGCGGCGGTCGAGCGCGTCTTTGAAGTCGCCGACTGCATGCAGCCCTATGCACGAAGAGAGCGCCGAACCACCGCTTTGGATGGCGCCATACTGGGCAATATGTTTTTCGAAGCTAGCACGCGCACTCGCTTCAGCTTCGGCTGCGCTTTTAATCTGCTCGGCGGCTCTGTGCGCGAGACTTCTGACATTAAGACCTCATCGATTTCCAAAGGTGAATCACTCTACGACACCGCGCGCGTGGTGAGCGGCTACAGCGACATTATCGTCATGCGCCATCCTCAGGCCGGCTCGGTCGATGAGTTTGCGAAGGCGAGCCGGGTCCCCGTGATCAATGGCGGTGATGGCCCAAACGAGCACCCTTCACAGGCACTGCTTGACCTCTACACAATCAAAAAAGAACTGCATGCTAATCAGCGCAGCATCGACGGCATGCGCATCGCGATGGTTGGCGACCTCAAACACGGGCGCACCGTGCACTCGCTATCGCAGCTTTTACTGCTTTATAAAAACATCAGCGTGACCTTGATATCCCCGTCCGAACTCAAAATGCCTAGCGCCATCGTCGAGCAGCTGCGCGCCGCAGGGCATAACGTAGTTGAGACAGACGACATGGAGAATGGCTTAGCCGACAACGACACGGTTTACCTTACTCGCATACAAGAAGAGCGCTTTAGCGATCGCTTAGAGGCCGACATGTACCGTGGACGGTTTAAACTGAACCAAGAAATCTACACCCGCAACTGTGCGCCTAATACGGTGATTATGCATCCCTTGCCCCGCGATTCACGCGCCGAGGCTAATGAGCTAGACAACGATCTCAATGCCCACCCTAACCTTGCCATTTTTCGCCAGACCGACAACGGCGTCGTCGTGCGCATGGCGCTATTCGCTTTGATCCTGGATGTCGTCGAGCTTGTCGATGCGCGCGCCACATCCGTTGCTTGGAACACCGCTGGCCGCTTCGATAATTAATCATATGCTGTGGCGCTGCACGCTTGGCAAAACCCACACCGAAAACTAGCTCAATCAAGGACACCTTATGCTCAGCCTAGACGACTATCTCGCACTCGATGCAACGGCGCTCGGAGCGGGCATTGCTGCTGGAGATTTCAGCGCCACTGAGGTCACTCAATGCGCCGTCGAACGCGCACAGGCGGTGAACCCCTCACTGAACGCGATAATCCACACCGACTACGACGGCGCCCAGGAGCGGTCGAAAACATCGAACCCCTCGCAGTCTCCGCTATCTGGCGTACCGTTCCTAATTAAGGATCTCAGCCCCGCCGCAGGACTGCCCGTCAATTTTGGTAGCGCCCTTTTTAAAGACACTGTTGCTCAGCAGAACGCAAAAATAGTCCAGCGCTATGCGGATGCCGGCTTGAACTTTCTAGGCAAAACCAACACACCGGAATGGGGCTTAACTCTAACCACAGAGCCCACGCTCAGCGGCGCGTGCCGCAATCCTTGGAGCCTGTCTCACTCCACTGGCGGTTCATCAGGCGGCGCTGCTGCAGCTGTCGCCTCTGGCATTGTCCCAGCGGCTCACGCGAGCGATGGTGGCGGTTCTATACGCATACCTGCCGCCAATTGCGGCTTGTTCGGTCTAAAGCCGAGTCGGGGACTGACAGTCATCGAAGGCACACTCGCCGAGTGCTGGAGCGGTTTCAGCGTGGGCCATGTCGTCTCCCAAACCGTGCGCGACAGCGCCGCGTTTCTTGATCTAATCACGCTCCGCGACCATGGGCTTTTCGCTAACCCCCTGCTTAACTGCAGTGACGGTCATTTTACTCAATGCCTCGCCCCTGCAGAATTGAACCCCCTGCGAATAGCTCTCGTCGATTCGCATCCCACTGGCGAGACTCTCGCTCCTGAGGTACAGGAAGCACTGAGAGTCGCTGTCAGACTTTTGGAGAATTTGGGGCATAGAGTGGAGCGTTGCAGCCACCCAGCGGACCACGCTGAGGCGGGCGTAGCCATGTCGAAAATTATCGGCACCCATGTGCTGCAGAGCATCAAACCACGCCTGGATGCGCTCGGGCTTAGCCTCGATGAGGCGCCAGTGGAGCTATCTACAAAGGTTATGGCGAAGGGCGGCGCGAAGGTGAGTGCAGCGGACTATGTCGCAGCACGGGATACGCTCAGCGCAACTCAGCAGAAAATGAGCGAGTTTCATGCCGATTATGACATCGTTGTCTCGCCGGTCCTCAGCCTTGCTCCTGCGCCGCTGGGATGGCTCGACATGAATGCCGCGGATATGCAGGACTACGCACGAAAATTCCGCGAGTACAGCGGCTTCACCGCGCTCTACAACGGCACCGGTGCCCCAAGCATGTCGGTTCCGCTTCATCAGAGCAGCGCGGGACTGCCGATCGGCGTGATGTTCAGCGCCGACTGGGGCAAAGATGCCTTGCTGCTGCGGCTCGCACAGCAGCTCGAACAAGCCGCGCCGTGGCCGAGGCGGGCCCCGCTCTAGCCTGGCTTGGTGCCTCTTCATGCAAGGCCCCTTCATGCAAGGCCGCTGCCAACACGGCTTCGCCCGGCGCGGCTTCCGATAGGGAAGCGGTAGTCGTGGCTGCGCCCCACTCTTGCGCCAATAGCCAAGCTACATTAGCTTAGGCTTCGTCGGATCGACCTAGGATCGATGGCCGGCAGTTGCAGCAAGTAAGCTAAACAAGCTATGAAAACCCAGTCGCAGGCCTAATCAATCATGATGCGTAAACCACCGAACAAAAATAAACTCCTCGCCACGGCGCTGATGCTTATCCTCCCACTGTCTGTTACTCAGGCACAGGGACAGTCCCCAGCAAACGACGCAGTAACCGAATGGGGCGTACCTAACCTGCAGGGCAACTGGAAAAACGCCACTGTGATGCCTTTTCAGCGCCCCCCAGAGCTTGGTGACAAACGGGCCTATACCGAAGAGGAGGCTTTGGCACTGGAGCGGCAAGCGCAGTTAGCGGTTGAGCAAGACAACGTCCCATTGGATCCCAATCGCCCCGCGCCAGCGGCGGAGGCCCTCCCTCCTGTAGGTAATTACGACCTTTTCTGGACCGACCGCGGCATGTTTTTGCCGACTATCGATGGCGAGTTCCGCACCTCGGCGATCATTTCACCCAGCAATGGCCGCATTCCTGAGCGGGTAGCCGGTTTCGACGCGCGCAGGCAGGAGCTTCGCATGAATGCTCGCGACCGCAACGACGGCCCCGAAGGCCGCTCCCTTGGAGAACGCTGCCTCGTTGCCTTTGGCAATAGCTCGGGCCCTGTGATGACCCCGGTGATGTATAACAGCCACATGCAGATTGTACAGTCACCCGGCTACGTTACGATCTTAGTGGAGATGGTTCACGATGCGCGCATTATAAAAATCACCGACGAACGCGCCGCGAGCTCCGCTGCTCAGCAGAAATGGATGGGAGATTCCATAGGGCGCTGGGAAGGCGACACGCTTATCGTTGAGACCAAGAACTACAATCCTTGGCACCGCTATCTCGGCGCTAGCACGGAGAATCTCACGGTCGTGGAGACCTTTCGCCGCGATGGCAACAACAAACTCATATACGGTTTCACGGTCGACGACCCCAGTGTTTACACGGCGCAGTGGTCAGGCGAATACCCGCTTTCGCGTTTCGAGGAGCCCATTTACGAATACGCCTGCCACGAGGGCAATTACGGGATTATCGGGATTCTTGCCGGCGCTAGGCGCCTCGAGGCACTCGAAGCCGCCGGCGTAGAATTGGAGGTTGAGCAGTAACTGCCTACTGACAAGCAACTAGCGGAGGCGGCGTCCGTACCTCACCGCGGTGATTTCAGCCATGACCGCAATAGCTATCTCGGCCGGAGTTTTGCTGCCTATGCTATAGCCGATAGGCGCATACAGCGAAGCGATCTCCGCCTCGCTTAGTCCGAGCTCAGGCAGACGTTCCCGCCGCGCCGCAGAAGTGCGCTCCGACCCCATAGCTCCCACGTAAAACGCCTGGGTCTTGAGCGCCTCCATAAGAGCCATATCGTCTACGCGGGGATCGTGCGCAAGCGCGACTATGCCGCTGTAGGGATTAGAGAAACGTTCTCGCACTAGGTCATCGGGAAGGCGGTCGGAAAGCTCTACACCGCTCACCTGCCAATGGTCGAGGTAGTTGGGCCGCGGATCGCAAAGCGTGACATCGTATTCCAAGGCTAACGCCATTTCCGCAACGTAGCGAGCCACATCGCCGGCGCCTAAAAGAAGCAGCCGGTAAACAGGGTTGAGCCGATGCACCATATCCGACTGCGTCAAAACTACCGCTGCACTCGGCTCTTTCTTGTCGATCGACGGCGAGCGATCTTGGCCGTTCTGGCCCTCTTGATCGGCTAGCCCGGAGCCTACAGTGCTATCCGCAAGAGTGACTTTCCCACTGCCGAGGTCCACACGGCGACTCACCGGCCTGTGCTCGTGCAGGGATTTGACGAGACTGCTGAAAAGCGCTTGATTGTCAGCCGTGGGCTCGAGGTATTCGAGGAGCACGTGCAGTTGGCCGCCGCAGGGTAGTTTCAAGCGCGCCTGCTCTGCTTCTGTCGCTCCGTACTCAATGACGAAC
>JAYOBL010000082.1:0-3241 GCA_038104835.1 Gammaproteobacteria bacterium | reverse complement strand
CGGCCCGCCCTCGCTGTCATAACGCGCTTTAAGACTGCCGTCTCGAAGCTGCTCGAGGAAATCCTCCTCGATACACCCGCCGGAGAGTGAACCCACCAGCTCCCCGCCAACACTGCACGCGAGCATGGCGCCCACGGGGCGCGGTGACGAGCCCCAGGTTTTAAGAATGGTGCAGAGCCATACGGGCTCAGGCTTGTCGAGCCATGAAGAGACGCTCTCGATAATATGTTGCTGACTGCTTTGCATCGACGACTTCCTAATGTTTCGTCAAGTTTACGATGTTTCAGCCAGTTTGGCTCGGCCCCGCCGCCTTGTTGCTGCGTATTTAAACTTCTCGGTGCTTCCACCTACCGCGAGCGAAGGCCCAGCAGGCGATAGCGCCGATAAGCAGGTCCGAGGCGAAAATCGCCCAAAATACGCCCTCAGAACCGAAGCCAAGCAGCAAAGCTAAAGCGTAGGCCAAGGGCACCTGCACGATCCAAAATGCAATGAAATTGATCACGGTTGGTGTAACGGTATCTCCCGCACCATTGAACGCCTGAGTAAGCGCCATGCCGAACCCCGCGGGGATGTAGCCAAGGCTCACTATTCGCAGCGCAAGCGCACCACTTTCGATAGCTTGCGCCTCTTGAGTAAAAAAGCCCAAAATCGGCGCAGCGAAGAACCAGCAGATAGCTCCAACCAAAGCCATATAGCCTGCGCAGTATATTGCGATTGACCACACTGCCGCCTCCGCCCTATCCGGCTTCCCAGCCCCTAGATTTTGCCCAGCAAGTGTCGCCGCTGCATTACTAAGCCCCCAGGCAGGGAGAATCGTAAACATCACCACGCGAATAGCGATCACATAGCCCGCGACCACGGCGCTGCCGAACCCCGCCACGATCTGCATCAGAAAAATCCAGCTCGCCGTGGCGAGCAGATACTGGGCAACCCCGCCGGCCGAGATCCGTAAAAGCGACACGATAATGCCGAAACGAAGGCGCAGCTCATTAAGGCCAAGCTTGATCCGCCCGTCTCGACCCAGCAGGAAACTGAGCGCGTAGATCACGCCAATTCCGCGACCCAAATTGGTCGCGACGGCAGCGCCCTCAACCCCTAGCTCTGGAAAAGGACCGAACCCAAAAATCAACAGCGGATCGAGCACGATATTAATTGCATTGGCCAGCCACAGGGACTTCAGCGCCAACATGGCATCGCCAGCACCGCGAAAGATCGCATTCAGCAGAAACAGGAAAACTATCGTGAAGTTACCGCCGAACATAATCCGCGTGTAACCGGAGCCGCTGGAGATCACCGCCTCCTCGGCGCCCATCAGACGCAGGAGGTCCTCAGCAAAAATTAGCCCGATATCGGCTACCACAAGGCTCATCAAAGCGCCGAGCCATAGCGCCTGTCCGGCAGCCACCGAGGCGGCAGATCGATCTCCTTCGCCAATGCGTCTTGCCACCAGCGCCGTAGTCCCCATGCCGACCCCGATGGCGAGGGCATAAAGAATAGTAATCATGGACTCAGTGAGGCCGACTACCGCCACCGCGGTTGTCCCGAGCTGTGCAACAAAGAAGATATCGACAACTGCGAACACGGACTCTAGAGCCAGCTCTAGGATCATCGGGATAGCAAGAAGCAGTGAGGCGCGGGAAATAGAGCCTTGGGTGTAGTCGTACTCGGTATCGCCGCGAAGCGACTGCTTAACGAGTTGAACCGTTGAATGGAATGCGCGCATGCCGCGCTGCGATTTTGACGAATGGTTTGACGACATGAAGTGTCCTTCGCGAAAGCATTTCGCGGCACTAAAGAGGAATCACCGGTTTCACCGTTTGGCTCGAGGTACAATTGAATCCAGTTAGAAGACCTGAGCCCGCAGAGATGGGATTAAGCGAAACCGCGTTCGGAACAGTGCTAGCAGAAAAACTTCATGGTAGGACCCACCTAGGCAAGAGATACTAATCTACTATACGACGAGAGCGCCGTACAAGCGTGGCATTTCTTATCCAAGGATCGTTCAAAATTCTCTCGACCATCGTCGCAGCTGCAGTCGTGTCAGTCACCCGTTTCATCTGTTGCTGATTGCGGTCGCCCGCCGCCGAACCCAGGGAAATACCGGCTTCAAGCTCTTCCAGCAAATACACCCCGTATCCAGCCGGCTGGTCCATGACAGCAGCATTCGTCCGAGAACTCATCCCTACCAGGGCCTCGCGCACGCGCGCACTGTTCTCAGCCATAGCCGGCAGAGCCCGCGCGCTACGACTTCGATCACGAACTGGCTGCAGGACGCTGTAGGTCGGATTAGATTCAAGCGCAGAGAAGCGGCCGTTATCTGCCTCCTGCTCACAGTTCAATGTATCTGAGCGCCGCTGCTTTTCAGTGCAGGGACGTCGCCAGTGCCGTGAGTCGCTGAGCGAGGAACGACTGAGAGCGTCACGCACGACCTCAGCGCTCGGCGCAAGCCGCGCAGACTCATACGGCGAATCGCTAACACTCAACACTTGGCGCGAATGCGATTGGGCGCCCCCCTGCATAGAGAGAGTCGAAGCCGGCAAGTCCGCTTCCGAGCGCGAGCCTAGAGAATCGGGAAGAGCGGGAGAAGCCAGGAGAGCAGCGGTAGAATCAGACAAGGCGGTGCGAGTGGAGTCTGGCTCGCTCGGCTGAACCACCGCCGTTTCAACTCGCGGCTCCGCTCTCACAGCGACATCACGCACTATCGGCAATTCGGCAGCGCTGGCAGGAAGCGGAGGGCGAAGCGGATTATTCTCGCGCAAGCCGATACGCAGAGGCTGGGAGAATACGGGAGCTCGGAAAGCAGGCTCATGCCGAGCGCTCAAAAGAAACGCACCTGCTACCAAACCATGCAAGCTAAGGCTAAGGAGTAGCGCAGGTCGTAGCCAAGGTCGTAGCCAAGGTCTTAACCAAAGTCGTAGCCGAGATTTTCGTTCAAAATCTAAAGCCTCCGTCGCTCCGACCATACTTGGAAAGTCGTCGCAGAAGGACTCCTCGCCAGCGGCTCCTATCTCATGCAGCTGATCACCGGCGAAAGCCAAATCGTCCACTGGCCCAAACACATCCTGTTCAGAATCAGCGCCACCTAGATCGATCGCATCACTAGTGCGCACTAGCGTGGGCTCTCTGCGTGTCGAAGTGATAGTCGAAGCCATAGCGGGCATGTACTTGGGGTCTTTAACGCAGCTCTGTCAGTGGGCGCTGTAGCGTAGGTCTGGTGCGTCGCTGGGGATGGCGGCGCGGG
>JAYOBL010000081.1:0-9915 GCA_038104835.1 Gammaproteobacteria bacterium | reverse complement strand
CGTGCCCGCCGGTCCCGAAAATACCCCCGACAAGGATCAGCAGCGCCCAGCCGGGTAGAACAAGAAAATTACAGAGTGAAAACAGCGTTTCGATTGTCATAACTAGCCTCATGGCTTGGTTTGCTTGATGGGACCAGTCGTTTGGCCTATTAGTTCGAGATAGTCTATTCAGACAGCCGTTTAAGACAGCCGTTTGAGATGGCCTCTTGGGCCAGCTACTTCGGCCGCTTAATTCGGCAGACTACCTAGTCCAGCTGCGCGGGCCTGCTACTAGCAAACCAAGCGAAACCAGCCTCTGAGCCCTGAGTCACTGCCGTGTTCGCAAGCCACAATCAGGGGGCCGGGCCGCAGGAACTTCCTTGCTGGTTTTCCAGTTCCAGCTCCAACTCCAGTCTGCCCACGCTCATCGCGCTTCGAGCCAGCTTAAAGCATCCACAGCGCTTAGCAAATTGTCCACTTCGCAGCACTGGGGTAGACTCAGACTGGGACGGGTAAATCCCAGCCTCGCCGCGATGCCTTGTGAAAGACATTATTCCGGCAGAGCGTCCCCGTAAGGAATAAATCGAGAGAGCAAGCATGGACCCAAGCACGACAGGCTCGGCAGCGAGCACGGCCACGAGCCCGGGATTCGTCTCCGGGGATATCCGCTTGGCGGTCAGCTACTGGTTGCTTTACCTTGTTGGGGCCAGCGTCTTCTTTTTTGCAGGCAGCTGGGCCGTGGACAGCGAGCGCTGGCTACTCTTCCTTGCCCTGGTCGCCGCCCAGCTCTGCTATACCTTTGTCTTAGTTATCGGAATACGCGCAGCCTACAAAGGACCGCAGATGTGGAAAGTGATGTCTCGCACCTCGTCGGTATTTATGATCACCAATGTACTCGTTGGCATAAGCACGCTTGGCTTTGTCTATTAGGCCATGCAACTGAAGCCCCCAGCACGAATACCACCCTGCTGACTCGCCACATACTTGCGAAAGGAATCCTGTGAATCACTCAGAATCTAGTACGACTAGCTACGCGCTCTTCGTTAAGCGTGACTGCCCCACTTGCCAGCTGATCGAACCCGTAATGGCCGAACTCGCGGCGCGCTTAGGCGACAGCCTGACTATCTATTCGCAGGACGACCCTGACTTCCCTGCTGCGCTAAGCGTCGTCGACGACACCGAGCTCGAACAGTCCTTTCACCGTGCTATCGAGATTGTCCCAACGCTCATTCGTCGCTCTACTTCGGGCGACGAGACACGCATAGAGGGCTGGGATCGTGCGCAGTGGCGTGAATTCCTGAACTTCCCGAAGATAGGCGAGGGGCTCATCGAGTTTAAACCCGGCTGCGGCTCGAAAACCCAAGATCCTGGCATGGAAGAGCAGCTCGAACTGCGCTACGGCGCAACCACGCTGCAGGCGCGACAGATAGATCTCGCGAGCGCTGAAGACGAACTCGAAGCCTGCTACGACCGCGGCTGGAGCGACGGGCTGCCCGTAGTGCCGCCCACCCAGCTAAGGGTGCTGCGAATGCTGCGCGGCGCTAGCCGCAGCCCCGACGAACTCATCGGCTGCGTGCCCCCAGACAACGCTCCGTGCACCGTCGAGAAAGTGGCCATTAATGCGGTACTCGCAGGCTGCAAGCCCGAGTATTTTCCTGTGGTGCTCGCTGCGGTTGAGGCTGCGCTGAAAGACGAATTCTGCATGCACGGCCTGCTGTGCACGACCTACTTTTCTGCACCCGTGGTCATCGTTAACGGTACTGTCGCCGCTCGCGTGGGTGTTAACTCGGGGGTCAATGCTCTAGGTCAAGGTAGCCGCGCTAACGCAACAATCGGCCGCGCCCTGCAGCTGCTTATCCGCAATGTCGGCGGCGGCGTGCCCGGTGGCATAGACCGAGCTACGATGGGCAACCCCGGGAAATACAGCTACTGCTTTGCCGAAGATGAAAGCGATGAGCAGTGGCCAAGCCTCGCTCAAGATCGAGGCTATGCCCGAGGCGAGTCTGTGGTCAGCCTGTTTGCCGGCGAAGGATTGCAGGGCATAGTCGATCAGCAGTCACGCACTCCGGAGTCCCTGGCACGCAGTATGGCGGCAAGCCTGCGAAGTGTCGCCCATACCAAGCTGTTTGGAATGGCCGATGCGATTCTGCTAGTCTCACCGGAGCATAGACGCGTTTTCCGCGAAGGTGGCTGGAGCAAGGCCGACCTGCGCGCTGCGCTGTATAATCACCTCATGGTTCCCGGCGAGAGCATCATGCGCGGGGCCGACGGCATAGCCGAGGGTATGCCGGAGCGATTCAAAGATAAGATTCTCAACAAGTTTAGAGACGACGGCCTCCATATAGTCACCCTAGGTGGAACCGCAGGCATGTTCTCCGCAATAATCGGCGGCTGGGTAGCCTCCGGGGAACGGGGTAGCCAATTGGTGTCACAGACAGTGGAACCCTAGTCACTGAGCTTTTTCAGGAGTGTCGACGCTAGACTGGCGAAAGCTCGTCAGCCAAATCACAGAAGCACTACACAGGCTATCGTTGATAGCGAAGAGTTAGTAAGCAAACAGTCAAACGAGGAGTGTGTTTATGACAACCACCCTGCTAGACCCAACAGCCGAACTCAGCCCTGTCGAAAGACAGATACTGCCGCGGCTCGCGTCTCTCGCTGGAGCAACCGTGGGGCTTCTAGATATCTCGAAGCCACGGGGTAAGGAATTCCTCGACGAGGTTGAGAAGCAGCTTCTTGCGCTCGGGGCGCAGGTTAAGCGCTACGCCAAACCGACATTCGCGCGCGTCGCCCCACTAGAGCTGACTCAGCGGATCAGCGTCGAATGTGACGCTGTAATCGAAGGCCTCGCCGACTGAGGCTCATGTACCTCGTGCAGTTTGCATGACATCATGAGCCTGGAGAGCAAAGGGGTCCCCGCGGCATTTATCGCCTCGAGCGAGTTCGTTGCTGCGGCGGCGGCCCAGGGGAAATCGCTAGGCATAAGCCCAGCAAGTTTGTTTGTTGCGCACCCCATTCAGGACCGCAGCGATGAAGAAATGACCCAGTTGGCGCGACAGGCAATGCCAGAGATCACAGCGCTTATAAGCACACCGGCTAGCAAAGACTAAAATCTAGCGCCGCGTTTTTTATGAAGATTTATTGAAAAGGGAGCAAGACCGTAATGACAAGAGAAGCAGTAATCGTATCCACAGCAAGAACTCCGATCGGCAAGGCCTATCGCGGTGCTTTTAACGACACCGACGCCCCTACGATGGGCGGCCACGTCATCGCCGAGGCGGTTAAGCGCGCAGGCATTGATTCTGCGGAGATCCAAGACGTAGTTATGGGCTGTGCGATGCAACAGGGTTCGTCTGGCCAGAACATCGGCCGTACAGCCGGTGTCGCAGCAGGCTTGCCCTCTAGCGTCTCGGGAATGAGCATGGACCGACAGTGCGCATCAGGCATGATGGCAATTGCAACCGCAGCAAAGCAGGTCATCGTTGATGGCATGCCCATAGTGGTTGGCGGCGGTTTGGAATCAATCAGCCTCGTGCAGAACGAACACCGCAACGGCTATCGCGCTATCGACCCTAATGTTGTCGCACGTTCAGAGCACGCCTACATGCCCATGCTGCAGACGGCAGAAGTCGTTGCAGCTCGCTATGGCATCTCGCGCGATGCTCAAGATGAATATTCGCTGCGCAGTCAGCAGCGCACCGCCGCCGCACAAGCGGCAGGTAAATTCGACGACGAAATTGTACCTATGGCATCCAAGATGCTGTTCATGGACAAAGAAACCAAGCAGCAGAGCGTTCACGACGTAATGCTTGAGAAAGATGAAGGCAATCGACCTACGACTACACTTGAGGGTCTCGTTGGCCTGAAGCCCGTTATTGAAGGCGGCGTAATCACGGCAGGCAACGCCAGCCAACTCTCCGACGGCGCCTCAGCTTCTGTCATTATGGACAGCAAGCTTGCCGAGCAGCGTGGGTTGTCACCGCTCGGCGCGTACCGCGGCATGGCGGTAGCGGGTCTCGAGCCTGACGAAATGGGTATCGGTCCTGTCTACGCAATCCCCAAGCTGCTCGCGGCGAATGGCCTAAAGATGGACGACATTGGCCTGTGGGAACTCAACGAAGCCTTCGCTGTGCAAGTACTTTACTGCCGCGACAAGCTGGGAATCCCCGACGAGCTGCTCAACGTTAACGGCGGCGCAATCTCAATCGGACACCCCTATGGCATGAGCGGTGCGCGCATGGTTGGCCACGCGCTCATCGAAGGCAAGCGCCGCGGTGCGAAGTACGTCGTGTGCACCATGTGTGTCGGTGGCGGCATGGGCGCTGCAGGCCTGTTTGAGGTCTACTAAGCGACTCTTGGTTTAACTGCACTCACCGCTGTTGGTCTAGCAAAATATTGCAAAGAGTCTGGGCAGCAGCGTGTGAATTGAGAAATAGACAGGTGTAAAAAAACGGCAAAGCGTCATCGCTCTGCCGTTTTTTTTGTGCTTATTCCTGCCGCTTTCGAAGCAGCCCTATCTCCCCAAGCCCCATCTCCCCCAGCCCCATCCCCCCGAGCCCTAGTCGAAATTCCTCACAGCGCCGCGGCCAGACTTCTTGCCAGCTACGCTGCGCTTGCTCTCCAGACGCCGCTCTTTCGCGCCTCGACTAGGCTTGGTCGCGATGCGAACGGGCTGCACGCGTGTCGCTTTCTCCAGCAGCGCATTGAGCCTTTCAAGAGCATCCTGCTTATTTTTTTCCTGACTACGAAAACGCTGAGCTTTGATAACGATCTCCCCTGCCGAGGTGATTCGCGCGTCTCTTAAAGCCGCTATCTGCGAGCGCTGTGCGGCACTGAGCTTTGCCCGTTGAAAGTCGAAACGCAATTGAACGGCTGTAGCAACCTTGTTCACATTCTGCCCACCGGGCCCGCTAGCGCGAATGGCAGAGAACTCTACCTCTTGCTCTGTAATTTTTCGCATAATGCCCGCTCGGTGATCCCGATTTAGCTTTGTTGCACAGCCTAGGTCTGTAGGATAAGGTCGTTGACATAAAGTTTCCAATAAGAAAGATTGTTTCCTCACGAGGGTCAATTAAACATGCAGCTTCTAATAAGCACTAAGCTTCGCCTAGCCAAATTTTCACTTTTACCTAAGTTTCTTATTTCACACTTCCCTCAGCTCTCACGACCCTTACAGCTCACTAATCTTTTTGTTTTCAGATCCGCCGAGAAGCCCCTTCAGAGGACTCTCTCTAAAGGCTTACGAGCGACATCTTCTTGCCATCGCCGGCTTCTGCAAATCCTGATCGCGTCAGGCCTTATTGCAAACGGCACGTTCTCCGCCTCGGCAACCGCGCAGGAGCCCGTGCGGCTCGGCTTTATGGACCCCCTGTCCGGCACCTTTGCCTCGGTGGGCACAAGCGGCTTAAACCTGCTTGAGTTTGCCGTCGACTACCTCTACAACTCGAAAGGCGGAATCCTCGGCGGCCGTCCTATCGAGATTGTCGCCTTGGACAACAAACAGAGTCCCACAGAGACTCAGCTGCAGTTTCGCCGCGCGGTGAGCGAAGAGCTGCGTATCATTTTCCAGGGCAATAGCTCAGCGGTGGCCAATACGCTCAATCAAACTATTTCCCGCCACAATCGCCGCAACGCAGGCCAAGAAGTTCTGCAAATAAACTACGCCGCGGTTGACCCCATTCTTACCAACGAAGAGTGCAGCTTCTGGCATTTCCGCTTCGATGCCCATGCGGTCATGAAGCTCGAAATACTGACGGATTTTATAGCTAGAAACGAAGACATTAAGAGCGTATACATCATCGGCCAAGACTACTCCTTCGGTCAGGTAGTCGCCGACAATACAGTGAGACTGCTAGCAGAGAAGCGGCCCGATATCGAAGTGGTAGGCAATGAGTTCCACCCTATAGGCACCGTAAAAGACTTTACCCCCTACGTTACCAAGATCGTCTCGTCGGGAGCCGACGCGGTGATCACCGGCAACTTCGGCGCCGATATGGTCTCGCTTGCACGCTCGCTTATCGACTCGGGTATGGACGCACCAATCTACACTTTCTACGCAGCCTACGATGGCATCACAGCCACATTAGGCGAGGACGGCAAAGATCGCATACGGCTTATTCATACCGACAGCGCCAACCCTATCGCCAGCGCTACGCGCCGCGAGTTCAATCACGCCTATAAAGCAGCCCATCCTAACTTTGATGTCACCCAGTCGCGACTCGTCAACGCTCTGATGATGGTTGTCACTGCGATGGAGCAGGCCCAAAGCGACGATCCCTACGATGTCGCCGTGCAGCTTGAAGATATGCGCTTTACTAATATTGGTGGCGATGAGTTATGGATGCGCCCCGATGACCATCAGCTGATTCAGCCACTTTATATCTCCAAACAAACTGATGAAGGTATTGAGTTCGACGCGGATAATTCTGGGTTTGGACTGTTCACAGAATATGAGGTGAGCGGCGACGACACCGCGCTCGAACACAGCTGCCGCATGCGCAGACCCCGGCGCTAAAGCATGAGTGAAGTATTTATTTTCGCCACCCTAAACGGGCTGGTGACCGGCCTTCTGCTGTTCATGTTGGCTAGCGGCCTTACACTGATCTTCAGCATGATGGGTGTGCTTAACTTTGCCCACGCCAGCTTCTATATGCTGGGAGCCTATTTTGCTTACAGCATTAGCGGTTACCTTGGATTCTGGGCGGGTCTACTCATTGCCCCCCTGCTCGTCGGCGCCATTGGCGCAGGCGTCGAGCGCTACGGTCTTCGGCGGGTACACTCCTATGGGCATGTCGCCGAGCTCATCTTTACCTTCGGTCTCGCCTTCCTCGTTGAGGAGCTCGTGCAGTTCTTCTGGGGACGCGATACGAAGAACTACCAGACTCCGGAGCTTCTCGACTTTGCTCTGTTCACTCTGTTCGGCCAAGAGTTTTCTGCCTACCGCGGCTTTATGATCGCGATCTCGCTCGGCATTTTTGCCGCGCTTTATTTGGTGCTTACCCGCAGCCGCGTGGGCATTATTATTCAAGCGTCGATCAGCCACCCCCACACCGTGGCCAACCTCGGTCACAATGTGCCGTTCATTTTCATGTGCGTATTTGGCGCGGGCACAGCTCTAGCTGGTGTCGCCGGCGTGATCGCGGGCCCTGTGCTCACGACCTTCCCGGGCATGGCGGTCGTGTTAGGCAGCATTGTTTATATCATCGTGGTGATAGGCGGACTTGGAAGCCTGCCGGGCGCCTTCGTCGCCTCCCTGCTGGTCGGCTTACTACAGTCCTACGCCATTGCAGCCGATGCCGGCATGCCCGAGCTTCTAGAACTTCTTGGCCTTAGCTTCGAACGCAGCCATCCGCTGAACGACCTATGGACGCTCAAGCTGCCGCAAATTGCGCCGGTGCTCCCCTACCTCCTACTTATTTTGGTGCTCATCTTTAAGCCCACTGGGCTAATGGGCAATAGGGAAGAATAAACGCGATGAAAAAAAATCTTTCCCTGTGGGGCGCCTATGCGCTAATCCTCCTGATCCTCCCTTCGGTGTTTAGCTCGGTACTAGGGATCTCTATCCTCAATCAAATGACGATCTGGATCATCTTCGCCCTCAGCTACAATATGATGCTTGGCCAAGGTGGCATGCTGTCGTTCGGCCACGCCGTATATTTTGGTCTTGGCGGCTTCATGAGCGTGCACGCGCTGAATCTCATCGCCGATGAAATTCTGGTTTTCTCGGTGACTCTAATCCCCCTCGTCGGCGGCGCATTCGGTTTGTTAGCGGCCCTGTTTATCGGCAGCTTTTCAACGCGCAAGGCAGGCACGGTGTTCGCCATGATTTCTTTAGGCATTGGGGAGCTAATCGTTGCCTCATCGCTCATCTTCGTCGATTTTTTCGGTGGCGAGGCGGGCGTGAGCGGTGACCGAACCTATGGGCCGCCCTTTTTCGGCGTAGAGTTCTTGCAGGATTCCGAGGTCTATTATCTCGGCGCTTTTTGGCTCTTCGTCGCGACGCTGCTGATGTACTTGTTTACCCAAACACCTGCCGGGCGCATGGCTAACGCCGTGCGTGACAACCCCGAACGCGCGGAGTTCATCGGCTACAGTACTCGCCGCGTGCGTTTCATTACCTTCTGCGCCGCAGGCCTGTTCGCGGGAGTCGCAGGCGGTCTGTTCGCAATTAACTACGAGTTCATCACCGAGGAGAACCTCAACGCGCTTACCTCGGGACGTGTGTTGCTGATGGCTTACATTGGCGGACTAGGCTTCTTTATTGGCCCCATCATTGGAGCGGTCATTCTCACGCTAATGAATTCACTGCTGAGTAACTACTCCGAGATGTGGATGCTCTACCTTGGCATAATGTTCTTGCTCACAGTGATGTTTCTTCCGAAAGGCTTTGCAGGCTTCATCATGATGCATCGAGCCGCGTGGGCTAATGGTCGCCTCGGCAGCTTAGCCTTGCCCTATTTTCTCATCGCCGTGCCAGCGTCAGTTTTCCTACTAGCCTTTATCGGCATGGTCGAACTCAGTCACGCAGACGAGCTGCTGCACTACCTAGGCATGAGCCTCGCTGCGGACTCACCGGTAAGCTGGTTAGTCTTATTGATCATGGCTGGCGGCGGCGCAATAGGCGTAAGACTCGCACGGGCACGGCTTAGTGATGCTTGGGAGTTAGCTAACGCCGCTGCCGCCGGGCCTCAGAGCCAGGAGACACAGAGATGAGCCTGTTAGCGCTTGACTCAGTCTGTAAGAGCTTCGGCTCCACACAAATCATCCGCGATGTATCACTGAACATAGAGGCCGGAGAGAAGCATGCGATTATCGGTCCCAACGGCGCCGGTAAATCAACGCTGTTTCATCTGATCTCTGGTCGCTATCCGCTAAGCTCTGGCGGCATTCAGTTTAAGGGCGAAGCTATACACAATCTTCCCCCGTACGAGATTGCTCGCCGCGGACTCGCTCGCAGCTTTCAAGTCACCAATATTTTCCATCGTATGAGCGTGTTCGAAAATATTCGCTGTGCCCTGCTGTGGTCGGAAGGCTATCGCTACGCTTTTTGGAAGCTGCTGGGCCGGCAAGCAGAACTCAATCGCAAAACCCATGAGATGCTCGAGCAGATAGGCTTAGCCGACAAAGCAGACTTGCCAAGCGGCGAGCTCGCCTACGCGCAGCAGCGAGCGCTTGAGCTTGGCATAGCCGTCGCTAGCGGCGCCGAATTGATCATGCTCGACGAGCCAGTTGCCGGCATGAGTAATAGCGAGGCGGAAAACGCTGTCGCTCTGATCAGACGCATCACCGAGGGCAAAACACTCATTATGGTGGAACACGATATGAATATCGTTTTCGATATCGCTGACCGCATTAGCGTGCTCGTCTATGGCGAGATCATCGCCACAGACAAACCCGAAAGCATACGAAGCAACGCCCGCGTGCAAGAGGCCTATCTAGGAGAGGTGCCCAGCGATGCTTAAGGTCACCCAGCTTCACGCTTACTACGACAAGAGCCATATTCTGCAGGGCGTTAATTTCGAGGTTGGCGCCGGCGAGATCGTCAGCCTGCTAGGCCGCAACGGCGTCGGTCGCTCGACGACGGTTAAAACATTGATGGGCGAAGTCGCGCCTCAAGGCTCTATCCTCTTTAAAGGCGAAGAGATAGCCGGACTCAAGCCCTTTGAGATCGCCCAGCGTGGACTCGGCTGCGTGCCTGAGAATCGAGACATCTTTCCAACCCTAACCGTACGGCAAAACTTGGTACTAGGGCTTAAAGGCAAACACGAGAGCAGCCGCTGGAGCATCGAAGATATGTTCACGCTGTTTCCTAACCTCGCCGCACGCGCCGATGTCGCAGGCGGAGTACTCAGCGGCGGCGAACAGCAGATGCTTTGTATGTGCCGTACGCTTATGGGGGATCCTGAACTCATCATGATCGACGAACCCACCGAAGGT
>JAYOBL010000080.1:8008-10299 GCA_038104835.1 Gammaproteobacteria bacterium | reverse complement strand
CAGAGCGTGCAGGTCGTGCTGCCAAAGGTCGTCCTTGAGCTGCTCGCACTGATGCTTCTGGTTACAAAAGATAAGTGTCGACTGCGGCCGCTGTTCGTCTAGAAGGCGCAGCACGAGCTCGAGGCGCTCCGAGCGCTCGGTTCGGTAGAACCGCTGACTGATCTGCGCATTGGCTTCTCCCGCTTCGATCCGGATATCTATCGGATCGGTCTGAAACTCGGCGCTAAGCTGTGCGATCTCTTCGGGGAAGGTCGCGGAGAACAACAGGGTCTGGCGCGCCTGCGGCAGGTAATCGTCTATGTCGTCTATGTCGTCGATGAACCCCATGCCGAGCATGCGATCGGCTTCATCGAGCACGAGGCTTTGCACCTTGGAAAGATCCAGCGTTTGCTTGGCCAAGTGTTTTAACAATCTACCGGGCGTGCCCACCACAATATGCGGTGCGCGCTTAAGCGATGCGAGCTGTGGCCCCATCGGGCGACCGCCGCATAGCGTGAGTGTCTTCACGTTGGGAATATGGCGGGCAAGGCGTCGGATTTCTTCGGCCACCTGCTCGGCGAGTTCGCGCGTCGGGCAAATGACTAGGGCCTGAGTGTGGTAGGCCTGTTCGTCTAGGCGATTGAGCAGGCTCATGGCGAAGGCGGCGGTCTTGCCGCTGCCGGTTTTCGCCTGCCCGATGAGGTCGCGGCCTTCGATGAGCGCAGGCAAGCTCTGCGCCTGCACGGGCGTCATGGTGTGATATCCCAGCGCGTCAGCTGCTGCGATGAGCTCGGGTCGAAGGTCTAGCTTCGTAAATGCCTCAACCGAGGGGCTGGCAGAAGCGCTGGAGGGCGCAGGCTCGGGTGAAGGATCGCTGGTCGAGGGATCAGAAGGAGTGGCAGATGAGGGCATGGGTGCAGTAACGCCTTGCTAAATAAGGGCGCGATGATACCACGTGCTTGTCACGGCCTGCGGAGCTTATCCTGCCTGTACTTTGGCGAGCAGCGTGTGTAGCTGCCGAAGCTCCTTCGGGCTCAGTTTCTCTGTGAGATTACGCTGTGCCGTATTCCAGAGCGGGAGGCCCTGACGGTAGAGCGCTAAGCCCTTACGAGTAATCCTTACCGCTTTCTGCCGCTTAAAGCCTTCCTCTGTGCGCTCGACAAGCTGCTCGCTCTCCAGTGGACGCAGCGTGCGTGTGAGCGAGGTGCGCTCGAGTCCGAGAATTTCCGCAAGCGACGTAATTGAATGCTGGGGTGCGTGCGCAAGGATCGCGAGCAGGCTGAACTGAGTGTGTTTTAGGCCCAGTCCGCCCATGACCTCGCCGTATTGGCGGCTTATGGCTCGCGCCGCGCTGCGCAGGGTGAAGCAGTGGCAAGGGTTATCTTGGGCCGTTGGGCCTTGGAGGGCCGAGCCGCCGATTTGGGCGCCGTGCGCGAGTTTTTGACTCATTTGGCTCATTTGACTCTGACCTCCTAGTCCACTGTTTGTGAATTCCTGTTTGCCTTGGCTGCAATCTGAGGGCCTGCATGGAGCAGGCGATAAAAGCGTTTACTTTTGCCGACTGCCTAAGTAGTGTATATACACTACCTTGAATTTCAAGCCGGAGCCAGCATGAGTTTTACCGATTATTTTCGACGTCACAGAACAAGCCTTATCACGGCGGCCGTGCTGGTCTCTCTCTTGCTGCTGTTTCGAGCGTTAATAGGCAGCGGCAACGGCGACCTAATAAGTGCCGCTGAGCCTCTGCCGGTTAGCGTGAAGCCGCTGGTCGAGGAAAGCGGCTTTGAAGTGCTGGAGCAGTATGTGGGTCGCATAGCCGCGCGCCGCGAAAGCGAAGTGGGCTTCGAGCTGCCGGGCGCTGTTGCGAGCGTCGCGGTAGAAGAAGGCACTCGCGTTGCGGCAGGTCAGGTGCTGGCAACACTAGATACGCAGCTGCTGCAGGCACAGGAGCAGGAGCTTTCTGCCGCCCTAGATCAGGCTCAAGCTCAGGCAGCGCTGGCCGCAAGCACGATCATTCGCACGCAGGCAGCCTACGACGAAGGCGCGGTTTCGGCGCAGGTGTTGGATGAAGCACAGTCCGCAGCGCACGCAGCCGGGGCCAGTGCGAACGCCGCGGAGGCGAGCCTCAAGAGCTTGCGTGTGCAGCTGGAAAAGAGTGAGCTGCGTGCGCCCTACGCAGCGCAAGTCGCGCGCCGCTATGTCGATGAGGGGCAGGTTGTGGCCGCCGGCACGGCGCTTTTCAGGCTGCTCGAAGATACCGCTTTGGATGTGCGATTAGTGGTTGCTGCAAACGCGGCGCAAGAGCTTAGCGA
>JAYOBL010000080.1:0-7998 GCA_038104835.1 Gammaproteobacteria bacterium | reverse complement strand
TAGCGAAGGTCAGCTCGTTGAGATTAGCGTGAACGAGCAGCAGTTGCAGGGCAGAGTGAGAAGCATTTTTCCCGAGCGAGAAGGGCGCACGCGCGGCGTTGCTGTGCTGCTCGAGATTCTGGACGACGAGGTTAGCGCACGCGCGGGGGACCTGGCGACGGTAAGCTTGCCCAAACGTATAGACACCTCTGCTTACCGACTGCCTCTCACCGCTCTAACCGAGAGCGTTCGCGGTATCTGGGCCGTTTATGCAGCGAGGCCTCGCGCTGATGAAGCAGGACAGGGCTGGGTTTTAGATCGAGTGCAGGTCGAGATTCTTTACCAGCAGGACGACGAAGTGCTGGTGCGCGGGGCCTTAGGTAGTGGCGACTTAGTTGTCACCTCGGGGCTACAGCGACTAGTACCTGGCCAAGAGGTGCGCGCTCGACAGGAAGCCAGCGCCAGCGCGTCTAGCGCCGCACTGCTTGGTGCCGCACGATGAGCGCTGCCGACTCTCAATCAAAGGCTTCGGAAGAGGCCACCATTGCTAGCCTCTTTTTTCGTAACCGGCCGCTGCTGCTATTAACCATAGCGGTTATCTTGGTCGCAGGTTTTTCAGCGTTTAACTCGCTGCCGCGTTTGGAAGATCCGCGCATCACCAATCGCGTGATGACCATTCTCACCGCGATGCCGGGCGCATCAGCCGAACGTATTGAGACTCTGATAACTGAACCGCTTGAAGCTGGGTTGCAGGAGATTGGTGGCATTATGGACATCGAGTCGACGTCGACTGCGGGCACCTCACTGGTGTCTATCGATTTAGACGCTGAGATTGATGACACAGATAACAAAGCGATCTTCTCGGAGGTGCGCGACAAAGCGGCTGAGATCGAGGCGAGTTTTCCGCCTGAGGCGCTGCCCATTTTTATCGACGATAAACGCGAAGCAGTGGCGTTCACCCTGCTTACTGCGGTCGGCTGGGAAGCCGAAGGCGAGCCCAACCTGACGCTCATGAACCGTGTTGCTGAGGAGCTCGCGAACCGACTGCGAACCGTGGCAGGTACAGATCTTGTGCGCGTTTACGCCGCACCCAATGAAGAGATTCTTGTTGAGGTAGAACAACACGAACTCGCTGCCCTGGGACTTACCGCCGGACAGCTGACCTCTCTGCTCGGCAGTGCCGATGTCAAACAACCCGCCGGAATCTACCGCGGGCGCAGTTCGAATGTCAGCATCGAGGTGGCAGGGCAGCTCGACTCGGTAACCCGGGTTGCCAGCGTTCCGGTGGCTACCAACGGCAGCGATATCGTGCGCCTAGGTGATGTCGCTGAGGTTTCAAGGCATTGGCAGGAGCCGGAGGGCAGCGTTGGCTTGGTTGACGGTAAGCGCGTCATTTTCGTGGCGGTGCGCATGGGCAGTGAGCGCCGAGTCGATCAATGGGCCTTGGAGGCGAATGCCGTCGTTGATTCTCTGCAGACCGAGATCGGCTCCGGCGTTAGCTTAGATTCGATTTTCCAGCAGGAGCGCTACACTACCGGGCTTTTAACAAGTCTAGTGAGCAACCTTGTTGCCGGCGCCGCCGTTGTCGTCGCAGTCATCTTTATCATGATGGGCTGGCGGCTAGCGCTGGTTGTTGGTTCGGTGCTCCCGCTGGTCACCGCGGTAGTCCTATTTAGTTTGCAGCTGGCGGGCAATACGATTCATCAGATGTCCGTTTTTGGCATGATCATCGCGATCGGCCTGCTAATTGATAATGCGATCGTAGTGGCGGATGAAATCATGCAGCATCGCCGCAGGGGGCAGACTGCTCTGCAAGCAGTGGAACGCTCGGTTAGGCATTTGTTTGTTCCGCTTCTGGCCTCAACCATTACTACTGGGCTCGCCTTCGCACCGATTTTGCTGCTGCCGGGAAACGCGGGCGATTTCGTGGGTTCCATAGGCAGCACGGTGATCACCGCTGTCACTTCGTCGTTCTTCGTTGCGATCACCATCATCGCCGCACTGGCGGGTATTTTTGCGGCGCCTGCCGCCGCACAAGGTGCGCGGGCGGAGCGCTGGTGGCAAACGGGGCTGCGACCCGAGCGGCTTAGCGCTCGCTACCGAGGGATGCTGCAGAAAGCCCTTCGCAACCCCGGCGCAGCGATAATGATAGCGACTTTTTGGCCACTGTTAGGCTTCGTTGCCGCGGGGCAACTTGGCAATCAATTCTTTCCACCCGTTGACCGCGATATGTTTAGGCTCGAGGTTACTCTGCCCCCGGGGTCTAGTATCGAATATACCGAGCGTCAGGCTAGGCTCATCGAGCAGCGGGTGCGCGAGTTCGAGGCAACTGACCACGTTTATTGGGTAGTAGGGGGCAGCTTCCCGTCGGTTTATTACAATCTGATAATGAATAAGGACAATGCGACGAATTACGCGAACGCCATCATTACGGCGCGCAGCAACGCGGAGGCCAAAGCGATGATTGCGCCGCTGCAAAGTGCCCTCAACGAGGAATTCACCGACGCGCAGATCGTGATCCGCCAGTTTGGGCAGGGGCCGCCGGTCGTCACAGATATCGAATATCGGCTCTATGGGCCGAGTATCGATCGCCTGCAAAGCCTTGGCGAAGAGATGCGCTTGGTTCTGCAGGCGCACCCCGATGTCATTGCGACCTCGGTAACGATGCCACGGGGCGAGCCTAAGCTTTGGTTTGACGCAGACGAAGAAGAAGCGAGGCTCGCAGGTCTTAGCCTGCGCGATATCGCCAGCCAGCTGCAGAGCAACCTAGAAGGCAGCTTGGGTGGCTCTGTCATCGAGAATCTTGAGCGCCTGCCAGTGCGCGTGCGCTACGGCCAAGACAGCCGCTCCAGCCTTGCTGCCATTGAGTCAATGCAATTCGTCGTGCCCGGCAGCGGTGAGCTTGTCCCCGCACAGGCGCTCGGCGAGTTTACGCTGCGGCCGGAACTTGGCGGTATTACACGGTTCGATGCTCAGCGCACCAATCGCGTTCAGGCTTATACTCGCAACGAAGCTTTGCCGCTGGATATCACACAGGCGGTACTCGCACAGCTGCGAGAAGAGGGCTTCGAGCTGCCGACCGGCTATAGATTGGAGCTTGGCGGCGCTGCGGAGCAAGAAGGGGATGCCACGGGGGATCTTCTGATTTATGTGCCGCTTTTAATTACGCTCACGGTTGCGACACTGATCCTGCTCTTCGGCAGCGGAGTTTTGGCTCTGCTGCTTGGCGCCGTCGCTGTGCTGTCTATGGGTTTAGGGCTGTTTGCGACCTGGGCCATGTCCTTCCCCGTGAGCTTCAATACCATTCTTGGCATTTTGGGTTTAGTGGGACTTGCGTTCAACAATAGCATCGTCGTCCTGGCAGCGATACGCGCTGACAGCCATGCGCGGCAAGGGGAATCCGAGGCCATTATCGATGCGGTGATGGGCTCGACTCGGCATATTCTGTCGACCACGCTCACGACGATCGGCGGATTCTTGCCGCTGTTAATCTTCGTCGGAGGTGATTTTTGGCCCTCGCTCTCGATTGTCCTAGTTGGCGGTGTAGGGGGTTCGATGATCTTGGCCCTTCTCATGGTTCCGGCGAGCTATGCCCTTCTGCAGCGAGGCCAGCGCGGCTCGGAGTCGGTTGCGCAAGGAGTCACAGCATGAAGCGCTCGTCCTTCAAACACACTAAACCGGTATCTTGGATGAAACTTGGGAGTCTCTGTCTAATTGGCTTTGCCCTCGGCGCCTGTAGTATGGGCAAAGACTATGAGCGTGCTGAGCTCAATCTTCCCGAAAGTTTTTCGCAGGCCGCCACCGAGGCTGAGGCCCAGACGGATTCGCGCTGGTGGCAAACGCTTGGCGATCCTGCTTTAAACCGCTTCGTTGAAGAGGCAGGGGCTTCGAATCTCGATCTTCGACAGGCGCGGGCGCGTCTGCGTGCGGCCACCGCGCGGCGACGCAGCGCGACAGCGCTCTTGCTGCCGCTGCTGAATGCGACGGCGGGCAATCAGCGCTTCAAGCTCAGTGGTAACGGTGCCAATCCTGTCGCGCCGCTCGCTAACGCCGGCTTCGCCTCGCTCACGGGCGAGGCGAGCTCGCTAGGAGTACAGGCGAGCTGGGAGCTTGACCTGTTCGGTCGCAACCGCCGCGCCCGTGAAGCCGCGATAGTCGGCGAGCTAGCGACAGAGCAGCAGCTGCGCGCAGCAGCCCTTTCGGTGGCGGCCGCAACGGCCAATAGTTATTTACAGTGGCGCGGCCTGCAGGCACAGCGACTGCTCGTTGAGGAACTCATTGCCGTTGAGGAGCAAGAAACTAAGCTCATTCAGGCACGCGGTCGTCTGGGGCTCGCGTCTGCTGTGGAGGTCGCCAACGCCAATGCCGCGCTGGCGATTGCGCGCGCCAGCCTGCCACCGCTGCGCAGCGCCGAGCGTGAGTCGGCGGCGGGGCTCGGAATATTGCTCGGTAAAGACGTAGGCTCAATGCTGGCAGAACTCGAGGCGCTAGACGGCGAGCAGCGTAGTCTGCGACTCGAACAGACCGTGCCCGCGGGATTACCGATCGAACTGCTGGCGCGGCGCAGCGACGTGCGTGCGGCGGAGCTTGAGCTGGTAGCCGCCAATGCGCAGGTGGGGTCGGCGCAGGCGGCGCGATATCCGAATCTCTCCTTAACCGGCAATGCGGGGCAGGAGAGCGTCGACTTCGCGGACATCTTCGCCAGCGGCAGCAGGAATTGGGCTTTCACCCCTAATCTGATCTTTCCGGTGTTCGCCGGCGGCGCAGTCAATGCGGCAATCGAATCGGCGCGAGCCGAGCGTGAAGCGGCGCAGGCGCGATTCGAGCAGGCGGTGTTAACGGCTTTGGCCGAGGTCGAAACAGGGCTCACACGCTACGCACAGGCGCAATTGCAGCGCCGAGCATTGGCTGAGGCCCAGCAAAGTGCGCAGGTCGCGGTTAGCGCAGCAGGAGTTCTGCAGGAGCAGGGTCTGGCGGACGCGTTGCCTGTACTGGCTACGCGTCGCGCTTATCTCGCGCGTAAATCGGCTTTAATTGACAGCGAGACCGCCACGGCGCAGGCCCTTGTGGGTCTTTACCGCGCGCTGGGCGGGGGCTGGCAGACTCTGCTGTGAGTGCGCTTTGGCTGGCGAGCGCTCTACTCGCTCAGCTCGCCCGCGATTAGCTCACCAGCAACCCAGGTCATCAGCACGCGGCCGTCTAATAGCGCGGCGGGGTCTTCGGCCACGACTGCGAAAGGGTCGAGGTCGACAACCGTAAGGTCTGCCCACTTACCTACCTCTAGACTGCCTGCGTGGTCTTCTAGGAATGCCGCGTAGGCTGCGCCGGTGGTGTAGCCGCGGATGGACTCCTCAACCGTGAGCTTCTCCTCAGGAAACCAGCCTCCCGGGGGCTGTGAGTCCGTGCTTTGGCGCGTGATAGCCGAATGCAGGCCGTAGAATAAATTCCAGTCGTAGCCCATCAGGTCGGAGCCGAAGGCGAGCGGGGTGTTGTGACGGCGGAAACTGCGCCATGCGTAGGCACCAGCTGAGCGCGCGTGACCGATTCGATCCTCGGTCCACACCTTGTCCTCTGCAACAAAAGGCGGTTGCACGGAGGCGATAACATCCAGTTCGTCGTAAAGCGCAAAGTCGTCTGGATGCACAACCTGGGCGTGTTCGATGCGGTGGCGATTGGCCTGCAAGGCAGGGTTTAGGGCGAAGTTATCGCGCAGGAAGTGCAGCACCTCGCGGTTGCCGCCGTCGCCGATTGCGTGGACATTGATCTGAAAACCGGCCTGCAGCATGGCGCTAATCTCTTCGGTGAAGAAGCCATAGTCCTCGCCTGAAACGCCATGATGGCCCGGGCGATCGTTGTACTCGGCGATGAGCTTTGCGCCCCGCGCGCCGAGTGAACCGTCGTAATAGCCTTTCACAGATTTCACGAAGAGTTTGCTCTCCTCACCAAGCGCCGAGGGGCCCCGGGTCAACCACTGCTCCATGAGTGGCTTATCGCGGCCGCTTATCATGGCGTAAACCCTTAGGGGAAGTTCATCGCGCTCGGCTAGGGCTTCATAGGCCGCCAATAAGGGGGTGTCGACCCCGGCATGATGCACCGCAGTATAGCCGGCATCCGCCATCAGCTTGAGACCATTCACCAGGCGCCGTTGCAGCCGCGCTTCGCTCAGCGGTGGCACTGCGCTGCGGTAAAGTGCGACGCCGCGATTACGCACGGCGCCGGTCGGCTCGCCATTGGCATCACGCAGTATTTCTCCACCTACGGGGTCGGGCGCTCCGGCGATAATTCCCGCCGCGTCCATGGCAAGCTTATTACCCCAAGCGCCAAAGCCGTTGGTACCGTCCATGAGCACTGGATTATTCGGCACCGCGGCGGTGAGGCTGTGGTGGCTTGGGTAGCGGTCTGCCCACAGTCCGTCGTCCCAGCCCCGTGCGACTATCCATTGTCCCGCGGGAATCTCATTAGTTTGCATATGAGCGACAACGCGGGCCACAGCCTCAGCTTCATCTGCAACGCCTTTGAGATCTACGTCATCAAGCGTCGCGCCAAGCTCTTCTATGTGCGTGTGGGAGTCCGTGAAGCCGGGAAGAATTGTCGCCCCACCGGCATCGATGAGCTTGCTAGATTCCCCCGCCAGAGCAAGGACTTCGTCATTATTGCCCATTGCGCTAATGATGCCATCGGTGATCGCTAGCGCCTGCGCGTCGGCCTGCCAGCGCCCCCCGTTTTGAGGTGCACTGTCCGCCGGAATGCCCTCGCCATCGGGTTCATCCCATGCAAACGTGTAGATCTGTGCATTGCTAATTATCGTCTGCGGCGCCGCGCTAAGCTCGGGTGGCTCGGCATCCTGTGAACAGGCCTGCAGGCTAATAAGAACGCTGAGGCCAAAGAAGCGAAGCGATTTGCGCGAGATTATTGATTGGGCTTTGTTTGCGAAAATCATGATGGAAAGCTCAGCAAAAGGTGAGTGCTAAGGGTGTAAGTTATGCAGGGCATAGTTTAGGGCTCGAAAAAATCAAAGCCCGATTCTCGCTTAGATCAGCAGCGAGTACCACCGTGAGGCGGATAGAAGAAGTGGAGGTAGGAGGTGGAGAGACGAGGTGGAAAGAAGAAGCGGATGGGAAAAGAGGGCCAAAAATGAGAGCGAAAAAGCTTGGACAAAAAGCGTGAATAAAAATAGGGAATAAAAAAGAGGAGACACATTGCTGTGTCTCCTCTTTTACTTTTTCTCAATCGATGGCCTACCCGCAAGGGTAGGCCACGCGACTTAGAAGTCTACGCGGACTCGTGCGTAGTAGAACGCGCCTTCTGTGCCCCAAGGTGTGCTACCTGCGTACAGGCTGCCGTCACCGATAGTGCCGTCGAGGTTGTTCTGGTTGATAGCTGCATCTTGGTCGAACGCGTTGTTCGCGCCAACTACGAAGGTGTAGTTGTCGTTCCAAGTGTAGGCCGCTTCAAGGTCGACTACGTTTTCGCCACTGAAGCAGTTATCAGTGTTGAAGCCACAGTTGATCGTGTAGCCAAGGCCATCCGCTCCGCGTGGAGTTGTGTCGCCGCTCCAGCCTGAGTCAATCCAGTCATCGTACGTACGGAGACGCGCGAGGAGGCGGAAGTCATTGATGAAGTGGTTGTAAGTGAACACGCCACGGTTTTGCGGGTTCTGGTTTTCCAGGCCTACAACACGGTTGCGGTTAACTTCTTGGCCAGCGTTATCTACTTCAGTCTCTGTCCAGTTCCATGCGGCGTTCAGCACGCCGTTACCCATGTTGCCGAAGTCGAGGTTCCACGTAGCAACAAAGTCGATACCCTGAGTAGTGGTAGCGAAGTCGTTAGTGTAGAACGAGACCGAGCTTAGGTCAGCTGCGCCAGGTACGCCCGCTTCCTGCAAGCAGAGAGCGAGGTTGCTTCCCGCAGCCAGGGCAGTAGGACAACCGACGCCGGCGATAGCTGCACGGCTAGAGATGTCGATCGTACCGGTCGCCGCGATGCGGTTTTCCAGTTCGATGTTGAAGTAGTCAACGG
>JAYOBL010000079.1:2325-10381 GCA_038104835.1 Gammaproteobacteria bacterium | reverse complement strand
GGACGAACATACGCATCAACGCTTTGTTGCAGGTGTCCAAAAGGTAGTAGGGATGCACGATCTCGCTACCGCTGCCCGCTTGGTAGCAAGTTGCACTGTCTCGCTGCGCCTGTACATGCTTCTGGTTTTCCTCGCTGCTAGGCATCCAGTGCCAAATGGGCGCGGGCTTATCAAGCTCGATGTTCTCCCAGTTTATTAAGGGTCTATCTTGTTCGACATAGTTGCCAGCCTCACTGTCTGCTCTAGTCTGTAGCGCCTCAGCGCTGCAGCTATCCAGTTCAGCGCCGCTCCAAGATTCAAGCACTGCGAGTAAAGTGCCGTGTTGATTGCTCGCGTGGGTAGTGAGTTTTGCGGCGGCTTCATCGCTGGGGCGACTCTCGATCGAGATTTCGTCGTGCTCATAGGCCGGGAGCAGGAAGCGCACGTTAAAGCCCCGTTGCTGAAACCAGTCGGGACCCTGTGTCGCCACGAGTGGCTGTGTCATATAGCCAAACACGTTGACGCCGCTCACCAGTGCGCCGGAAAAACCGTAGCGCGCCGCGACCTCGTCGCTGTGCATTCGATTTTCCGACTCGCTGGCATCATTGAGTGCGGTAATGGTAAAGCCTGCGGTCATATAGCCCTCGCTCCGGATGCAGCGGCGCTAAGCGCTAGCGACCCAGCGTATAGAATTCGGTGTTGGGCTGAATGCTAGCGACATTAGCCAGTCGATTAGAAAGCGCAAACAGCGCGGCAATGGCGCCGATGTCCCAGATTTCGTCCTGATCGAAACCGACCTCTTCGAGTGCCTCAAAGTCTTCATCGTCTATGCTGTCGGCTGCCATGCAAACTTTGCTTGCATAGTCGAGCATGACGCGCTGGCGCGGCTCGAGGTCGGCCTTAAGATAGTTTGTTGCCAGTTTGTCGGCGAGCAGCGGGTCTTTTGCGCGAATGCGCAGGATCGCGCCGTGGGCAACGACACAGTAGAGGCACTGGTTTAGAGCGGAGGTCATTACAATAATCATTTCGCGCTCGGCCTTACTCAGTCCTTCGTCCTTATCAACCAAGGCATCATGAAAGGCGAAAAAGGCGCGAAATTCCTCCGGTCTGTGGGCGAGAGCCAAGAAAATATTGGGAACAAAGCCGGACTTAGCCTGTACCGCCTCTATGCGCTGCCGAATGTCCGGCTCCATATCCTTAAGCGGCGGGATAGGGAAGCGGCTAATTGGCGCGCTTGGCTGCTGTGCCGTTTCTTTTTTCGCGGGTTTCTTGCCGTGGTTATTGGCCATTATTTAGGTGTCCTTGGGTGCTCGAATTGAAGAGGGGTGCTTTAGCCGGCTGGGACGGCGTCTTTACTCATGACTCGACGAACCATGGGCGCGAAGTCTTCCAGCGTAAGGCTGTTGTATTCGCTATCGAACGCTGGCATGTCGTAGCGTTCAACAAATTCCCGTGTGTGCTCGTAGTGAGGATGGTCAGCGAACTTGTCCCGAGCATCCTTATTGCCGCCCAGGTGGTCGAAGTAGTAATACCCCTGGAAGACTGGATGATTCTGCAGCATCCAATGGTTTGCCTCACTGACAAAAGGCTTGAGGATGGCAGCGGCGAGGCCGCCGTGGTCATAGGTGCCAAGGGTGTCGCCTATGTCGTGCAGCAGTGCGCACACCACATATTCTTCATCGCGACCATCGCGCAGCGCGCGGGTGGCTGTTTGCAGACTGTGTTCTAGTCGGTCGACGTTAAAGCCACCGAAGTCGCCATCCAACAGGCGCAGGTGATCAAGAACGCGATCTGCGACCCCCTGAGCGAATTCGGTGTACTGCTCGAGTATGATTTCAGCATCGTCTTTTGAGCACTCGTCAAAGCGCGTAAAAGCGGCTCGTTTCTCGGCGGTTTTGGTATCCATGCTCATTCCCTCACATAAAGCTAACAGGCGTCGCTGTCAGGCTGGCGTTGATAGTCTTGGCATAGCAAAATAGCGGCATGTCCGGTGAACATCAAGTACACCCTAGTCGGTATGGTTCGGCTTGACTCCAGAAGTGAAAGGGTTATCGGGCGATAACTTGGCTTTCATACTAGCGCGGTTTTCTTGGTTGGCAGGCAGCTTCACTTACCTCGGTTGCTAGCATGATTGTGCGGACGAAACTCAGACAGAAATTAGACAGAACACAGACAAGACACAAAGAGAGCAATATGAAAGCAGCGCAGCAGGATTTAGCGGGTAAGGTTTACGTAGTTAGCGGAGGTAACAGCGGTATAGGTTTTGAGGCAGCGCTAGATTTCGCCGCACGCGGTGCGCGATTGGTGCTGCTTTGCCGTAGCGAGGCAAAGGGTAGGGCGGCTTTAGCGAAAATAGAGGCGCTAACCGGCAACGATCAAGGTCAGCTCTATCTGGCTGATTTTAGCTCGCTGGCCAGTGTGAGTGCCGTCGCCGATAGGCTGTTGGCAGATTTTCTAAAGATCGACGTGTTGTGCAATAACGCCGGCGGCGCCAATGGCAGTCGCACGGAAACCAAGGAAGGTTTCGAAACAACGTTGGTGACTAATCATCTCTCGTCTTTTCTGCTCACCAAGAAACTTATGCCGGCGCTCGAAAGGGCGTCGCAGAGCGGCTTAGCTAGGGTCGTGTTTACAAGCTCCTACGGGCATACCAACAGCCCGTTAGACTTTGACGATCTTGGTCTTCGCAAAGGCTATAAAACACTGGTTGCCTATGGCCGCTCGAAGCTCATGAACCTGCTAACGGCGCGGGAGCTTCAACGCCGCGTTGGCGAGCACAATATTGTAAGCAGCTCATTTCATCCCGGAGCAGTGCGAACGCCAATCTGGCGCAAAGGGGGGATGCTCGCTCGTTGTCTTGGCTTCGTGCTGTATCCGTTCATGGTTAGCGTGAAGCGTGGCGCCGACACGTTTATTTGGCTCGCAAGCTCCGATGACGCGGCAAGCGTCGGCGCCGATGGGAACTATTTTTACGAACGGCGCCAGCCGCGGGTGGCTGCGCATGCGACCGACGCCGACGCGGAACGCCTATGGGAGCTTAGCGAGGAGCTTGTCGCGCCTTATCTCTAAGGCTTGCCTCTTCTTTTTGTTTTTGTCCACTTGCATTATGGAGCAGTAAATAAGCCTTAACTTCGCTCAGGTGTGGTCCGCTCCCCCGCGCGCATAGCCATCATTAAGAACCCAGTGAATGCCGGCGTATTGGGTGCAAGGCTAGGGTCTACTAGGTCGCGCATGAGTAACACTTGTCTTTTAAACCCTACATAGAACTCCCAGCTGGGCTGGGGTCGATAATGCAACCCCTCGAGCTCGAACTGGGCGATGATGCCCTTAGCTGTTGTGGGCTTTACGAACACCTCGGCTTGCGGCTGAGCGTACACTGGCGCGAGACTGACGATTGACCATTTGGCGAATTTATAGCTCAAGAGGACAGCGAGAATCTGTTCGAAGCCTTTCTGCGAATCCCCATAGAGCTGAGCTTTCAAGCCCGCGGTAAGCCTGTTTTTCTCCTTCGCCTCTAGCGAGTGAATGAGGTCTCTAAACTTGGGTTTTTCGAATACAGAAACTAGTGAGGCGCGGCTGACAAGTTTTATCCAGCTCTCGAGAATCTCATCAGTGTCGCGGAACTTTTTCCTGGCTAGTTGCTCACCCACAAAGTTTTGCATTTTGTCTAGCCTGTGTTTCTTGCCTATTACGGCCAGCTCGGGGTCGGCAAAACCCCCAGGGTACTGGTTTAGAAACCAGCGTTCTGCCTGCTTGAGTCGCGTTTTGTTCAAAGCTTTTCCATCGTTCTTTTTTGAGTGTTGGAGACTACCGTGCTTATTCTTCGATCGCGAGCCTGTTCCAGTCACCATCGACGCTCGCCAGCAGCGTTTTCAGTGCCTGCGCCCGGCGGCGGTAGTTATCTATGTCTTGCTGGTAGCGTGTCACTGCGCTGCGATGGATTGCCCCCTGTATCTGTCGACTAGCCTTCGGGCGAAGGGCAAACAAGCCCCTCGCTGAGTTTCGCAGATTAGCAGGCTGCGCATGTTGGCCTCGAGCAGATTGGTCTATGAGGCGAGTAATCGCGGCCTCGTGGGTAAGCTCAAGTCCACAGGCCTGTGCTTCGCATGCTAGCCACGCTAGGCTCGTGTCAGCGAAGCCGGATTCGATGCCGCCACCAATGTCTCCATGCGCACCTGAGAACCAAACCTGTTTCGAGTCGACGCAAGACTTCTCCTGCCATAGGCAGGGTTCGAAGTCTTCACGGCGTTCATCTAGGGCGAGTCCATGACGCGCATGCGTCACACTACTGCTGAGTGCCGTGTCGTGGAAAAGAAAATGGCGTTTGCCGAGACTGCCCCAAAACGGCACTGGTATTCCGAGGGCGCCGACGGTGTCCCACACTCCCAGGAAGTGAATTTGCGTTCTGTCTGCGTGACAATAGTTGGCGCGAAACTTTGCCGCTTTACTCGAGCGCGGCGCTGCGCTTTTGCCGCGCAGACGATAGAGCGAATACGCTTCTTGAATTCGCTTAGCGTGAATCGATAGCAGTAGCCCGCTATTACGAATCAATCCGCAAAGAGAGCGAATAGTATAGGCGCCGCGGCTAAAGCCGAAGAAAAACAATTCGTCACCGGGCGTATAGTTGTGAACAAGAAACCGATAACAGTCTTGTATATTTTTATCGATTCCTTTGCCGCTAAGCGCCTCGGTGCCCATGGCGGACTCGCTTGCGATGCCCCAGTCATAAAAAACAACCTGTTCGATTTTGCCTTGGCGCTGCGCGCAGGCGCGGGCAAGTCTCAGCACGTTGCTTGGGCTACGGCTGTTGGGAGAACCCCATGTGCCGTCCGCAAGGATAATGAGTCGTTTCAATGCACCTCTCCCGTCTTATCTTGTTGCTGGCTCGGCCTTGGTACGGGGTGTTGCGGTTTTTCTCTTGGCTCTTGGCTCTTGCCTCTTGCCTACTGGCGCTAGTGGATCCCCCTGAGGGTATTAAACGATATGGCCCACCCAGCGCCCGGCGAGCATCACTGCGCACCAGAGTATGAGAGAGCTGGCCCCGGCGATACGTAAGGACAAGGCTGTCTCGATTGGCTGTGTCTGAGTCGACTCTAGTTTCCGAAGAGCTCTATGCAGCAGGGCCATATTTATGCCCGCAAGACACAAAAGCAGTAGCTTGTATTGAAACGCCGGATTAACCACGTGGGAAGCTGCGCGGGTGATGAACATGCCTAAACCAGTCACCGTGGCTACGATAAATGCGCCCCACACCCAGGGCAGAATTTCGCGATTGAGCGTGGCGATCGGATAGCGCAAGGCTGCAAGGCCTAGCAGGCGGAGATCGACTGTGGCGATTGCACCCACCACTAGCGCTGCAGCGATAACATGGACCGACTCTAGAAAAGGAAACCAAGCGGTGCCGCCAATCTCCCAGGCTAGAGGCCAGTTTTCTATTTCTATCCAGAAGGGGGCATTGAGGAATGAGTCGATCATTTGATTCCCTGTCATCTTTCTATTCTTATTCTGCGGTGATCAAAGCCAGCTTATTAGTGTTTGGTTTAAGCAGGGTAGAACAGATACTCAGCATAGGCTATCCAGCGCCCCGCCATAGCAGTCATCACCCACAGCCCTAAGCAGAGAAGGGCGAGCAGCTTGCCTCGCAGCGGAGTGCTTGTTTGCAAGGTCCAAGCTTGGGCGCTTTGAATGGCACGCCAGAGGAAAAAGCTTATCCCGATTGCTGGCACCATAAAGCCGATCTTCCAGAGGAACACAGGGTTGTCGAAATAGCGGTAGGGTCGTGCGAACAGGAAGAATCCACCAGAGAATAGATTGCTGCCAAGCGCCCACCAGAGCCACGGAGTAAGACGTCGGCTCATCTCTCCAAGCTCTTGGCTTGGCAGGGCGAGTCCAATCATGCGCAGATTTATCATCACGACGCTGCCCATAACGGCGGCGATGCCAAGTATGTGCAGCGTCTGGATAATGGGCGGAAAGCCCGGAATAGAGCGCAGCGCCCATAGGGCGCCCGCTTGCAATGCGCTGCCCTCAATTGCAGCAGCGAGGCTCAGGAAAAAAGCATCCACGGCGATTTCTCGTTGGTGTTATTACTGCGTGGTCTCTGCGGCTTACTGCTAAGCCGTTCTTACTTTTCTAAATACTTGTCAGTCACCGCACCTTCGCTGGCCGAGGCTACAGCCGCCGCATATTTTGCGAGCACTCCGCGTGTGTAGCGGGGCGCAGGCTTTTCCCATTTAGCTAGGCGAGCGGCGATTTCCTCATCGCTCAAGTGCAGCTGCACGGTGTTAGCATCGGCGTCGATAGAAATTTTGTCGCCGGTTTCCACTATGGCAATTGGTCCGCCCTCGCTTGCCTCTGGCGTGACGTGGCCTACTACGAAGCCGTGACTACCCCCAGAGAAGCGGCCGTCGGTAATGAGAGCGATCTCCTGGCCAAGGCCCTTGCCCATAATCGCCGAAGTAGGGCTGAGCATTTCACGCATACCTGGAGCTCCACGAGGGCCTTCGAAGCGGATAACCAAGACATCGCCTGCCACTACGCTGCCGTCGAGAACACCCTTAAGACATTCTTCTTCAGAGTCGTAGACGCGCGCGCTGCCGGTGAAGGACACTCCTTCCTTGCCAGTGATTTTGGCCACCGCGCCGCCGGGGGCGAGATTGCCTTTTAGAACGCACAGGTGGCTGTCTTTCTTAATAGGCTTGTCGAAGGGGCGAATAATGTCCTGGCCCTCGGGGTAGGGCGCGACGCTGGCGAGATTCTCCGCGAGTGTCTTGCCGGTTACCGTCATGCAGCTGCCGTCGAGCATGCCTGCGTCTAGCATTGTTTTCATAAGTGGCTGTATGCCGCCGATCTTGATGAGTTCGGACATAAGGTATTTGCCGCTTGGTTTGAGATCGGCAACCATTGGCGTGGCCTTGCCTAAGCGGGTGAAATCGTCGAGCTCGAGCTCAACTCCCGCGGTGAAGGCCATTGCAATGAGGTGAAGGACTGCATTGGTAGAGCCGCCGAGCGCGATAACTACCTTAATGGCGTTCTCGAAAGCGGCGCGGGTCATGATGTCTGACGGTTTAATGTCGTGTTCTACCAAGTGCATGATGGCCTTGCCAGCGTCTAAACAGTCCTGTTGCTTCTCTTGCGAAATAGCATCCTGGGCAGAGGAATTGGGCAGGCTCATACCCATAGCCTCGATAGCCGAGGCCATAGTGTTTGCTGTATACATGCCGCCGCAGGATCCCGGTCCAGGTATTGCTGTGTCTTCTATGTTTTTCAATTCGATGTCGGAAACTTTGCCCGCTGCGTGGCCGCCGACCGCTTCGAAAACCGAGACCACGTTGGTGTGATTGGGGCCTGGTTGAATCGTGCCGCCGTAGACGAAAATAGATGGGCGGTTAAGGCGCGAAAGCCCCATGAGGAGTCCCGGCATATTCTTGTCACAGCCGCCTATGGCTATTATGCCGTCGTGACCCATACAGCCCGACACTGTCTCGACACTGTCAGCGATCACTTCCCGCGACACGAGCGAGTATTTCATGCCCTCGGTGCCCATTGAGATACCGTCGGAGATGGTGGGGGCGCTGTAAATGATGCCCTTGCCGCCGGCGGCATCCGCTGCTCTGTTGACGTCTTCCGCCAGTTTGTTGATATGCATATTGCAGGGAGTGACCATGCTCCATGTTGAGCAAACGCCGATCTGCGGCTTTTTGAAATCGCTGTCGGTGAAGCCCGCGGCGCGCAGCATAGCTCTGCTGGGGGCTTGCTCTACGCCGTCGACGACGAGTTTGGAGTGCTTGCGAAGGTCTGTCTTGCTGCTATCAGTTTGGTCTGTCATGTCTTGGAATCTGCTCGTGTCGGGTTTGTGAGAGTGCCGCTGCTCGCGCTGCGATTCTGCCAAATATACACGAGCGTCTTACGACGTGCATGTGCTTAGCGCAGGGACAGGCAAGGTCGAAGATTGTCACGCGCCACTGGCCCCCTTGGTTTCGAGCAGGATTGCAGACTCGCGCCGTGTCGGCAGGTCAGGCTGATCGACAAAATTTCTTACCGTTATTTACCTTTCTTCGTCGCTCTTTCATCAGCA